>DATLUX010000237.1:0-51170 GCA_035577805.1 Verrucomicrobiia bacterium
AAAGGGCGATTTCGGCCTTTGTCGGAAACTTCGTCGGAAACTTTGTCGAGGACTTTGTGACAATGTTGGGATTTCGACAAAGTTTGCGACAAAGATTCCGACAAAGTTTGTCCCGAGAACGTTCCTGGGACAGGCCCTAACTAAGCGGCGTTGTGCGGTGTCGAATTGTTGGTCTTGGCAGATCTGGTGACCAGGCGGTTCGCCTCGCGGATCCACATCTTGACCTCTTCCAAGCGCACGCGTCGACCGGCCTCTCGGAGTTTGCTCGCCAACTCAAGTGGATCTTCCCGCGCGAGTTGCTCTAACCGCGTAATCTTCAGTGTCTCCAGCGCCAAAGCATTCGGCATCCCCATTCCTTTGCATTCGCTGAGGGCAACGATGCGCCGCATCCTTGCGTACAAGTCCGCCGCGATTTCGGGGGGGCGCTCGGTCAGTTGGAGGAATTGAATTCCATGGCTGGCATGTCGTTGTTGCAGGGCGCTGACGCCATCCTCACCGAGTTCTTGCCGGAAAAAATGTTCCACTGGCCAGGCGAGCGATGCCACGGTGTGCCAGGCGGTGCCGATGACGCAAGCCAGCATGCCCAGCGGCACGAACACGGCGCACGCCGCCACACCCCAAGACGGCAATCCGGGATGCTCCCGATTTTCGGACGCCGCCAACTCCCAATGGCGCCCGCCCCGGAGCAACCCGAGCAGATTAACCAACCCATAACATTCCAACGCAAAAGGCGGGAACCCCAGAAAACCGAGCACGGGCATTTCACCCAACTTCAGCTCATCAAAGAATGGGACGGAATAAATCCATTTAGTGCGCGCGGGGAGATTCCATGCCTCCCAGAGCCCGCCGCAAATGAATCCGGCCAACAGCAATGCGACCAGCCTGGTGTTGTTCCCCGACGCCAGCTGGCCCAGCAGACTGCGCCCAACCTGGTTCTTCTCGTGGCGCTGTTTCCAGTAACAGATCGGGTCGGTCAGGAAAAACGCAAACCCCCAAGCCAGACAGAAACAATCCTCGGGAAAGATCAGCAGCAACACCAACATCGCCACTCCAATCGCCCACTGGATACGAACATCGCGCCGGCTCACGCGAAACGGCGTGCCAGCTATGATACCTCCAGGGGCCAGTTTTTCGATCAGGCCCACGATCAATTCCATCGTTTCAAAGAGCCCGGGTAAAACCGTGGCGAAAGCCAGCAGAAGAAACAGCCAGCCGTAGGAAAACGACCAGGGCGCCATGACATAATACCAATTATGGATGCGCAGGTTTACCGCCTCAAACAACATCCACAGCGGCACCGACCAAACCGCGAGAAACAGAAATTCCTTCGTCCGATTCTTCAGCAGCGATGTGCCCCGCATCCGATAAACGACATAATCCGCCGCAAAAATGTATGACCACCAAAGAAAACAATAGATGGCGGAGTAGAATGGCTCCGTTCTGGTCACCAGCCAGTAATGCGCCAGCGGCAGGCCCAACCAACCCGCCGCCCAAGCCAAGTGATGCAGTCTCATGAGTCGCAGATTTCGTCCATCATCACCGTCATCGGCTCAGGAGCGATGCTGGCATTGTTGAATGTTGGAGCGCCAATGTCGAACTGTTTAGCACTCAACTGGGCTCGTCCTGTCCTCATTTGGCTGTGGCTACAGTTCGCGATTCAAATTAGGACACTACCAACTGGCTCGACAGTGCCTGCCCGCCAGCGCATGCTGCATCCCCAGCCAAATGTGAAGCTCGAGACTGTCAAAGGTGTGGTCCGCAGACTTGCAACCGTGTTGCAGCCAATGGATTTGTTCGGGATCGGCAAAGGGTCGATGCCGGTGGAACTCACCGCCCTGTGGTTATGCCTGACGGGTTTGGCCGGCCTCCAAGCCGCAGCTGCCGACCAGTCCGCTACCGCTACGTCTGCCGCCGCTCACTGGGCTTTCCGGCCGCCCGCGGCCCATCCGCTGCCCGCGGTGCGAGACCAGGCCTGGGCGCAGACGCCCGTGGACTATTTTGTGTTGGCCCGTCTCGAGGCCAAGGATCTGCAACCGGCTCCTCCGGCAGATCCGCGCACGTTGATCCGTCGCGCCACTTACGACCTCATCGGCCTGCCGCCTACCGCGGCAGAAGTGGAATCGTTCGCAGCGGATTCATCCCGGGAATCCTTCGCCAAGGTGGTGGAGCGCCTGCTGGCATCACCCCGTTACGGGGAACGCTGGGGCCGTTACTGGCTGGATCTGGCCCGCTACGCCGATACCAAAGGTTACGTGTACTATTACGAGGAGAGCCGCTTTGTTCAGCCGCACAACTACCGCGATTGGGTGATTCAGGCATTCAATAACGATCTGCCTTACGATCAGTTTCTCTTGCTGCAGATTGCCGCCGACCAACTCGTGCCGAACCACAAGGAAGCGGCCGCGGGCGCGGGGGTGTCCACCTTGCGCTGGCCGGCGCCGGTTTATGATCCGTCCGTGGCCGCACTGGGTTTCCTGACCCTGGGCCGTCGTTTTCTCGGGTTGGCCCCGGACATCATCGACGATCAGATCGATGTTCTGATGCGCGGCACGCAAGCCCTCACGGTGGGTTGCGCGCGTTGTCACGATCATAAGTTCGATCCCATCCCTACGCGCGATTACTACTCGCTCTATGGCGTGTTCCAAAGCTCCGAGGAACGTGTGGTGGCGTTGCAGCCGCCGCCCGCTCCGCAGCAGTGGATGGAATTCTCGCGCGCCAAAGCCTATGTCGCCTTCGAACAAGGCCTGACCGAGCGCGTGCTAAAGCTCGAAGCCAAATACAAAAGCGCCTGCGACGAAGTGGCCCATCGATTGCGCGCCCGCGTCGCGGATTATCTGGCGGCCGTCCTGGAGATCGCCAAGTTGCCCAGTGACGCCAATGTCCGCCCGCAGCCGGAGGACATTAATCCGTTTAATGTGCGGGCCTGGGAACGGTATCTGGCGACTCACGCGGAGCCGCTCTTTGGGCCGTGGCATGCTTTTGCTCGATTGCCCGCGGAACAGTTCCAAGAGCAGGCCAAGCTGCTGGTGCAACAGTGGACCTTTCAGCCGCCCGCCACGGTCAACCCGTTCGTGGCGCGTTTGTTTACCAACGCCCCGGCCTCGATGGAAGAGGTCGCGCGGCGCTACGGCGGTTTGTTGACTTGGATCCATCAACAATGGCAATCCAACCTCGCGGCCGGCGCCCAAGCCAAACGGTCCGTGGACCGTCTGGAGGATCCGAGCGCCGAAGTGCTCCGCCAGGTGCTCTATGGACCGGACTCACCGGTGCTTCCGCCCGCGGGATTGGTGACTGAGCTGGACGTTCATCTCTACTTCGATGACCCGAATCGGGTCGCTTTGGCGAATCTCCAGACTGAAGTCGAGCGCTGGCTGATTACACACGAATCGGAGGCACGTCATGCGGTGATCATGGAAGATCGACCTCAGCCTTCCGTGCCCGTCGTTTTCGGGCGCGGCGATCCGCTGAAACCTGGTGAAAAGGTGCCCCGGCAATTCCTGGAAGTGTTGGCGGGGAAAGGCCGGCGCCCATTTCAACACGGGAGCGGCCGGTTGGAACTGGCGCGGGCGATCGCGAACCGCAACAACCCGTTAACCGCGCGAGTCATGGTCAATCGCGTGTGGGCCCACCACTTTGGCGTCGGGTTGGTGCGGACGCCGAGTGATTTCGGCACGCGCAGCGAGCCGCCCAGTCATCCGGAGTTGCTGGACTGGCTTGCTCTCCGTTTCATGGCTGAGGGTTGGTCGGTCAAGAATCTGCATCGCCAGATCATGCTCTCCAACGCGTATCGACAATCCTCGAGCGCCACGCCGGCGGACGAGGCGCGCGCCGCTGAAGCGGACCCGGAGAATCATCTGCTGCACCGGTTCAACCGGCAGCGTCTGGACTTCGAGGCGCTGCGGGATTCTTTCCTGGCGGCGAGCGGAGATCTGGACCTGCGCATGGGTGGCCCAGCCACGGACTTCGGGCCGAAACCGTTGAGCACGCGCCGGGCCGTCTACGGGCGGATCGATCGGAAGTTTATCCCGGGCATGGTGCGTTCGTTCGATTTCGCCAACCCGGATGTGCATACTCCGGAGCGGCACGTGACGGCCGCCCCCCAACAAGCTTTGTTTCTACTGAATGATCCGTTTGTGGCGGATCGTTGCCGCGTCCTGGTCGACCAACTCAGGTCGGTCCCCGAAACCGATGTGGCCGGGCGCATTCAGCAGCTATACCGGATCGTGCTGCAACGCGTGCCGACCGCCTCCCAAACGGCCCAAGCGCGAGAGTTCCTTCGTGAGGCAGCTGGAGATTCGACGGGCACCGCCGGGGCGGGTTCGGCCGGCGAAAAACTCCTCTCGCCTTGGGAACAACTGGCGCAAGTGCTCTTTTTCTCCAACGATTTTCTGTTCGTGGATTAGCCGCGCACCGGCAGCACTTGCGAGGAAATGGAGCAGGTGGATTTTCCACCGGTTGCTGCGGCCAACATGGGGAGCTTGGACCTCCGAATTTCGGACGTGAATTGGACCCATGAACCCAACCCAATCTCACGTAGCAGCCGAGGTCACGAGGCTCTGATCTTTTTCCCGGAGAACGCGTTGGGGTAGAGCGAGCCTCCTGACGTCGGCTGCTACCTGAGGGTCGGTTCGTGGGGAGGACCGAGGCACGCACCCATCGCCCGAGTCGCCCGAGCGTGTCGTCGTTTTGGTGATTCCTTTCCGAGCCTGGTTTCTGTTATTGTTCCGGCGTGTTTTTACCTGGTCCAGCCCGTGGGCGCGGATCGCATTCGCGGCGTGATTTCCTGAGCACGATCGGGATGGGGTTTGGCGCGGTGGCACTAGTTCCAATGCTGAGCCCGAGCCTCGGCGCCTCCGCGCCGTCCGCATCGCCGGCTTTTTCCACCGGGCCGCTCGCTCCGAAGGCCCCGCCGTCACTCGCCAAGGTGAAACGGGTGGTTCATTTCTTTCTGAATGGCGGGCCGTCGCATCTAGACACATTTGATCCGAAACCGGCGCTGGCAAAGTACGCGGGCAAACCGCTGCCGACCGGGCACTTGCCAACCGAACGCAAGACCGGCGGCGCGTTTCCGTCTCCGTTTAGGTTTAGCCGGCATGGGCAGAGCGGGCTGGAGATCAGCGAGCTTTTTGTGCGCACGGCGGCGCACGCGGATTCGCTGGCGGTGATTCGTTCGATGCGGGCGAACCTGCCGAATCATGAGCCTTCGTTGTTGTTGATGAATTGCGGGGATTCGATCCAGAGCCGGCCGAGTGTGGGCTCGTGGATCACCTACGGGCTCGGGAGCGAAAACCAGGACCTGCCTGGGTTTGTGGTCTTGTGTCCGCGGGGATTGCCAGTCAAGGAACACGAGAACTGGCAGGCGGGGTTTCTGCCTGGGGCGTATCAAGGAACGTTCATCGACAGCCAGTATAGCGACGTGGATCGGTTGCTGGAAAACATTCGGAGCCATCACAGCACGCTCGCGCAGCAACAGCGTCAGCTGGAATTATTGCGCCGGCTGGACGCGGAACACGGGGCGGCGCGCGGTCCGGATCCCGTGTTGGAGGCGCGGCTGCAATCCTTCGAACTGGCTTATCGCATGCAGATCGCGGCCGCCGATGCTTTTGATGTCAGCCGCGAGCCGGCCTCGATGCGCGAGCTCTACGGCAATAGTATCCATGGCAATCAGACCTTGATCGCGCGGCGCCTGCTCGAACGCGGCGTGCGTTATGTCCAGCTTTGGCACGGCGCAGGCCAGCCCTGGGATAGCCACGGAAATCTCGAAGCCGAACATCGCAAACTGGCGCGTGAGATCGATCAGCCGATAGCGGCGCTGCTGACTGATTTGAAACAACGAGGGCTCTTCGACGATACGCTTGTCCTATGCGGCGGCGAATTTGGGCGCACGCCCACCACCGAAGGCACCAACGGCCGCGATCATAATCCCTACGGCTTCACCGTCTGGCTGAGCGGCGGCGGAGTGAAAGGAGGCACCGTTCATGGCGCCACGGATGAGTTCGGGTTTCAGGCGGTCGAGAATCAAGTGCATGTCCACGATCTACACGCCACGCTCCTGCATTTGCTGGGCTTCGATCACGAGAAGTTCGTCTATCGTTATGCCGGACGCGACTTCCGCCTCACCGATGTGCATGGCCGGGTCGTGCGGGAGATTCTGGCCTGAAACTCGGGCGATTAAGGCTCGAACAGTTCTGCCAAGCGTTTGGGGATTGTCTCGGCCGGGGTATCGGCTGAGATCACGAGATCCGCTTTGGCAGCCAGAGTCGTGGGCACTTCGTCCGGATGCCGGCCGACCGTATCGAGGATGAGTTTCAGACGCAGACTCTGCCCGCGAACGTACTGCAGGAACTCGGCCGAGCCCTGGTCATCCAGCCCGGTTGTCTGTAGCAGCACGCCGTCGAAGTCATCATCGCCCGATCCGATCAAGTCCGCGACGTCAGTCCCACCTGCCACGATCTGGTAATGGTGCTGGCGCAGGAACTCGGCGGTTTCATCGCGACGCCTGCCGGGCGCCCCCACGACCAGGATGGTGCGAGGACGTTGGCGGGAAAGGTGGAAAGCGCGTTCGGCCTCGGTAAAATCCGCTTGCGGCAGCCACACGCGCAGGCTGGAGCCCGCGCCTTCCTGGGACTCCAGGGTGATGGCGCCCTGATGTTTTTCCACAAAGAGTCGCGCGTTATAGAGACCGAGGCCCGAACCGCGGTTCATCGCTTTGGTGGTGAAGTAGGGGTCGAACAGGGCTTCCCGGAAATGAGGTTTAATCCCGCTTCCAGTGTCGCTCACGGACAAGCAAATCATCGGCGCCCGTGGGATCGTGCCGACTCCTTGTCCGAACGGAGCGTCAGGCGCGTGGGCGTGGGCCGAAGTCTGCAGAGTAAGCGTGCCGCCCGCCCCCATGGCTTGCGCAGCGTTCAGGGCCAAATTGATCAAGATTTGCTGCAGTTCCACTGGGTCGACATAAAGCGGTAGCGGTTCCGGCGCCAAACGGTCTTCCAAAGTGATAGTCTTGGGCAGCACCTTGCGAAGCAGATCGAGGTTATCCCTAACGATGTCGTTCAGATTATGATAACCGCGAGCCCCGGTCTGGGAGCGATGCAACTGCGCCATGCGCTGGATGAGTTGGGCACCGCGTTGGGTGTTGCGTTTGACCAGCGCTAACCCCTGGCAAAAGGGGTGATCGGGCGGCACCTGAGCCAGGAACGTGTCGCTCAGTCCCTGAATGCCGGCCAGGAGATTGTTGAAGTCGTGCGCCAGCCCGAGGGTCAACAGCCCAAGCGTCTCCTTCCAAGCCGCGCCGGCCAAGCGGCGTTCCGCGAGCGTTTCGCGCGTCACCTCCAGCCAATAACCCTCGTAAGCCAGCACTTCACCCGTCGCACTCCGCAGCACGCGTCGAAATTCAGCCAGATGCCGGACGCGCCCTGTCAGGGCCTGCCGGATGCGAAAACGGTGGGTCAGGCCATCCTCCACTTCGGCCGCATGCGCGATCTGGCGACGGACTTCTTCCTGATCGAGCTCATGAATGATCTGCAGGAACACGCCCGGGTCCTGCTGCCAACGCGCGGCGGGAATGCCGGTCAACTCCGCCAGGTTCCCGGCGGTAAGCTCAAAGGTAAGATCAGGGCGTTGCCGGAAAAGAATCCCAGGCCAATGCAGCATGACCGCACGCAGCAATGTCTCCAGCGAACCCGGTGCCGCCGGGGCCCGCCGGGGACGCGGCGCAGCCTGAGTCGCCCGCAACGCCCGCGCGCGCGCGGTGAGTTTTGTTCTGGTCGCAGCCATCCGAAGGGCCAAAGGCCAGGCCGAACGCGCACTATCCCTTTGACGTTTCCGGTTTGTCAACGACTGTCTGGACGATTTGCCCTCCGCACTGACACGGAACCCTCCCGGGTTGACAGGCCGGAGTTTTCGCACGCACGATGCAGGTGACGGGTCGCGGGCAGAGGCGTTCGCGGCTCGGGCGCTTTAGCCATCGGCAGCTCGATCGCTCGGCCCAGACACACGCAGACACACGTTCACGCGCATGGAACCGCCACTGGATTTCATCCTGCACTCATTGGAAGACGCGGTGCTTTGTCTCGACCAACAAGGTCGGGCGCTCTGGATGAACCATGCCGCCATGCGTCGCTTTGGCGTGGATGCCCTCCACGCCCCGGGCCGCGCCTCACTTTCGCCGCCGGCCCTAACGGATGTCGTCGCGCAACTGGACCTGAAAGCAATGGCCCAGGCGCCGTCGGTCGCCAAACCGGCGGTTCGTCGCGTGAACCTGTCCCGTCCGGAGTCGAACCCGATTCCGCTCGAAGCGGTCGTGTCGAGTCTCGATCATGAGGGCCGGCGTATTTTCACGGTGGTGTTCAGAGAGGTCGCTTACTTGTTGCAAATGGAGAAGGCGATCTATGAATCGCGTAAGGCGCAGGCCCTCGCCGGCCTGGCCGGCGGGATCGCTCATGACTTTAACAACATCCTGACGGCCGTGATCTCGCAGCTTGACCTGGCCTTGGATGGCGCGGGGCTGCCGGCTTCGTTGCGCGAGCATTTGATTTATGCGCAAACCAGCGCCCGGCGTGGCGCCGAACTGGTCAGCCGCCTGCAGACCTTCAGTCATCAGGGCAAACCGGAGTTCGCGCCGCTAAATCTGATCGAGGTGATCGATCAGGCCGTATTTGTTCTCAAACGCAGCATCGATCCCCAAATCACTCTCGCCTGGACACGACCGGCGCAGACGCCCTGGCTGGCCCGGGCCGATGCGCACCAGATCACCCAGGCGCTCTTCAATCTCGCCATCAACGCCCGCGATGCCATGCCCCAGGGCGGCCGGCTCACCTTCGAACTCGCCAACCGCTCCGTCAGCGCGGCCAACAGCCGCGGCCCGCAAATACCCGGCGATTTTGTTCAGCTCACCGTGCGCGACACTGGCCGGGGCATGACTCCGGAAGTAGCCGCGCGTGTGTTTGATCCGTACTTCAGCACGAAAGACCTCAGCCGCGGACCGGGTCTCGGTTTGACCATGACCTCCGCCGTCGTCAACGAACACGGCGGCTGGATGGAGGTGGAAAGTCAGCCTGGAAAGGGGTCGAGCTTCACCCTGTTTCTGCCGCGCGCCGCCGAACCGGCGATCGTTCCCAAGCCGGTCGCGGTTGCCGATCCCAAAGCAACCGAAGGCAAAGAATGCGTCATGATCGTTGACGACGAAGAACTGGTGCGACTCGTCACCAAAGCCGTGCTGGCCTACCGCGGCTACGAAGTGTTGGAAGCAGAGGACGGCCAGGATGCGGTGGACAAGTATGCCGCCAACCCAAATCTAGTCGATCTGGTGCTGATGGACATGCATATGCCCAGGCTCAACGGCTACGATGCCCTGCTCCAAATCCGGGCGATTAACCCGCGAGCCCCTGTCATCATGCTCAGCGGTGGCGTGCATGATCCCGAAGCGGGGATCGCGAACCTGGAAGGCGCCGCGTTCCTCCACAAACCATTCGAGAATCAGGAACTCCTTCGTTTAGTCCGCCGGTTGCTCGACGCCCGTGCGCAGCCATTCGGGAAATAGCATGCTCGCTTCGCCAACTGCCGCTGACGCTAAGACTGCAGTCGCTGCGCCAGCAACCCAGCCACTGCCTTCAGGATCCGCTTGGACGGGTAAGACTTGCGCCGCACCAATTTGCGAGCCCGCGCCACCTTATACGCTCGAACCTCATCGTGCGCATCGGTGTCCCGCGGGCGTAACGAGTCCGATCGGAGCGTTAGCCGCGCCCGGGCCCGGCGTGGACGACCCGCCCCCCGGGCTCGTCGGGGCCCGCGACTCTGTCGCCCAGGTGCTTTAATGACCGTCATCCGCGCGCTCATGAACATACTGAAGCGGGGCGTCCGCCCACAGACGCGTCCGTCTTTCACCATCGGTTGAGACGCCAGAATCTTTAGCCATCGGGGGCGGCGGAAGCAACGCGCATTTTGTCTGGATGGGCCGGGTGGCGCGATGCACCAGGAGTAGTCGTGTCGATGAAGGACAGCTTGGCAGCTTGGCAGACGTTTGTAGCTAAACCCGCGGGAATATGTCACAGTGACGCGCAACTTTGTGCTGTTCTCGCGCGCGCGGAACAAGCACCCTTGATAAAAATCATGAGACTCATTGCTTTACTGCTCCGGTGTCAAAGGGTTGCGGTCCTGGCCCTCAGCGCCACGGCGGTGGCCTTGATGGCAACGGCCGCAGACGACCTGACCCTTCTCACCACGGTTCCGCCCGTGCCACCGGCCAAGCCCCTCGTCGAGGGGCCGGACGACGTCAGCATCGTCCGGGTGGTGGCCCAAATCTTGCAGAAACAGCATTACCTCCGAATCCCGATCAACGACGAAGTGTCTTCCAAGTTCCTGGATCGCTATCTGGATTCCCTGGACAATCTTCACATCTATTTTATCCAGGCGGACCTCAAGGAATTCGAAAAATACCGTTATAAGCTCGATGATTTGACCGTCGATTCCGGCGACATCACTCCCGCGCGGGTCATCTTCACGAGGTTTCGCGAACGCCTCGACCAGCAGCACGATTACGTCATGGAGCTGCTCAAGCAAGGCCATTGGGATTTCACTGGGGACGATCGGTTCGTCCTGGACCGCAAAAAACTGCCTCGCCCCAAGGACCTTCCTGAAGCCAAGCGACTCTGGCGCGACCGCCTTCGCTACGAATACCTGCAGGAAAAACTCAACAAAGTGCAGCCCGACGAAATCGTCAAGAACCTGACCCGCCGTTACGCGCGGGTCCTGCGCACGCTTCACGATTACGACAACGATGATGTGCTGCAGATCTATTTGACCGCCCTGGCCTATGTGTATGACCCGCACTCCGATTACATGGGCAAACCCGAGTTGGAAAACTTTTCCATCGGCATGAAGCTCTCGCTCTTCGGGATCGGCGCCATGCTGCAATCAGAGGATGGCATCTGCAAAATCAAGAGCCTGACCGATGGCGGCCCCGCCATGCGCAGCAAACAACTTAAGCCCGACGACAAGATCCTCGCCGTGGCCCAAAGCAATCAACCGCCCGTCGACGTGGTGGACATGAAGCTTAACAAAGTGGTGGAATTGATCCGCGGCCCCAAAGGAACGGAGGTCCGGCTCACCATCAACCCCGCCGAAGCCCCCAATTCCAGCGTGCGCCAGATCATCTCCCTGGTGCGCGATGAGATTAAGCTCGAGGATTCCGCCGCCAAAGCGCGCATCTTTGAAATCCCGGCGGGCAGCGACGACGCCGGCAATGAGAAAGTCACGCGCCTGGGGCTGATCGACCTGCCGTCCTTTTATTCTGCCTTCGAGCTCGAAGGTCGCCGCGGCGGCGGCGAACAAAAGAGCACCACGGCCGATGTGGCCAAACTGCTTCGCAAGTTGGCCCAGGAGAATGTGGCGGGTGTCATCCTGGACCTTCGACGCAACGGCGGTGGATCGCTGGAGGAAGCCATCAATCTCACTGGCCTATTCATTAAGCAAGGTCCCGTCGTCCAGGTCCGCGATTTTGATGGACGCGTGATGAAGGACGAGGATCCCGACAGCTCGGTCTGGTACGACGGCCCGCTCGTCATCCTGACCAGCCGCTTTAGCGCGTCGGCCTCCGAAATCCTGGCCGGCGCGCTCCAAGACTACGGCCGGGCCTTGCTGGTCGGGGATTCCTCGACTCACGGCAAAGGCACGGTCCAATCGCTTCTGCAGCTGGGACCAATCTTGCGCCAGGCCGGCATCCTGCCTACGGACGACGCTGGGGCCCTTAAGATCACCATCCGCAAGTTTTACCGGGCCAGCGGTGCCTCCACCCAGCTGAAAGGCGTGATCCCCGACATCGTCCTGCCTTCCGTCAATAATTATATCGAGGTCGGAGAAGCCTCCCTGGACAACGCCATGGAGTGGGACACTATCCAGCCGGCCAGCTACGAAAAGTTGAACCGGGTTCAACCGTATCTCCCCGATCTCAAGAAGCGTTCCGACCAACGAATTGGCTTGGACCAGGACTTCGCCTTTGTTCGCCAGGAAATCGATCGCTTCAAAAAGATGCAGGCGGAAAAAAGCGTTTCACTCAACGAAGCGATCCGGCTGAAAGAGAAAAAGGAAATCGACGAGCGCGTCAAGGCGCGCAAGAAGGAACTCGCGGCCAGGCCGGAGCCGCCAGGCAAAATCTACGACATTACCCTCAAGCTCGCCGACCAAGCCGGACTGCCCGCCCCCACCGTGCGCACCAACTCGCCCGTGGCCGACACCAAGTCCAGTTCCCGTTTGCCTGGCAACGACAAACCGAGCCAGGCCTCCTCGACCAATAGCAACTCCGGATCGACCCGGGACGATGATGAACAGGCTTTGGCGGATACCGACGTTCCCGCGCTGGATATCAATCTGGAGGAAGCCAAACGGATTCTGCTGGATTATATCTCCATGCTAAAAGGCAATGGAGCGGTGGCACTGACCCAGCCTACGCCAGCCAAACAAAGGATTCCTCAGTAAGGACTCGCCCATAGTCCACGACGGCCCATCCAGCTTGCTCTGGCTTGGAGCCTAACCGTCGTAGCCATCCCTTGCCCGTGAGTAGCGTTTATTGAAGCGCCTACGGGCTTGCCCTCTGCTCCCAACGGTCTGCTCCCAACGGCCACCGGTTGCATCGGTCCTGCCCGGCGAACGGGACAGCAACCCGCGCCTGCTGGCCACAACAAAGATGCCCTGCCTCCGCCCCCCGGACGAGGCGAGAGGCCCTGCCGGGTTCGGCAAAAACCCGGCCAAAACCTCGCCCCGCAGCATTTTCCAATTGAGATTTCCGCCCAATGCCCCCATACTCATTTGCAATCCAACGAAGCCGGGGTCTGCGCCGGTCCGCGCATGTCAGAAGCTGGTCTGCTTTTGCACGAATGCGGGCACGTGCGCGCCCTTATTAATCAGCATGCGGTCAGTTGTAAGTTCGTTCTACGTTCCATGTTACAGGAAGGTTACGTCTATGACATGCTTAAGTCCTTTGCGCATTCGCGCTTTCGCCTCCATCGCTGCCATGCTTTTGCTGGGCAGCTTGCTGCCGCTCGCCGCGTTGGACGACTTGGCGATCACGGAGTTCATGGCGTCGAACAACAACAGTTTGGCGGACGAAGACGGTGACTTTCCCGACTGGGTCGAGATCTATAACGCGGGCACCAACACCGTTAACCTGAACGGGTGGTATCTCACCGACCATCCCGACAACCCGGGTTCGTGGTGGCGGTTCCCCAATACGAATCTGTCCATCAACGCTTATTTAGTCGTGTTCGCCTCGGGAAAGAACCGGCGGATACCCGGACAACCGTTGCACACGGATTTCAAGCTGAATGACACGGGGGATTACATCGCGTTGGTAAAACCGGATGGCGTCACCATTCAGTCTTCATTTCTGACTTATCCGTTGCAGGTGCCGGGTATTTCCTATGGCGTACCTGCGACGGTGACTACGACCACCGTCATTTCCAACGGCAGCCCCGCTCGGTTCACCGTTCCGCTGAATGATTCTTTGGGGCTGGACTGGACATTGCCGGGGTTCAATGACAGTTCCTGGGCCAGTGTCAACAACGGCGTCGGTTTCGAAGCCGAAACGCCTGGCGTCGGTTCCACGACCCTGATCGCGGATTCTGTAGCTGACTTCGGCGGAGTCCAGGGGGCAAACAACTGGTATTACGGATATTGGGATAAGAAAGCGGACGCCGACGGTGTCTATCAACCGACCGACTTCACGCCATTCCCGCGCGGGACCGGGAATGTGCTGAACAGCACAAATTACTTCGCCAATAACAAGTGGGATTGGCCGAGCGGAGATCCGCCCTTTACGGAGATCGCCAACAACAGCATGCATCCGTCAGCAGACAATGGCGTGGCTACGTTACCTACCCACTGGGTCATCCGCCGATACGTCAGCGAAACCAACGGTCCCTTGCGCCTGTCGGGCATCCTGGCCGCCAACAGCACGAACGGCACCTGTGGTGACGGAGTGGTCGCCCATATCATCGTGGATGGGCAGGACTTGTGGCAGCGCGCTGTGTTCAACACCAGCGAATCCTATTCCATCGTCGTCAATGCCAACCTAGGTTCCACCATCGATTTCGCCGTGGAAGCCGGTCCGGCCAACAACGACGCCTGTGACGCGACGTATTTCACCGCGCTCGTGCGCATGGCCGGCGCCAATGTCGTCATCGCCGATACCATCGCCGATTGGTCGGAATCCGGTGTCCAGGGTGAGAACAACTGGACCTACGGCTACTACAACCGCAGCGTGAGCGGGGCAACCTATAGCGCGGCGAATTTCCGGCCGTTTCCCAGCGGTCCAGGGCCCCAGAGCGTCGCCAACTTCTGGAACGGAGAAGCCTGGCAATGGTTCGATGGAGATCCGCCTTTCGATACCATCGGCGAGACCCTTACCCGTCCCAGCGTCCTGGAGACCGGCGGCACCAACGGCTACGAGCACTGGGTCATTCGCCGGTGGGTGAGTGAAGTCGCCGGCCCCATCGTCGTGGACTGGCATGCTGCCAAAAAACGGATCGGCGGCACCGGTGTCTCGGTTACCGTCTACCAGAACGGTACCGTCCGCGACACTGCCAACATCAACGGCACCGACTTCGCCGGCGTGCTCAAGCAAACCACGTTCACCGTGCAGGTGGGTGATCTCATCGACTTTTCCATGGCCCCCGGAGCGAACGTGGATGACGATATCTGCACCTTCAACGCCACCATTCACGGCACGACCACGCTGGCCGGCCAGTTCCTCTCGGATGTGGGCAATCTCATGACCAACATCAACGCCAGCGCCTATCTGCGTATTCCTTTCACCATCGCCGATCCCGCCAGCGTCAATGGCCTGACCTTGCTCCTCAAATACGATGACGGCTTTGCCGCCTACCTCAATGGCGTTCCCGTGGCCAGCGATAACGCAGCCCTCTCGAACCTTTGGAATTCGGCGGCCACAGGCACGCGGCCCGACGCAGATGCCGCCCAGTATCGGACCTTCGATCTGGGTGAGTTACGGGGTGCGCTCACCGTCGGCAACAACGTCCTGGCCATCCAGGGTCTTAATGCCAGCGCCACCGATCCGGACTTTCTGCTCTCCGCTCAACTGCTGGTGAGTACCGCGAAACTAAACCTGAGCGGGCAACGCTATTTCTCCGGACCAACCCCGGGTGCGCTCAATGGCGTGGGAACGACCACCTTGGGCCCTTTGATCACCAAGGTGAAACATAGCCCGCTCGAACCGGAGGACACCGAGGATGTTGTGGTCACGGCCAAAGTGAGTCCTACCATCAACCCGGTGGGCACCGTCCGGCTTTATTACCGGATCATGTATGGCAGCGAATCCAACGTGGTGATGCTGGATGACGGGTTGCACGGAGATGGCAATGCCGGAGACGGGATCTTTGGCGCGACCATCCCGAACACCGCCTACACGCCTGGGCAAATGGTTCGCTATTACCTCACCGCCATCGACAGCGGTAACAATCTGGTCCGCCAGCCGCCGCTGGGCGACACGAACAATTCGTCGCTTTACTTCGGCACCGTGGTGAAGGATCCGAGTCTGACCAATCCCCTGCCGGTGTTGCATTGGTTCATCCCGGCCAATCTCGGCAGCCAACTCGATAGCGGCAGCGTGGCGGCACGTTGCACGCTCTACTGGCATGGAGAACTTTACGACAACGTCAGATTCACGCGCCACGGCCAATCCAGCACCGGTTTCCGCAAGAAGAGTTACAACATCGACTTCAATGCCGATCACAAATTCCTCTGGGCCGTGGGGGAGCGGCGGGTGGATGACCTCAACCTGCTCAATACGTATCCGGACAAGGCGCATATGCGGAACATGCTGGCCTATGAAACCCATCGCGACGCCGGATACCGATCACCCTACCATTTTGCCGTGCCCTGCCGCATGCAATCGAACGGTATCTTCTATGGAACTGCCCACATCGTGGAGAACGGCGACGATAATTATCTCCGCCGCCTCGGCCGCGATCCCAACGGGGCGCTCTACAAGATGTACGACACGATGACCTCGGCCAGCGCCGCCGAGAAGAAGACCCGCCGTTTTGAAGATACGGCTGACCTGCAAGAATTGATCACACGTTCTCCCAACCGGGTTTGGATGATGGACAACGTGGATATCTCGCAGGTGATCGACTTTCTGGCCGCCATGATCGTCACCGGCAACGTCGATTGCTGCCATAAGAACTATTACGTCTATCGCGATACCGAAGGAGACAAGGAATGGGAGATGTTCCCGTGGGACGTCGATCTGAGCTTCGGCCGCAACTGGAGCAGTTCGGAGACTTATTGGGACGACCGCGTCTATCCTCAAAACGGCCTTTATGTCGGCGGGAACGCCACCTTGCCCAGCCAATTGTTCGCCTCCAGTTCGCTCACCCGCCAGATGTACCTGCGGCGGGTCCGCACCTTGATGGATACCCTGCAGCAAACCAACGGCACACCGGCCAGCCAGTTGCGATACGAAAAACGCATCGACGAACTGGCGGCCCAGCTGGCCCCGGATGCGGCCATGGACCTGGTCAAATGGGGCACGTGGGGCGGCGGGTCACAGAACATTTTCGACGTCAACAGCCCTTATTGGCGGACCCTGCCGCAATCCGTTTCGGAGTTGAAAACCAATTACATGCCGGCGCGGCGCCGTTATGTGTTTGACCAGAAAATGGGAGGTGACCTTCCCAACGCCCAGCCTGCCAACGTCACTGTTCAAATCAGAGCCGTTGACTACAATCCGGTCTCCCACAACCAGGAAGAGGAATATATCCAGCTTACCAATGCCAATAACTTCGCCGTCGACATGTCCGGCTGGAAACTGTCCGGCGGCATCACGCACACTTTCCAGGGCGGCGTGGTCCTGGGCGCTACCAGCTCCGTCTATGTGGCTGCCAATAAAGTGGCTTTCCGCGCCCGCACCAC
Source organism: Verrucomicrobiia bacterium (assembly GCA_035577805.1). Taxonomy (GTDB): domain Bacteria; phylum Verrucomicrobiota; class Verrucomicrobiia; order Limisphaerales; family JADJPG01; genus DATLUX01. Next base: position 16,927 of record DATLUX010000237.1, read on the forward strand.
CAGCCCGCACGGCGGCCAGGCCCTCTACGTCGAGGGGCCCTATGACGGCCGGCTGTCCGCTCGGGGCGAAACCATCATTTTGACCGACACGACCGGTCGCGTCGTCAGCACGAACTCCTACCCCGGCAACCCCAGCGGGCCTCAACAGTATTTGCGCATCACCGAAATCATGTACCATCCGCCGCGGCTCCCTTCCGGCAGCGCCTATGATGCGGAGGATTTCGAGTATATCGAATTGCGCAATACGGGTCCCACCAACTTGAATCTGGCCGGAGTCCATTTCAGTAACGGGCTCGACTTCACCTTCCCGGATATTGTGTTGACCCCGGGCGGTTACGTCCTGGTCGTGCGGAACACGGCCGCCTTCATTTCCCGTTACGGCAACGGACACAACATCGCCGGGCAATATGTAGGCGCCCTCGATAACAGCGGCGAAACCATCCGCCTGGACGACGCCGTGGGCGAAAAGATCCTGGAATTCAAGTATAATAACAGTTGGTATCCGATCACGGATGGTCCGGGCGCTTCCTTGGTCATTCTGAATGACACGGCGGATTGGCGCACCTGGGATCAAAAGGAGAGCTGGCGCCCAAGCGCAGTCGACCTGGGGTCGCCCGGTCAAACCGATGGCACACCCACGCTCGTTCTACCGGTCTATGTCAACGAAGTCCTCACCCGCAGCGATGCGCCGTTGGTGGACGCCATCGAGTTGTTCAATCCTAATAACGCGCCCGTCAACATCTCCGGGTGGTTCCTCAGCGACGACTTCGCCAGCCCCAAGAAGTTCGTCATCCCGGCCAACACCACTATCCCGGCCGGGGGTTATCTGGCCTTTTACGAGACCAACAGTTTTGCCACCGGCCCGAACGCGTTTCAGCTCAGTTCGCAGGGCGACGAGACCTATCTGTTTTCGGGCAATGGCACGCAATTGACGGGTTACATGGACGGCTGGGCCTACGGCGCCGCGGAAAGCGGGGTCACGTTCGGCCGTTATATCAATAGCCAGACCAACACCCATTTTGTTGCGCAAGCGACGCGCACACTGGGCGCCGCCAACGGCGTGCCCAAGGTTGGGCCGGTCGTCATCACCGAAATCAATTACCGGCCGATCGAACTTACCGCGGGCGTGAACAATGACCTCGATGAATACATTGAAGTGGCCAACATCACAGGCGCGGCCGTGCAGCTCTTCGACCCGGCGCATCCGGAGAACACGTGGCGCCTGCGCGGCGGCATCGATTTGGATTTTCCCGCCGGCATCACCCTGCAACCGGGGCAGCATGTTGTGCTCATCAGTTTCAGCCCCACCGAACAGAAACTGCTCACCTCGTTCCGCAACCGTTTCAGCGTCGACCCAAGCGTTCTTATCGTTGGCCCCTACAGCGGCCAACTCGATAATACCGGAGAAAGCCTGCGCCTCTCGCGGCCGAGTGTCCCGGTGACCAATTCCGTGCCGTACATCCTGGTCGACCAAGTCGATTATAGCAACCAACGCCCCTGGAGCGCGGCGGCCGATGGCATCGGCTTGACTCTCCAACGGCTCGTGGAATCGGCTTATGGAAATGATCCCACCAACTGGACGGCCGTGGCGCCGTCGGCGGGCGGGCAGTATCAGGCCGGAGGAATCGCGCCCGCCATCACCCGCCAACCGGCAAACGCGGAGGGGTTGCTTGGGCAAAGTGCTGAATTCCGCATCGAAGTCTCCGGCACTCCGCCCTTCTTCTATCTGTGGCGCCATGACGGGGCCATCGACCCGCGCGGCAATGGCGCCACCCTGACCGTGCCGAGCGTCCAAGTGAGGGACGCCGGCACCTACAGTGTTTTGATCTACAACTCGGCTGGCAGCGTGCAAAGCGATGACGCCTCCTTAAACGTGCTCCTGCCCGTCTCGATTGCGGTGCAACCTCAGCCGGTCAGCTTGCGCGGATCCACCAACCAATCCAACTTCGGATACACCACCAACAATGCCGTGTTTAATGTCGTGGCCAGCGTGCAGCGCCCGACCACTTACCAGTGGCGCGTGAATGGCCAACCCATCAACGGGGCCACCACCCCAAGTCTGACCATCCCCAATGTCGGGATCGCTCAGGAAGGCCTCTACGATATGGTGGCGACAGACGCCCTCAGCCGGGCCACCAGCAACCCGGCCCGCCTGACCGTCCTGGTCACCCCCATCTTCGTCGTGCCGCCCGTCGACCAAACGGTGCCGTCCAATGGCACCTTCTCTGCCAGCGTCGTTGTGCGCGGCAATCCGCCTCCCTTCAAATATGAGTGGCGCGAAATCTCCACCGTGCGCCGCAGCACCAACACCACCGACACCACCAATTTCGTCAGCTACGGCCCGATCACCAACCTGGCTAGCCGCACCTGGCGGCTGCTGGTGATCAATGACGCCAATACGGCCGGCTCGGTCGCCACCTTCACGGTCATTGCCTTGCCGGATTCGGATGGCGATGGTCTCCCGGATGATTGGGAGACCGCCCACGGGTTCAACCCGGGCAGCGCTGCCGACCGGAATCTGGATTCGGATGGCGACGGCATGAGCAACTACAAAGAGTACATCGCCGGCACCGACCCCACTAATCCTCAGAGTTTCCTGAAGATCGAACAGGCGATCACGCCTGGAGCGGCGGTCGTGAGATTGGGGGCCGTCGCCAACAAGACCTACACCATCCTCTACAGCGATGGCTTGGGCACTCTGCCCTGGAACAAGCTGGTCAGCGTGCCGGCCCAGCCTACCGATCATGTGGAGTCATTCCGGGATCCGACCTGGACCACGAACCGTTTTTATCAAGTGGTTACTCCGGCACAGTGGCCGTAGCCCGGCGCCAGAAACAGACTCGTGTTGTATCAGTCATTTCAAATCCCAACCGGCGCGGCGCGGTGCCAGGCGGTGCATCCAGCCCGCGGACCCGTGGCGGCGCCGGAAGTGTCTTCGCTCTGGATTACATTCACCGCAGCTGCTTCACCCCACTCACCTACCTAGAAAGGCCTGTATGTTTCGTCGTGACTGTTTCCTTCTAGCGCTTGCGTTGTCCCTGCCAGCCCCGAATCTGCTGGCACAAGCCGACACCACCCCACCCACGATCCAAGGGCGTTACCCTGCGGCGGGCACGACTGTGCTGGGGTTCAACACGGTGGAAGTGGTCTTCAGCGAACCGGTGCAGGGTGTGGAAGCTTCGGATCTCCTGATCAATAATCAGCCCGCGACCGATATTCTTTACGGAGTGCCCGGCCAGTTCGTCTTTGAGTTCCCCGCTCCGGCGACCGGCCAGGTTGACATTGCGTTCGCCCCCAACCATGGGATCACGGACCTGGCCAGCCCGCCCAACGCGTTCGCCGGAGCGCAATGGTCCGTGACCTATGATCCGAACGGCCTGCCGGCCACATTCCTGATCACGGAATTCATGGCCGCCAACACGAAAACGTTAAACGACGAGGATGGCGATCAGCCCGACTGGATCGAGATCTATAATCCGCGCGACGGAGCTGGGAACCTGGAGGGCTGGTTTCTCACCGACGACGCGGGGAATCTGACCAAGTGGCGGTTCCCGAATCGCACCATCGAATCCAAGGTTTACATGGTCGTATTTGCTTCCGGTAAGAATCGAACCAACGCCACGGGGAATCTGCACACCAGTTTCCAGCTCAATAACAGCGGCGAATATCTGGCGCTGGTCGATCCCGCCACCAACATCGTGTCGGCCTTTTCCCCGACCTATCCGCTCCAGCAGCCGGATGTGTCTTATGGGCGTGACCCATCGAATCCGAATTTTGTGGGTTACTTCGCCACCCCAACGCCACGGGCGCGCAACTCGGTGGGCGGGACCGGATTTGCTCCGGAGGTGCAGTTCTCAGACAACAGCCGCACGTTCGTGACGAACCAACCGTTTGCGTTGACGCTCAGCACACCGCTGGCGGGCGCCACGATCTATTATGCCTTCGGGACGAATGTCCCCAGTTCCAGCAGCACGAACAGTCGCCTCTACGCCACACCGATTCAGATCACCAACACGGCTTCCGTGCGGGCCCGCGCTTTCGCCACCGGTCTGTTGCCGGGACCGATCAGCACGAAGACCTACATCGGCCTGGCCAACCAAACGAATATCATTGGCTTCAATTCCGATTTGCCGGTCATGATCCTCCACAACTACGGGCGCGGGACGGTCCCAGCATCAAAAGCGGATCAATACGTTTTGTTGCAGACCTTTGAGACCCCCTGCGGGCGCAGTTCCATGACCAACCCTCCGACCCTCTCGGCCCGGGGAAGGTTCCACGTGCGCGGCTCCAGCACGGCCGTGGATTCCACCAGTAAATCGGCGTTCTTTCTCGAACTCTGGGATGAGTTCGACGACGACCTCGAGGTGCCCTTGCTCGGATTGCCCGCAGAATCGGATTGGGTTCTCTACGCGCCCAATAATTTTGAGCCCGCCCTCTTTCATAACCCGCTAGCCTACGCGCTCGCCCGGGATACCGGCCAATACGCGTCGCGCACCCGGTTCTTTGAGCTTTACTTAAAAGATGACGCTACGCCCGCGGTGCCCGGCGCGATCGCAGCCGGCGATTACATGGGGATCTACGTGCTGGAAGAGAAAATCAAACGCGACAATAACCGCGTGAATATCGCGAAGCTGGAGCCCGAAGACCTGACCGTTCCAAAAGTCACCGGCGGTTACATGTTCAGCATTGACCGCACCGCGCCAGGCGAACAAACGCTCAACGCCGGCGGAACAGCCTTGAATTGGCAGGAGCCCGGTTATTTCACGATGACCAACGCGGTCCGCGCGCCTCAAAAGACCTATATCACAGGATACTTCAACTCCTTCAATGCCGGACTGAACACGACCAACTACACCAACTACGCTTCCACCAACTTCTACGGAAACTATATCGATGTCGATTCGTGGGTAACCCGGCACGTCCACGAAGTGCTGACGTTTAACGTCGATGCCCTCCGGCTGAGCGGCTATTTCTTCAAGGATCGTTCCAAGAAGATTGAGTACGGTCCGGCCTGGGATTACGACCGCACGCAGGGATCCACGGACGGACGCGATTTCAACCCCCGCATCTGGCGCTCCCCCGTGTCCGATTTCGGGACTGACTTTTTCAATTTTACTCCATGGTGGAACCGTTTGTTCACTGCCCAGGATTTCTGGCAGGCCTGGATCGATAAATATCAATACCTGCGCCGGCCCGGCAATGCGTTCAGCTTCGACAACATCGTCTCTCAAATCAACCGTCTCGCCAATGAAGTGCGCGAGGCGCAGCCACGCGAACAAACCCGTTGGAATATCCGTCCGCGCACCGGCAGCGTCAGCGCCGGTGGCTGGACTCATAACTTCGGCACCAACGCCAGTTACCAAAACGAAGTGGATTGGAAGTTCGACTGGTACTCCAACCGCCTGGACTTCATGGACACCAACTTCCTGCCGGTCCCAATTTTCAGCAGTTCAGGAGGACCGATCACGAATGGTTCGTCCGTGACGCTTAACCCCGGACCCAAGGCCGGCACCATCCTTTACTACACGCTGGATGGAACCGATCCGCGCACCCCGGGCGGCGGCATTTCCCCCACGGCGCTTTCCTCTCCCGTTTCCATCACGCGCACGCTCACGACGAATTCCCACGTCGTGGGCAGGTCCTACAACGCCGCTCACCGCAACCTGACTGGTGCCAACAATCCGCCCATCTCCAGTCCGTGGTCCGGGCCGGTCGATGCGGCTTTTTACGTCTCGCTCCCACCGCTGCGCATCACCGAAATCATGTATCACCCGCCGGATCCGGAGCCGGGCAGCCCTTTCACACAGGACGATTTCGAGTTCATCGAGTTCACCAATGTGGGCAACGATCCCTTGAACCTGAATCGGTTCAGGCTCCGGGGCGGCGTGGACTTCGATTTCGGCGACATCACCCTCAGCGCCGGCCAGTCCGGTGTGCTTGTCCACAACCAATCCGCCTTTACCCTCCGCTACGGCGCCGGCGCCGTCATTCTCGGCGTCTACACCAATGACAACCTGTCCAATGGCGGGGAAAACCTAAAGTTGTTCGGCGCCCAGGATGAGCCCATCCTGAATTTCTCTTACCACGACAACTGGTATCCGGCCACCGACGGCGCCGGGTTCTCGCTGGTCATCGTGAACCCGAATGCCCCGGTCTCTTCCTGGGGTTTGAAGGAGAGCTGGCGACCCAGCGGCACGCTCAACGGCACGCCGGGAGCCCCCGACCCGGCCGTCTCCATCCCCGCCATCGTGATCAACGAGATCAGCACCCACAATGCTCCTCCCAACTTCGACGCGATCGAACTGTATAACCCCACCGCCGCCGCCGTGAATGTCGGAGGTTGGTACCTGACCGATGAGTTCGATACGCCCAAGAAATACCGCATTCCGGACGGGACCTCGATTCCCGCGAACGGTTATTTCGTTTTCTACGCCACCAACCAGGCCAACCCCGCTTTGGCCTTCGGCCGCGCGTTTGGGTTGGCCTCCGGCGGCGGCGAAGTTTATCTTTACTCCGCCAACCCCGCCACGAGCAATCTGACCGGCTATGCGCAGGGCTTTGATTTCGGAGCGCAAGCCAGTGGCGTGACGTTCGGCCGTTATGTGATCAGCACCGGGGGAGATCAATATCCCACCATGAGCAGCGCCACGCTTGGCTCGGCCAATTCAGGTCCCAAGGTTGGGCCGGTGGTGATCTCAGAGATCAGTTATCATCCGCCGGATATTCAATTCACCTACCGGGCCGTGGATAACTGCATTGATGAGTATATCGAATTGCAGAACACCTCGGGGGCGCCGGTTCCGCTCTACGACCCCGCCCATGCCACCAACACGTGGAAACTCCGCGACGCGGTTGAGTTTGCCTTTCCGCAGGGAGCCACCATCCCGGCCGGCGGCATCATCCTGGTGGTGTCCATTGATCCGGCGAATGCGCAGCAGGCCAACGACTTTCGCACGCGTAATGGCGTGCTTCCCGACGTGCCATTGTATGGGCCGTTCCAGGGCCAGTTGGATAACTCCAGTGATAGCGTGGAGTTAGTGCGGCCCGATACGCCCACTTCCAAGGAGGTGCCCTACATTCTGGTCGAGCGCGTTAAATATGCCGACGACCTGCCGTGGCCTTCAGCCGCCGACGGTTTCGGCCAGGTGCTCCAACGGGTTTCGCTCACCGCTTACGGCAATGATCCGGCCAATTGGGTGGCGGGCAGCAAAACACCTGGCGGGCCCTTCACGGCGGGGGCGGGTCCTACGATCACTCAGCAACCCGTCAGCGCCACCGTGATCGAAGGCAACAGTGTTTCCTTCAGCGTCAGCGCCACCGGACCTGCCCCGATCACCTACAAATGGCTTTTCAACGGGAACGTAGTCACCGGTCAAACCAACTCCACCCTTAGCATAGCCGCGGTGCGGCTGGACCAGGCCGGCGATTATTCCTGCCTCGTCTACAACAACTCCAGTGCCGTCACCAGCAGCAATGCGACTCTGCGCATTCGGCCGCAGCCGCGCATTCTCTCGCATCCCGCCAATGTGGGCCTCCGCGGCTCAACGAATAATGCCGACTACGGGTCCACTGGCACTAACGCCAACTTCACGGTCATCGCCGTCGGCTCCGGCGTTATTCATTATCAATGGCGTTTTAACGGCGTTCCCCTCCCGGGTGCCACCGGTCCCGGACTGACGGTTCCCAATGTGGATCTCTCCGAGGATGGCTTCTACGATGTGTTGGTCACGGACGACATCGCCACGTTAACGTCGCGATCGGCGCGGCTGACGGTCCTGATTCCGCCCGTGTTCCTGGTGGCGCCTGCCAACCAGGTCGTCACCTCCAACAGTGCCTTCACGGCCAGTGTGGTCATCAAAGCCAACCCCAGCCCGTATCGCTTTGAATGGCGCGAGATCTCGACCGTGCGCGCCTTTACCGTCACCAACTCAACCACCAACTTCTTCACCTCCCTTCCGATGACTAACTTTGCCGCCCGCAATTGGCGATTGATCGTTACGAATGAAGCCAGTCCCGCGGGCGTCATCGCGCAGTTCAACGTCACCGCGCTTCCCGATGCGGACTTGGATGGGCTCCCGGATGCCTGGGAGGATCAGTACGGATTGAACTCAGCCGACCCGTCCGATCGGGACCTGGACTCCGACCATGACGGCATGAGCAACTACGCCGAATACATCGCCGGCACGGATCCCACGAATCCGCAGAGCAACCTGCGCGTTGCGATCCTGCCGGGATCCCCCGGCGTCCAGATCCAGGTCGGCGCGCTCGCCAACCATACCTACACCCTTGAATATACTGACCACCTTGGTTCAGGGACTTGGAGCCGCTTGGTGGATATTCCTTCGGCTCCGACCGATCGCATCGAGGTGTATCCTGACAACAGCGGCTCGCCCAATCGTTCCTACCGCCTCGTGACCCCACGCCAACGGTGATCACCTGACCATAAACAACAACGCCGCCGTTCACCTGACTCCGTAAGAACAAACCGGACATCGCTTTATGTTCAAAAGAAGTCCTTTCGTTTCGAGCCTGCTGGCTGGTTTTCTCATCATGGTCTGCGCCAGCTCCAAGCCGGCTCAAGCCGCCGGGCCGGTCGTCGATAGCCAAATCCCCGCCGCGAACGCCGACCTCTACGAACTGCATAGCGTCGAGGTGTTTTTTGACCAGGATGTCACGGGCGTGGACGCCACCGACCTGCTGGTTAACGGTTCCCCGGCTGCGCTCGTCAACCAGGTGGCGCCCAACCAATACCTATTCACATCATTCACGCAGCCAAGCCCGGGCACCGTCACGATATCCTGGGCTGCCGGCCACGGGATCACGGACTTAGCTCAGCCCCCCAATGCCTTCGCGGGCGGGTCCTGGACGTATCACCTGGATCCCGCCCTCGCCCTCAAACAAGTGCGGATTAACGAGTTCCTGACCGACAACCAGGTGGGCATCCGGGATGAGGACGGGACCTATCAGGATTGGATCGAGCTGTATAACGACTCCACCATTTCCATCAATCTCGCAGGCTGTTTCCTCACCGACACCAAGCTCAAGCTCGATACCTGGCGGTTCCCGACTGCGTTCATCGGGGCCAAGGATTACCTGCTAGTCTGGGCCAGCAACAAAAACCGGACCAACAACCAGGCCGCCCTCCACACCAACTTCCGGCTCGACGCCGACGGTGAGTATCTTGCCTTTGTCGATCCGCAAACCAACGTGGTGTCTGCCTTTGATCCGGTCTATCCACCGCAACGCGCCGATGTTTCGTACGGACGCGACCCGCAAAGCCCCAGCGTCGCCGGGTATTATTCCAAGCCGACGCCGCGCGCGGTCAACAGCACCACCGGGTCCGGGTCGGATTTCACTTCCGACGTTTATTTTTCGCGGGAAGGCGGCACCTACCTTTTGCCATTCAGCGTGGCGTTATCCACCGCGTCGTCGAACGCGGTGATTCGCTATGTGTTGGTGAACAATCCGACCACGGCCGCGGCCAACTTGACGAACGTGCCAGGGCCTGCTTCGCCGATCTATACCGACCCCATTCCCATTAGCGGCACCGTCCAGATCCGGGCCCGGGCCTTTGAAGCGGGCAAGCTGCCCAGCACGCCCGTCAGCATCACCTACATCCAGATCAGCCCGGCGCTAGCCTCGTTCAGCTCGGATATTCCGGTGGTCCTGATCTCGACTTTCGGCGCGACCTTGTCTGCCAGCGGCGATGGCACCGGGTACATGATGATCTTCGACAACAGCCTCGATCGCAGTTCCATGACCAACCAGCCCGATTTGGCGACGCGGATCGGTGTCAACGACCGCGGCTCCAGCACGGCCAACCAGCTCAAGAACAACCTGGCGGTCGAGATGTGGGACGAGTTTAACCAGGATGCAGACAAACCATTTCTGGATATGCCTCCGGAGTCGGACTGGGTGTTTTATGGGATCAACGGCTTCGATCCCTCCCTGATGCATAATGCCATCTTCCATTGGTTCGGCCGCAATGTCGGTCGTTACTCCAGTCGAACCCGTTATGTGGAGGTGTTCCGCAAGAGCGATGGCGGTGTCGTCACCACCAACGATTATTACGGACTGTATCTGGTCGAGGAGAAACCCAAACGCAACAAAAACCGCGTCGATATCGAAACCCTCCAGCCCGAGAATACCAACGCCGTCGATATCACGGGGGGGTATCTGCTCAAGATCGATCGTGGCGACAGTGATGAAGCGACCATCACCCTGCCCACGATCAATGGGGTCCGCCCGACTCCTGATGGCATCCGTTTCATTTCTCCCAATCTGACCCCGCAATCAGCGGTCGAGCCGCGGCGGGCCGCCCAAGTGCGCTACATCACCAGTTATCTCACCAACTTTGTCACTAGTCTCACCACGCCCAATTGGACCAACCCGGTCACCGGCTATCGGACTTATGTCGATGTGCCTTCCTGGATCGACAACCTGATCATGAACCTGATCTCCTTCAACGTGGATGGGTATCGGTTAAGTGGCTACTTCTTCAAAGACCGAGGCAAACGCCTGGAACAAGGGCCGCCCTGGGATTGCGATCGTTGCCTGGGCACGGGCGGATCGGCCAACACGCCTCAAGGCGATAATCGCCCATGGAATCCACGCGTGTGGCGCCCTTACACCACCGACATCAATAGCGATCAAGGAACCGATTTCTTCGGACGCTCTCCGGTAGGTGTCAGCTGGTTCGATCGCGTGTTCCGGGATCCGGATTTCTGGCAGGCCTTCATCGATCGTTATCAAGAGCTTCGTCAGAGCACGTTCTCTGACCAGCACGTCCTCGACATGGTGGAAGGATTTTACCAGGAAATTAAGGAAGCCCAGGTGCGGGAACTGGCCCGCTTCGGCCCGCCTCCCATTGGACCGACCACGCGAGGCACTTTTACCTGGCCTCGCGCCGGACTGCAGACAGTCACCTTTTCGGCCGGTTCATTCAGCAGCACCTACGCCTACAACTTCGGTGCCACCAACCCGCTCTCCGGCTCAATTAAAGTCGGCTATTTCACCAATGAAGTTGGGCACCAGAAACGGTGGTTGCTGGATCGCCTTGAGTTCATGGACACTAACTTTTTGGCCAAGCCAACGTTAAGCCTGCCAGCCGGCCCTGTGGCCAGCGGCACAACCGTGAACCTAGCGCCGTCCGCCAAACCGGGCACCATCGTCTACTACACTTTGGATGGAACCGATCCGCGCCTTTCCGGAGGCGCGATCTCGCCCAGTGCACTCTCCAGCTCGAGCGCGGTGTCATTGAACGTCGCTAACACCATCCGCGTGTTTGCTCGCTGTTTCAACCCCACTCACGCCAACGTGACCAACGCGACCTTGATTGGCAATCCTCCGATCAATAGCCAGTGGTCGGGTCCCGCCGTGGCAACTTACTACACCTCCGTCCCGCCCTTGCGCATCACCGAGCTCATGTATCACCCCGCCAATCCGCCCGCCGGCAACACGACCGATCCGGACTTATTCGAATACATCGAAGTCCGCAATACCAGCGCGGCGAGCCTGAACGTGAAAGGATTCAAGCTCAGCGGCGGAGTGCAATTCGTTTTCCCGGAGGTGACGCTGGCCGCAGGGCAATATGGCGTGGTGGTGAAAGACGCCACCCAGTTCGCCGCTCGCTATGGGTCGAGCGCTCTGGTCCTAGGTGTCTACTCCAACAATCTCGCCAACAGCGGTGATCATGTCGTGCTGGAAGGCGGTTTGGGTGAGCCCATCCTTGACTTTAATTACAGCGACGAATGGTATCCCATCACGGACGGGGCGGGATTCTCCTTGCAGATCGTCGATGAGAATGCCGCTACCGATACGTGGGGCCTGGCCGCCAGTTGGCGTCCCAGCGGCGTCGCCAACGGCACGCCCGGCAGCGCGGATCCGGGCATCCCAGCCATCCCTATCGTCTACGTCAACGAGGCGCTCACCCACACCGAGCCCGCCCCGGGTGACGCGATCGAGTTGTTCAACCCGGGAGGAAGCCCGGCCAACATCGGCGGCTGGTATCTCACAGACAATTTTAACAACCCGAAAAAGTATCGGATCCCGGATGGCACCACCATTCCCGCCAATGGTTATCTGGTCTTCTATGAAAGCAATGCCTTCGGCGTAGGTCCGAACGGGTTTGCCCTCAGCGCCAAGGGCGAAGCCGTCTACGTTTTCTCCGCCCTGGCTGGCGGCGCCTTGTCCGGGTATTACCATGGATTTGATTTCGGTGCGCAGGCCGATGGCGTGACCTTCGGACGGTATGTGGTGAGCACGGGCGAGGATCACTTTCCGGCACAGGCCACGCCTACTTTGGGCGGTCCCAATAGCGGTCCCAAGGTCGGGCCCATCGTCATCTCCGAGATCAACTATCATCCGGTCGACTTTCTTTACCCCAAGACCACGGTGGACAACGATGTGGATGAGTATATCGAACTGTATAATCTGGGCGGAACCCCTGCCCCGCTTTATGATCCGGCGAACCCGACCAACACCTGGCGCTTGCGCGATGCGGTCAGTTATCAGTTCCCGACCGGCGTCGTTTTGCCGGCAGGTGGGTATCTGTTGGTAGTCAGTTTCACGCCCACCAATGGGCCCGACCTGGACGCGTTCAGGGCCGCCAACGGTGTGCCCCCGTCGGTGCCGGTCTACGGTCCGTGGTCAGGGAAACTCGACAACACGCAAGACAACGTGGAACTGGTGCGTCCGGATCTCCCTGATCCTCCGGGGACATCCAGCGCGGGATTTGTTCCCTACATCCTGGTTGACAAAGTGGGTTATCGAAACACGGCCCCGTGGCCAGGTGGGTCCTCCGACGGAGTGGGGGCAACCATTCAACGAGTGAGCATGAGTGCTTATGGCAACGACCCGGCCAACTGGCGCGCCGCCATCAAATCGCCCGGCAGCGGGCTGGCCACGGCGGCCAATCCTCCCACGATCACCGCACAGCCGGCCGACACGGTCGGGATTGAGACGTACGGCGCCACGTTCAGCGTGAGTGCCGCCGGCGATCAACCTCTGGCTTACCAGTGGTTGTTTAATGGCCAACCCATTCGCGGCGGGATCGGCCCGGTGCTGACCCTTTCAAATCTGAGGACCAATCAAACGGGACAATACTCCTGCGTGGTCCTCAACGCCGCTGGGTCGGTGCAGAGCGCCAGCGCACATCTCACGGTCCGTTTTGTTGCTCGCATCAGTCAGCATCCGGCCGATGTGCGTCTGCGCGGATCGACCAACGTGGTTGATTACGGTTTCACCACCAATAACGCCACGTTCAACGTGTCCGCCATCGGCACCGGCCCGGTCCGCTACCAATGGCGCTTCAACGGCGTCAACCTCCCTGGAGCAACCAGTTCCACCCTCACGATCAATAATGTCGGGCTCACCAATGACGGCATGTACGACGTGCTCCTGACCGACGATGTCGCGCCAGTCCTGAGCTTGCCGGCGCGTCTGACGGTGCTGATCCCACCGGTATTTCTGGAAGCGCCGCTCAACCAAACGGTCGTCTCGAATGGCAGTTTCAGCGCCAGTGTCGTGGTTCGCGGCAACCCACCGCCCTTCCGTTACGAATGGCGCGAGATCTCCACGACCCGCGGCGCTGTGACCACCATCAATACCACCAACTACTTCGCGTTCGGGCCGGTCACCAATCTCGTCGATCGCACCTGGCGCTTGCTCGTGTCCAATGATGCGGCCTCCACCGTCGCCACGTTCATCGTTACCGGCCTGCCCGATTCGGACAAGGACGGCATCCCGGATGACTGGGAATTGAGTTTCGGTTTGGATCCGAATCAAGCGGGCGATCGGAACCAGGACCCGGACGGCGATCACATGACCAATTATGAGGAGTACCTCGCCGGGACCGACCCGAAGGATCGGCTGAGTAATTTGCGCGTGGATTTGACCACCCAACCGGGCGCAGCCCTGATCCGAGTGGGGGCAGTGGCCAATCGGACTTACTCGATCCAGTACACCGATAACCTGCGCACGGGCCCGTGGTCACGTCTGGCCGATCTCACGGCCCAGAGCGCGGATCACGTCGAAGTCGTCCCGGATCCTGGATACACCACCAACCGCTTCTATCGCGTAGTCTATCCGCAACAACCTTGAGTGAGCCGGCGTGCCCCAAACGTCCTTTGCCCCATCGGGGCAGGCTCATCCGGCGGGTCGACCGTTCGCCGCGACCGCTTGCGCGATGGTGTTGACGCTTTGGAGAATCTCTTTAGCCGCAACCGGGTCCGGAATCTTCAGCCCGAACTGCTTGTCCAAAGCCACCACCAATTGCAGGGCATCGACAGAGTCCAAGCCGAGACTGCCCGGACCGAATAGAGGTTGGTCATCGCTGATCTCCCCGGGGGCAATCTGCAACATCAGATTTTCCACCACCAGGTTCTTGATGCGCTGCTTTGTTTCGTTGAAGTCGCTCATGAAAGCTAGAGGATGCCCCCATCCACCTTGAGAATCGAGCCAGTAATATAGGAAGCTTCCGCGCTGGCCAGAAAGCGGACGGCGGCGGCGACCTCCTGGGGTTGGCCAAAGCGACGCATGGGAATGCCTGCCTGAGCGGATTTCCTGGCCTCGGCGCTCATCGTGGCCAGGGCTTCTGTCTCGACAAACCCAGGACATACTGCGTTGACCGTGATACCGATCCGAGCGACCTCCTTGGCCAACGCTTGCGTCAACGCCACCACCCCTGCTTTGGCGGCAGCGTAGTTGCTCTGACCAGCCGGCGCCAGCAACGCGCTCAACGAACTGAGGTTGATGATCCGCCCATGTCGTTGGCCAATCATCGCTGTCAACACCGCCTGACAACCGTGAAAGACCCCGTCCAGGTTCGTCGATAAAACACGCGCCCAAGCATCCGCCCGCATCGTGGCTAACAGCCCATCCTGGTGTCCTCCCGCGTTGTTAACCAGCACGTCCAGCCGTCCATTGGCCCCCGTGATCTCTGACACCGCCAACTTCCAACTTTGCGGATCGGTCACCTCCAACTCCACCAAGCGGCAACGACCGGGGTATTCTGAGGCTAAAGCTTCCGCGCGACTGCGATTGGACCGGACTCCCAACCAGACCAGCGTGTCGGCCGCTTCTCCCAGAAAACCGCGGGCGATGGCCTGGCCCAGGCCTCCGTTGCCGCCCGTAATCAAAATGACTCGCGTGATCATAAGTCGCTGTTTGACTTCACGGTGCCGTTCCGCGCGCCGGACCGGGACCCGTTCGCTGGACGAACCGCGCACCTACCACCTGAGAATTGCATCCGCTGACATGCACCACCGCGGCGGCGTGTTCACCGCGCCGCAAGGCTTCCACTCCCGCGACACACTGCCAGGACGCCGCTGCCATCAATCCCTCTCCTAAAACCGGTTTTAAGGAAAGTCGGCGGCCTTTCCAGCCAGACCAGGCCTCGGCCTCACCTCGATCCAGTCGCCTGATCTTCTGCAGCCCGTCACAAAGCAGCAAGCCACGGCCGGACGTGCCCAATTCCGCCGCCACTTGCGCAGCCGCGCGCACGCCTTCTCGCAAGGTCCAGAACACGTGCGGTTCGGTGACGGCATCCAGTTCCACGGTGCCAGGCGTTTCGTTTGGAGGCGGGCCTGGGCCCGCTGAGCCGCGCGTCAAATAAAGCGCGCCCGCTCCTTCGCTCACCACCACCTGCCGCGTAAACAGCCGGAACGCATCCGCCGTCAGCCAATCCAATTCCTCCGCGCCCACCACCAGACAACCGTCCACCAGTTCCGCTTCCAACCATTCGGCAGCCAGGACCAACCCAAGCAAGAACGTGGCGGGATCGCCGACCAGGGTATAATTGGGGCTCGTTGTCCCCAGCACCGCGGCCAGATGACTGCTCGGCGCGTTGAAGACCGTCTCCGGAAAGACCAATGGACTGGCGGTGGTCGGATCCTGCAACACCTCGTCGAAGAAGCGTCGCGAATAATTGACGCAACCCGACATCACGCAGAGGATGACTCCCAGGCGCCGCCCTCGATGCTGATTTGGCGCGGCCGGCAGATTCTCGCCCAACGCCTCCTGCGCCGCCCTCACGGCATATTGGCTGATCAAGCTGCTTCGGCGCAGCCGGGCATGACCAAACACCGCTGGGCGTGGCGCCGGATCCGGGACACGCCGGACGCGCAGGGGCCGGCTCCAGCCTGGTCGATTCAATTCCTGGATGGGAACCTGTAAACGTCCATCGATGGCCTGCTGGAGTGCGGGCACGCCCCAGCCTGCCGGCGAGACGGCGCCGGTGCCTCGAATGACAATGGAACTCACAGGCCACCTCCGAGGGCGTTGTCCAACCTGGGGCGACTTTGGCCGTCCAGGTCGAGGGTGGCATCTGCTAGTGACGTGTCCACTAGATCGCTTGGCATCGGCGCAAGACCAAGGAGGCATTGGCGCCACCAAATCCGAACGAGTTGGTCAGCGCATATTCCAAGTTGGCCGCAGTCGGCTGGGTCACGACGCCGAAGCGGCAAATCGGATCCAACTCTCGCAGCGTCACGGTCGGAGGAAGCCATTGGCCGCGGAGAGCCATCAGGCACACTACTGCTTCCACTGCCCCGGCCGCTCCCAGCAAATGGCCAATGCTCGCCTTGGTCGAACTGACTGATAGTCGGGCAGCGGAGTCCCCCGCCCAACTGTTGATCGCGGCGGCCTCCGCGCTGTCATTGAGCGGGGTGCCCGTGCCGTGCGCGTTAAGATACCCGATGGCACCCGGCTTCACCCCGGCCTCCGCGCAGGCCGCCTGCATGGAAGCCAGCGCGGCGGTCCCCTGGGGATGCGGTTGCGTCAGATGATGCGTGTCCGTCGACGCCCCGTAACCGCAGATCTCGCCGAGGATCGCCGCTCCCCGCGCGCGCGCGCATTCGAAGGTCTCCAGAGCCAACGTGGCCGCTCCTTCTCCCAAGGCCAAGCCGTCCCTTTGCGCATCGAACGGCCGACACGTGCTGGGCGAAAGCGCTTGCAGGGAATCAAACCCGGCAAACACCAATTGACTAAGGGCGTCGTAGCCTCCGGTCAACACTCGTTCGGCGCGCCCGTGGCGGATCAAGTGCCAGGCATGCCCGATGGCGTTGGCCCCCGATGCGCACGCATTGGCGATGATCGTGATGGAACCGTTCATGTCCAAAGCATGCAGCAGTTCCAGCCCCTGCCTTTGAGCCTGGTATTCAATCACGCGCGTGGCTTGGCCTTCGAGCCGGGCGGGTTCTCCGGTGGCCTGGCGGTAATAATCCTCTCCCATCCGCATGCCGCCGCTGGTCGTGGCCAAAACCAAAGGGGCCTTCGTCCCCGGGGTCCACCCGGCCTGTTCCCAGGCCTCCACCGCCGCCAGCAGCAAAAGCCGTCCTGCGCGATCCAGCCGGTTGAGGTCGCGCTTCGACAATCGAGTCGAAGGCAATTCCGCCGGCAGCTGCACTTCCGCGGCCACTTTCACCCGCTGCCGCGAGACATCAAACAAGGAAACGGGTGCGAAGGCGGTTCGGCCCAGCCGAAATCCCTCCGCATTGTTGGCCCATCCCTTGCCCAGGGCCGTTACGATACCCGCGCCGGTGATGACCACCCGTGGCTTGCTCCCTGATTTGGGAAACGGGAATAACACGGTACGATCAGCGCTGGACGCGAGCTCCGCCGCCCTTGACCAGCTTCTCGACTTCCGCCAGCGAAGCCATCGAGGTATCGCCGGGCGTGGTCATGGCCAGAGCGCCGTGGGCCGCGCCAAATTCCACCGCCTTTTGCGCATCGCCATAGCTCAGCAAGCCATAGATCAAGCCCGACGCAAAACTGTCCCCGCCTCCGACCCGATCGAGGATCTCCAGATCCGGCCGAGGAGCGGCTTCGTAAAACTTGCCTCCGGCCCAGCAGATCGCGCCCCAGTCATTGCGGGTGGCCGATCGCACCGTCCGCAAGGTCGTGGCCGTTACCTTGAAGTTGGGGAATGTCTTTACGGCTTTCTCAATCATTTTCTTGAAGGCCGTCACATCGATATGACTGATGTTTTCGTCCACGCCTTCCACTTCGAACCCGAGGCAGGCCGTGAAATCTTCCTCATTCCCAATCATGACATCCACGTGTTGGGCGATCTCGCGATTCACTTCCTGGGCGCGTTTATGGCCGCCGATCGATTTCCACAAGCTGGGCCGGTAATTCAGATCGTAGGACACGATCGTGCCATGCCGCTTGGCCTGCTGAACGGCTTCGATCACCAGCTTGGGCGTCGTATCGCTGAGGGCCGCAAAGATCCCTCCCGTATGCAGCCAGCGCACGCCCAGTTTGCCAAAAATATGATCCCAATCAAAGTCCCCTGGACGCAACTGGCTGGCGGCGGTGTGGCCGCGATCGGGAATTCCCACGGCCCCCCGAATGCCAAAGCCCCGCTCGGTAAAGTTCAGGCCGTTGCGAACCGTGCGGCCCACCCCATCGTAAGACACCCACTTGATGAACTCCGTCCCCACCCCGCCCTGCAGGATAAAATCCTCCAACAAACGGCCCACGTCGTTATCGGCAAACGCTGTGCAGACCGCGGTCTTGAGTCCAAAACAGCGGCGCAACCCGCGCGCAACGTTGTATTCCCCGCCGCCTTCCCACACTTTGAACTCGCGCGCGGTACGCACTCTTCCCTCCCCGGGGTCCAGACGGAGCATGATCTCGCCCAAGGCGATCATGTCGTAGGTGCAGGATCCTGCAGGTTTAAAGTCAAAAGTGGCCATGATGATCCAGGTCGATTTTGAGAGTTGATGTGTAAAACGAACGCTGAAATTGCGTGAAGGCAGCGGCAAAAACAACCCTTTTCCGGAGTCAAGCGGCGCGAGGGGGGAAAAGCGGAAAGCGGAAAGCGGAAAGCGGAAAACCGGCTGTAGCGGTGGTCATAGACCGCCGCTACAATTCCCGATTCAAATTAGGACACTACCTCCCGAGTGAACCCGGCCAGAAAGCCAGCCTGACCGATCAACGCAGCCGGCAAGTGCGCCCTGAAGAGCCCGTGGGAGCACGCTCACGTCCCGCTCAAACTGCGAAGCAACCAAGGAACCTGCCTCGCTAGCTCTTGGGCCTGAACCCCGGCGGGAGATTGCTCGCCGGAGGCTGAGCAACCGGCGCTGGTTCGGGCGGTTCCTCCGGTTCCAATTCGGCCGGCGGCACGGGCACCACCGCCTCCGCAACGACCACCACGGGTTCCGGGATCCCCAATCGTTCGCGCGCTTTCTTGGCGGCAGCCGTCTGCCCATACTCCTCGACGATCCGATGCAAGAGGCGGGTGGCCTCTTCGACCTTGTTCAATTTGCCGGAATAAAGGTTGGCCAAATGGATCGCCGCCCAGCCCCAACGCTCCGGAGGCAGCCGTTTCTTGAGGACCTCCTCATACTCCAGCGCCGAAGCCAGATAATTCTGGAGATCTTTTTCATAGATCTCAGCGATCCGTAACGCCACATATTGTTCCCGCGGATGTTTCTTCAGGTAATCGCGCATCAAACGGACCGCCTCCAGGTAATTGCCGCTGCCCCAGACTTTTTCGGCCTCGTCGTATTGCGGATCTTTCACGCCCTCCAGGTTGTCGTTGAAAATGAAGTTTTCGACCCGGTTGGCAAAGAACTTGGAAATATCGTGCCCGAGCAGGATGCCCAGACCCACGACGGTGAAGAACATAGACACGCCATAGGCCATAAGCCGGCTTAGCCGGGGTGAACTGCGTCGAGCTGTGAGTTCTTCGGCGGGAGCCGCGTCGACCAGGGCGGGCGCCGGCGTGTTGGGCCCGTTGGTTTGGGCAACTCCGGCGGCATTGGTGGAGACCAGGTTGGCATCGGCGGGGTTGTTGGTCGCGTTGGTAATCGCTGCGCCCGCGGCCGCGTTGGTGCCGGCCACTCCACTTGACGGCCGGTCGTCCGTGGATCGATACGCCTTCAAATAACCCAAAGCGAAACTCGCCATACAGACCAGCAACACCACATACAACAGAAGTCTGACCTTCGGATTCATCTTTCGAGCGGCTCTAATTACCTCATGTTCGCGAAGGAAAAAAGGCATTTTTTGCGGATCCGAACCAGCAACTCGTTGAGGGCGGCCTGGGTTTCGGCCGAGGGCATCTCCGGCAACGAACAACCTTCGTAGGCCTCCTCTAACTCGGCTCTTAACCGATGATACTCGCGTTCGTGGAAGGCGAGATCCGCTTCCTCCAACCGGGACTTCTCGGGCCCGGCCAGTTTGCGCGCGATCAGGTCAGGTAGATACGGCAAGCGCCAGCGATCGTTCAACGTGTTCAGGTTCGCTTCCACTTCGCCGGTTCGCATCAAGTAAATCCCGGTCAGCAGAACGCGATAGACATACAACAACGGTTTGACCCGACGCGGCGTCTCTTTGAAGAACAAATTCCACTGCGTCTCCGCAAATCCGAAATAATGATGGGCATGATGACGGGTGACACAGGCGGCGGCGATCGGCTTCAGTTCGGCATGCTCGGCGGTCGTTTGGACTATCCATGGCGAGAAGATCTGCTCAAGCACGTAGCCGTTCTTCTTTAGCAATAAACCAAAAAACTTCTTCACATCGTGCGTGACGATATCCATCTCCAAACTTTCGATGACCCTCGAATCTTCCACGGTTTCTGGAGCAACGTTCAGGCCCAAAACGTTGTCCAAGGGCAAAACGTGCACGCCGCGTAGATCATAGTCCGAATCCGGTGATGGAAACCCGTAAAGGTGTGCGCCGCTGATCGTGGCGAAAAGCAGCGGGAACGGCTGGGCGGCCACGATCCGCTCGAGACGCGGATCGATGCGGATAGAGGCGCCGGCGGCGGTTGGCAATGGGGCGGCCGTCGGCCGGGCAAGCCGGGCGGCGCGCGGTGGGGTTGGCTTTTTCACACCTTCACACCATCTGGCGCCGGGCGTGAATTAGGAATCGGTTGGCCGCTTCATAATCGGGCCGTTCCGGCAGCCTGGTCGCAGCCAGAGCCAATTCGAAGTCCCGATGCAACTCCTGACGCCACTGTTCTAGTTCCGTCCACGGCACCTGCCCGCGCTTCACCGCCAGCAGAATTTCCCGGTGCGTTTCCACCCGCACTGGCACCCGGCCTTCGCGGAGCGCGGCGGCCCCAGTCAACAACAGACGCAACAAATGCATCGCATGCTTCCAACGCACTTCGCCGTGGTTGCGCTTATCCTGTTCGATTTTCTTGAACTGGCTCATGGCATAACCGTTGAACGTTTGAAAAATCATCTGGGAAAGGAACCGTTCGCGCAAATTCAGGAGTTGCTGTCCCAGCGGCGTGGCCTTCTGCACCAACGGCGAATAAACACATTCAAGGATGTTCGGGTTTGCCTTGAGGGCCATCACCAAAAACTTCTGCAGCTCCCAGTAACAGGACTGCGCCGCATTGTCCTCGAATTGTTCCGGTGCGCCAAAGAGCGACCACTGCAGGTCCGCGGGAGCCACATACACCCCCCGCTCATCGGTGTCCGATGTTTCCGTATCCAGCCCGTAGGCCCGGGATCCCACCACGCACCGATAAATAACGAACTGTTCGAGATCGAAGGCGTCTTGCGCGGCGGCGCCAACCTCCAATCGATCCTTGAAATGCTTCAGCACTTCCAATTGCTCAGCCAAGAATGAAGCCTCAAATCCGTCCGGGAACCGCACCAGATAATGACGCTCCTCGCCTGCCGGCGTCCGGGTCACCACTCCCACGGCCCCGCGCGGATGGACGAGCGAATCACTCGGACCGCGGACCTCGATGCGTGACACGACCTGGGTCCCCGCCGAGATGTTCCCTGGCTGATGCGCCATCATGGTGATTCCCGCGAATGCGGCGGGTTTGACCTTATCCTGCAGGCGGCCGGGCTCCTACCCCGCCTCCTCCTCGGCTCCGTCCTCATCTTCGTCCAGCCATGGCATCTCCGGAAGCTGGTTCAGACGACTCACAAAACGCGTCTGATCAAACGTTTCGCCTCGCTTGAGGATCGCGAAGATTTCGCAAGCCACCACACCCGCAATCAACCGCCGGGCTTCCATCTCGGGCAACCCGCGCGTCCGCAACCGCCGCAACGTCTCCCGCGTCTCCGGCGGCGTCCCCTCCTTGATCTGATTATCGACTACCTCCAGGATCAATGCCCGGACCTTAGCTGGATCAGGACCTGTCTTGCGCATAAGGCATCCAGCCTAGGTTCCCGTTTTACAACGGCAAGTGCAGAAAACATCATGCAACATGATGCCGAGAACTGAACCGGGCAACCTGGGTCCGAGGTAAGTGAAACAGTGGCGGGAGTGGCGGGGCTCGAACCCGTAACCTCTGCCGTGACAGGGCAGCGCTCTAACCAATTGAGCTACACCCCCGCAAATGGGGAGCCCGGAAGGTATGAGACCCATCCGCGCAAGTCAAGCGTCGGCCCGCCGCCGTCGGCCCGCCGCCGGCGAGCCCAACTACGTCGCCCCGATGTCTGTTTGCTTGCGCGCGGATGCGGCTGGGAATACTAGTCTAGTCTAGTCTAGTGCGCAGTTCTCAGTCCCCAGTTCTCGGTCTTCAGCCCTCAGTCCGCATAAATCGCTGCGACCACTCCGAATCCTCTCGCACGAAACGAAAACACAATGCCCGTAAGCAAGGAGCACAAATCGGTGAGCACTGAGCACTGAGCACTGAGCACTGAGCACTGAGCACTGGGAACTGGGAACTGGCTTACTCCGGCAACGGCTTGTTTTTGGTCTCGGGCGCAAACCAAATCAGGATCATCCCCAGGAGGTAAACAAAGACAATCGCCGAACCGGCTTTGGCGTAGCTTTTGTCGAAAAACCCCATCAACGCGCCCATCTGCCACGCCCCCAGCGCAGCCAGGATTCGGCCAAAATTGAAAGCCAACCCCTGGCCCGTGGCACGAACACGGGTGGGGAACAGTTCCGGCAAATAGAGCGGCAACCACCCGTAAAACGACGCGCTCGTCATGCCCACCAGCCCCGTCATGATCAGAAAGGCACCATTGTATTGGTGGAACCCATTAAACAAGGTAAGGCACGCCAATAATGAGGCCAGACATAAACCGAAATACACTGGGCGCCGGCCAAACCAAGCCCCAAGCAGCGGGGCCACCAGGCAACCGGTGATGGCGCCCAACGAAGACGTCAGCTGAATATACGCTTTCACTTTGGGCTGTTGTCCGTGCGTGATCTGGTCCGCCCACAGCGGAATCCATTGCACGATCCCCCAGGTGACGATGAGCGCAACGGAAGCGAAGGCAATCGCTAAGAGCGTGGTCTTGAATAATGGCGGCGCCAAGATCTCCCGAAGCGGCCGCGAAGGCCCGGCCCGAACTGATTCCAGCCAACGCTCGGATTCCGGCACCGCCAAGCGGATTAGGAACGTCAGCAGCGCCGGTGAAGCTCCCACCACCATTACCCATCGCCATGAATTGTGCGTGATCTGGAACTGGATGGCGATGACAGCGATGAGGGCATAGCCGAAGTTGGCCGCTGCGCCGATCAGGCTGGCCATGAGCGGACGCCGCGCCGAAGGCCAGCATTCCATGACCAAGGCCACGCCTAGAGCCCACTCGCCCCCCATCCCCAGCGCCGCCACAAATCGGCAGGCGCCAAATTGCCAGGGTTCCTGCGCAAAATAAGCCAACCCGGTGAACAATGAGTAATCGAATATACTCAACGTCATGGCCCGGACGCGCCCGACCCGATCGCCCAGCCAGCCAAACACCAAGCCCCCGGCCGCCGCTCCCAAAAGAAACAGCGCCGTGATGCGGCCCATCCAGGTTTGGACAAACTCCTCGCTACGCTTGCCGCTTTCCTCTGGAACCGGCCCGGAAGCAGCCTGCATTTCCTGCAGAGCCGGACGCGCCACCAGGGGGAAGATCCCCATCTCCATCCCATCAAACATCCAGCCCAGGAATGCCGCCACTAGCGCCAACCAGGCGCCCCGGCTCCGTCGTTCCATGGCCAATGGGTTCACCGCCATAGCAGAGCGGCTGGACGGGCTTGGAGATTCTGTGCTTTGCTCACAGGGAAGCCTCATCCAACGCCGAGGTATCCGCCAAGGTCAATCCTGAAGTGGACCTCTGCCGCCATTCGGACGTATCCAGACACTGCCCCTCTGGAGCGCGGCTTTCCAGGCCGGTACGTGTTAAGCGCCTGCGCATCCTGGCGCCCAGCGAGGGGTTGAGGATTTATCGAGCCGACAAGATTATCCAAGATCGGTCGGGTTCTTTGGGCTAGGCTTCACCACACGTATGCGGCCTTGCACCGGTGGGATGACCACTGGCAGGATAGCAGGCGGCTTATATCGGGCGGGGCATCTTTAAGCGCATTCAAAATGGGAGCTGCCTGGGCAGAGGCAAAGAGGACAAGGAGGTTGCAGGACATTGACGAAGCCTTCGCCAATGGGGGCGTCCCGGCAGAATCCATGCCTCGAACAGTTTGCATCCCATCCCGGACGAGGAATCGCACATGCCGCCTGGTCATTCCCCTGGCGCTTTGGGGCTGGTTGAGCATCGGATTCCTACTGGCGCCGTTACAGTCCTGGTCCGGTCCAGCGCGAGTTGCCGCCACCACGCTGCGGCTGCCGCAGGAAACTCCCATCACCGGTTTTGGTGTGTTGGATGCATTTCCTGGCTTGGTCTTCGAGGAACCGGTAGCGATGGCGGCGCCACCGGGTGAGACGAACCGCTTGTTCGTGGTGGAGAGAGCAGGCCGAATCATCGTGATCACCAATCTTGTTGTCCCCAATCGCACCGTGTTCCTGGATGTCACCAACTCGACCGAGTCGACTATTTTGGAGACAGGCCTCCTTGGGCTCGTGTTTCATCCCGGCTTTGCCACCAACCGGACCTTTTTCACGTTCCGCACGTTGTTTACCAGCTCGCCGGCGGCCATTGGCGGTTTTCACGATCAACTGTCGCGTTATCAGGTGGATCCCCAGGACCCGAACCGGGCCTTGGCCGGTTCGGAAACGCCGGTCCTGGTGCAGTTGGACGACAACGCCACCCACAACGGCGGCGATCTTCACTTCGGGTCGGACGGTTACCTTTACGTTTCGTTTGGCGATGAGGGGCCGCCCCTGAGCCAGGCTTCGCCGCTCAGCCAGTCCATCGACCGACATCTCTTCGGCACGATTCTCCGTCTAGACGTAGACCGGCGACCCGGCAGCCTCCTGCCCAATCCACATCCGTCGGTGACCTCGGAATATCGGATCCCGCCGGACAATCCTTTCGTTGGCGCCACGGTCTTTCAGGGTCTTCCGGTCAATCCCGACGAGGTTCGGACGGAGATCTACGCATTGGGTTTTCGGAATCCGTGGCGGTTCTGGATCGATCCGCTTAGCGGCAACCTATATTGCGGCGATGTGGGCAGCAGCACCATCGAGGAGATCGATCTGGTGGAAGCAGGAGGTAATTATGGCTGGCCGTACTTGGAAGGCGACCTGCCCAACCCGTTCGCGTCGCAGCTTCCTCCGGTCTTTGAACCCAAGCCGCCGCTGGCGACCTACACCCATGGCAACAAATCCGACCAGGGCAATAGCGTCGTGGGCGGCCTGATTTATCGAGGCTCAGCTCTGCCAGGTCTCTACGGTCATTACATCTTCGGCGATCATGTCAGAGGCCAGGTCTGGGCGATCGATCAGAATATCGCTGGCAGCCACGCGCCGGTGGTCCGGCTGACCGCCGATGCTGGTTTGTGCGCGTTCGCTACCGATCCACGAGATGGGGAAATCCTCCTGGCCAATTTCCGCGACGGCCAGATCCGACGTTTGGTTTACCATTCGCCGGAGATCACGCCGTTGCCCACCCGATTGTCTGAGACGGGGGCGTTTAGCGATTTGGCCTCGCTGACGCCGAATCCAGGAATCATTCCATTCCAGGTGGCGGTGCCCTTCTGGTCTGATCACGCCCTCAAGAGCCGTTGGTTCGCACTTCCCGATGCCACGTCGAAGATCGGCTTTCGTGAAACCGGCAACTGGCAGTTCCCCGTCGGGATGGTTTGGATTAAACATTTTGAATTGGAGCTGACCAACGGCGTGCCGGAATCACGTCGAAGGCTCGAAACCCGGTTCCTGGTTCGCAACCACGAAGGCGTTTATGGCGTCACCTATCGATGGAACGAGGATCAGCAGGACGCCACGCTGGTCGCTGAATCCGGTCGCGATGAACAATTCATCATCCGCGATGGGGCCAACAGCCGTTTGCAAACGTGGCGTTATCCCAGCCGCGCTGAATGTGTCACCTGCCATTCGGAGCTGGGTGGACTGGCGCTTGGCTTCAACACCGCCCAACTCAATCGGGAGACGGATTACGGTTACGGTCCGGTGAACCAGATCGAGGCCTTGCGCGCCGCGGGTTATATCGACGGGATCGTGCCGGCCGCCGATACCCTCTGGCGACTCGCGCGGTCCGACGACACGACTCAGCCCTTTCATCATCGCCTGAAGTCCTACTTCGCTGCCAACTGCGTCTACTGCCATCAACCCGGCAGCCGTTCCGCCTTGGGGGCCGTTTGGGATGCGCGCATTCAGACCTCCCTGGCCACCTCCGGACTCCTGGCCTCACACTTGGTTACTCCTTACAACCCGGCTAGCTCCTTCCTGCATTACCGGATTTCCGTGAACGACCTAACGCGTATGCCGCCGATCGGCTCGAGCGAGATCGACTCCAACGCGGTTGTCCTGGTGGAAGATTGGATCAACACGCTCCTGCCGGGACCCTGGCAAGGCGACGATATCGGAGACCCGCCACGTTACGGGGGCGCTTTATGGCGCAATGGAGTGTGCGAAGTAAGCGGTGCCGGCACCGGGATCGGAACGGCACTGGACAGTTTCTATTTCGTGCACGCGCCGCTGACCACCAATGGGCAGATCGTTTCGCGCCTCGTGACGGTCGGGTCCAACTCGGGGCAAGCAGGGCTCGTGCTCCGGCAATCGACGAATGCGGGCGCGATGGGCGCGGCCATCCTGGTGTCCGCCGACGGCCAAGTGCGGGCGCAGTTCCGGCTCGAGCCGGACGTGCCGGCCATCGCCGGCGGGACCGCATCGATCACCTTGCCGTGCTGGTTGTGCCTGGCTCGCGAAGGTTCCCTGATTACGGCCTCGTTTTCCAGGGACGGCCTGACTTGGCAATTGTTGGACTCCCAGCCTGTCTCTCTTCCTTCCCTGGTCGACGTGGGTTTGGGTGCCTCCTCGCAGTCGCCTTATTCCTATCTGACGGCGCAGTTCGACAATGCCGATGTGATGTCGATCCGGATCATCAAACCGGTGGAGGGCAGTCGGCTCACGGTTCCTGCGCCCGTCACGATTACTGCGGAGGTTCTTGGCCTTGCTTCCGACGCCCTGTCCGTCGCCTTTCGCTCTGACGGCCATCTTATCGGCACAGCCGCACCGCCCTATTCGTTTACTTGGTCCAACCCGCCGGCCGGCACGCATGAGCTGACTGCGCACGTCATTCATCCCAGCGGAGCGACCGTCAGTTCGCCGCCGGTCATTATCCATGCTGACTTGCCCTCCGCCCTTGCCGCTATTCTCGGAACCGACAATCTGACCCAGGGCAATTGGATCGGCCAATACGGCCGCCGGGGCTTCGCCGCGCCTGGCATCGGCACGAACCTGCCCGAGGCGAGTTTGAGCCTCGAAGGAGCGGGAGAGATCGTTTGGTCTACCACCACCCTTTCCAGCCCGGCGTTGAGTCACCCCGCCGGAGGAAGAGTCGCGGCCGCGTGGACCAACGATTCCGAACTCACGATCGATCTGGATTTGAACGCCGGCGTCACTCGTCAGATCTCTCTCTACTTTCTCGAATGGCTCTCCTACAAGGTGCTGGCGGTCGACATCCTCGATCGCCACACGGGTACGCAACTGGCCCACGCGGAATTTCGGACCATCCAGACCGGGTCTTACCTCAAGCTGGCCGGTCGGGGTGCCCTCCGCATTCTCATTCGGCCCTTGATCGGGCCACCAGCCACTCTGAGTGGGATTTTTATCGATGATTATTCCCAAACACCGCCTTCGGTTCAGCTGACGGCTCCCGCAGACCAGA
This sequence comes from Verrucomicrobiia bacterium, assembly GCA_035577805.1. GTDB lineage: Bacteria > Verrucomicrobiota > Verrucomicrobiia > Limisphaerales > JADJPG01 > DATLUX01. The sequence continues at coordinate 44,919 of DATLUX010000237.1, forward strand.
CGATCCTGCGCGCGCCGGTCAACCTGGCCTTGGCGGCCCAGGTGGTCCTAGGGGATCGGAGCGCGGTGAGCGTAGAATTCTACGCAAATAGTGAGTTGATCGGGACCGTCCTCACCCCGCCCTACGCAATAACGATCACCAATATGCTGGAGGGTGATTACGAGATCGTCGCCCGGGCCGTCGATGATCTGGGGTTCAGCGCGCAGTCAGAGCCAGCTTGGGTGCGGATGCAACTGCCGCCCGCCCAAGCCCGATTCCTGGGCAGCGATGAGGTCACGCAAGGCGATTGGATTGGGCACTACGGTCAGGAGGGCGCCTGGCTGGCCGCGCTGGAAAGCACCGTAGCGGTTCCGTTGTCCATCAAGGCCTCCCCCAACGAGCTGTTTATCTGGACCTGGACCGAGTCCGATCGGAATGCGCTGCAAACGCCCATCAATAGCCAACGCATCGCCGCCTGCTGGGTCGATAGCGAAACCCTCGAATTCCAAGTGGCCATCCAGGATGGCCACCCCAGGCAACTCGCGCTTTATTTCCTCGAATGGAACTCCGACGCCCGCTTCGAGCGGGTCGAATGGTCCGATCCGACCACCGGCGCCGTGCTCGACAGCCGCGAGGTGCGCCGCTTTTCCCAAGGACGTTACCTCATCTATTTGGTCACGGGCCGGGCCCGTCTGCGCGTGACCCGCCTGCAAAGCAACGCGGTCCTGAGCGCTTTTTTCTTCGACCCACCGCCTGGTCCGTATCGGCAGTGGCAGATGCAATCGTTCCCTTCCTACGAGTGGAGTGACAACACCATCGTCGGCGAACTGGCCAACCCCGACGCTGATCCATTCAACAATTACCTCGAGTTTGCCCTCGGCCTGGATCCGCTTGGTCCTGACGCGTCGCCCTATCTCGCCGTCACGCGCCATGATTCGGAGGTCGAGCTTGTCTTCCGTCGCGTGGCTGGCGGCGGAGTTCCATTGGGATTTGAAGCATCGGACAATTTGGTCACCTGGCAGCGGGCCGGCGATGAAGTGCGGGTGGTCCAGACCGTTCCCGAAGGCCTGTATGAGAAGGTGACGGCCCGTCTGCCCGCCACCAAATCGATCCGGTTCCTGCGCCTGACCGTGGAGCGGCCTTAGCCGCAAGCCGGGCGGCCAGAGCCAAATTAGGACAGTACGCCGATTCTTGACTTTTTCCTCCGCGCCCCAAGACTCGCAGCGTTATGTCCACCTTCCCCACGGAATTCCGCGGCGTCACCGCCGTGACGAAAGCAAATGTTTATTTTGACGGCAAGGTTGTCAGCCACAGTCTGCACTTCGCGGACGGCAGCAAGAAAACCCTGGGCCTGATTTATCCCGGGAGCTTCCACTTTGGAACCGACAAGGCGGAGCGCATGGAAATCGTAGCCGGCGAATGCACGGTGAAACTCGACGGGCAGACGACACCCCGGGATTACCAAGCCGGCGATACCTTTGAAGTGCCCGCCAAAGCCGGCTTCGATATCGGCGTCAAGAAGGGGATTTGCGAATACATCTGCACGTTCCTTGGTTAGATGGTGGGAGGTCGCGGGACCGACATGCCCCGCCAAACCCAGAGCACGGTGACGCCGGCCAGGCATAAAATACCTCCTCCGATCCAACGTTGATTCGCCCCCACCGCCCGGCTCGATCGCCGCGCAGGCCCAGAGTGCCCCAGGCTGGAGCAGCGTTTCATGGGGGGCCTCCCATGCCGGTGCCTTTGCGAATCTCTAAGCGGCGGTCCGCGCTACCGCCCGAAAAGGATTCCTGCCTGCCATCCGGCCAAATCACCAAAATACTCTGATAGGACGCCGCGTCACCCAGACCGAAATGGACGCGTGGATCGTTGCTGACCAGAAAACTGCTGGCCGGTTGAACCAAGCGCCACCAATGGTGTTGACCGGCTTCCACAATGACTTCGGCCCCGTAAGCGTCGCGGCCGCCGCACGTGGGGTCAATGGCCCGGACCACCAACCAGTGACCGTGTTTAGGGGCAATATTGTGCAGGATTCGAGCCGGCCCGCCCGCGCAAGTCACGAGCAGGTCCAGCGCGCCATCGTTATCCAGATCTCCGCAAGCTAAACCGCGTCCCACTCCTGCCGTGCCGCAGAAGTCCGGGTTGGCCAGCGAAAGGTCCTTAAACATCCCGCGACCGGTGTTGGCAAAGAGTTGGTTCCGCTGCGCGTAAGGTGCCCAGAAGGGGTTCATCCCTGCCAGCACTGGCCCGGCCAACGGTTCGCGGCGAATGGCGCCATTAGCCAGTGCCAGATCAGGGGAGCCATCCAGATCAAAATCTGCCAGCACCGCCCCGAACCCGGTCCCACGCCACGCCGGATTCACCAAGCCCGCCTGCGCCGTCACCTCCTGAAACGACCCGCGCGGCCCCTGCTTCCACAAGATGTGTTGTTCACGGTCCAGATGAGTAACAAATAAGTCGAACAACCCGTCGGCATCGATGTCCCCAACGGCGACTCCCATGTTGGCGGCGCTCGCACCCATGGCGTTGTAAGCCAGACCCCGTGGCACAGCCTCTTCCACAAACGTGCCGTTCTGCTGATTCACAAACAATCGATTCGGCTGGCCATCATCGGCAACAAAGATGTCCGGCCATCGATCCCCGTTGAAATCGGCGCAGAAAATTCCCAGCGCCGGTCCAACCTTGCTGGTTAACCCGGAGAGCACGCTCACATCCTCAAACCGCGCCCCGCTGGCGCCGCCCCGATTCCGGAAGAGCCGGCTAGCCGTACCCGACATCCCCTGTGGCCCGCAGTATTCCGGCGCCCCACGGGTGTCATGACACTTTTGGGTCGGCGTGTAATCCACGTAATTGCCCACCACCAGGTCCAGCCAGCCATCGCGGTCGTAATCGAAAAATGACGCCGCCGTCGCCCAGCGCGGGTTGTCGATGCCCGAGGCGGCCGTCGCCTCCACGAACTTGCCTCCCCCTTGATTCAGAAACAGACGCACCCGCCCATACTCCGTGATCACCACGTCCGGCAAACCGTCGTTTGTCACATCACCCGCGATGGCCCCCATGCCATAACCGGACACATCCAATCCCGAACCTTCGCTCACGTCCAGAAATCGGCCGTCGGCTTCCTGATGGAATAACCGATTCTTCGAACGCGAATCCGGTGGAACACAGTGCACGAGGTAAACATCAAGCCGCCCATCGTTGTCGAAGTCAAAGAGCGCCGCGCCTGACCCGATCGATTCAGGCATGAAATAGGCCCCAGTCGCACCTGAATCATGAACGAAGGCCAAACCGCTGCGGGCCGTGACGTCTTGAAACCATGGCGCGGTGCCGCGCGTGGAATGGGTGGGTTTCGTGTTTGCCGTCTCAGAACGCCGGCAACCGCTCAGGCCGCCGGCCGCGACCACCACCCCCACCGCCACGGCCGTCAGGCTCAACCCAGATTTTCCCATCCACCGCAAGAGGATCACAAGTGGATGGTGGCGGGAGCCGCCCATTTCCGCCACGGTAAACTTCACGTCCTGATTTAAAAACAAAAAGCGGTTAGCTGACCGGCCGTTAGGCCTGGGACCTCACGCCTGAAAGTGGCGTTATCGTCCGGACAGCGCGCTCAGGTTGCGCAGGACGCGACCGCAGCCTCGCGGAGCCAGCGGTGGCGGACTGCTGCTGGGCCGTGTATCACCCGCGCGATACTTTCCACACTTCACCGCGCCGACCAACATGCCGTGTCAGTGAAGACTGTCAGCTAACCGATGCGGCACCGTCCACCCGAACACGGTCCTTGCAAATTGGGGACAGCCCGAGCCGAGCCCCCCGGGGGAGTACGGTGGCGATCCGGGTAGAACATCGAGCGGGCTTATCTGGCTATTGGGGAACATAAAGAAATTTGTTGCGTGCCTCAAAGCGGCCCTCCTATAGTCGCCGCGTTATCGGACCGCGGGGTGGAGCAGCCTGGTAGCTCGTCAGGCTCATAACCTGAAGGTCCCTGGTTCAAATCCAGGCCCCGCAACCAATTTCCAACGGCTTACAGTCCCGCACCTGCGGGACAAGCCCTTTTTCTTTAGCGGACTTCACTCTGTTTGCCGTCCCGCCCGAGTTCTTGGGCGCACTGTGGTTCACTGTGGTGCGTCGGGGCGCATTGCCAAACTTTTGCCAAATATTTGGCGGGGCGAGAGGAGAAATTGAAGGGGATGATCGCACGACGCCCTGTGAAACTCGCCACCAATGAACCGACGAGCAAGGCGGCGGTTCGTCTCCGCCCAATGGTCGAACATCCTCTTCCATGGATGCGCAGTAACCAACAGGCCATACGCGATGAGCCACACATAATAACCCACTTTGATGGCAGTGATCTGAGACGGTTTTCCAGAAATAGTGAACAGGACCAACCATGACAGTGCCTGCAAAAAGCAAACAACTGAAAGGACCGACCTAACTCTGCGTATCTTCCTTGTTACAAACAGAGCCACCACCAATCCAACGAAGAGGATATTGGACATGACAAACCCGGAATAATAAAACCAGACTCCGCTAAGAATACGGATATTACCGAAGGGTTCATGTCCTAAAAGAGTATCCCAGCAAAACGCAAAAGAAGCGAATCCTGACATGCCTTCAAAAGCAGGCAGAAAGAAGGAGATGATAAAGACCACAAGTGCTGCCAACCCTAGATTGCGATGTGTTTTCATATTGGTCTGCCTAGCTCGTCAGGCTCATAATCCCGCCTGCGGGATCCCTGGTTCAAATCCAGGCCCCGCAACCAACTTTGTTCACGGCCGCACGTGAAACACCACGCCGCCGCCCGACCCGGGCCCACTAGTGGTCGTGCCAACCAGGCTCCCGTCCGGGAAGAGGGTGAGGCCCCCATACGGCCCGCGGCCTTCCTCGCCTTTGGCGGAAAATGCATACAAAGTTTCGTAATCCCCTTTACCAGTAAGCCGGAAAAGTAGTCCGCCGCCCTGAGACCCTCCGTTGAGCGTCACGCCGTAGAACGCGCCATCCTTCCCTTCCAACAGTTCCGCGTAAGGGTTGCGTCCCTCGGCACCAAGGCCGGTAAACATCCGGAGCAATTCGAAACCGGTGCCATCCTTTCGGCATCGAAACAACGTTCCTTGCGACGCGTTCCCACCTGAAATGGTTGTTCCATAGAGTAGTCCGTCCGTTGCTTCGATCAGACCTCCGAAGGGTTTGGCTGCGTCATTAGGCCCGCCAGCAAAGGCGCGAAGGACACGGTAGCCGCTCCCATCTCCATTGATCACAAAGAGGATCCCTTGGTCGTCCCACCCCCCCGCCACGGTGGCTCCATACCACTTGCCGTCGCTGGCCTGGCATAAGGGACCATGGGGTTTTGTTCCGTCCTTACGAAACTTCCCACCGAAGTGATGGACTACAAGATGACGCGAGCCGCCCGGCTTAATCACGTAGACCGTGCCGAACCCGTACATGCCCCCTTCGTCCGTGGTCCCGATCCAGCCCGAGTCTTTCCCTTGGCGCAGACCTGAGAAGGGCACGCGACCGTCTCCACCTGCGCCGGTAAAACTGCTGATCAGGCTGAAGCCGGTTCCATCCTTTTTGACTTTGTAGATGGTGCCCACACCAGCAGAGCCGCCCAGAGAAGTTGTGCCATAGAGAAATCCGTCCTTCCCTTCTGAGATTGGGCCGGCCGGCTCTCGGCCATCCGCTGGTGAGTGGGAGAAATCATGGAGCACCTGCAACGCTTTGGTTTCCGGCACCAGTTTGAACAGTGTCCCCGGGCCGTGTGCACCACCGCGGATGGTTGTGCCATACAACGCTCCATCCGTGGCGCGCAATAATGCGCTTTGCGGCTCCAGGCCATTCGTCCGAACACCACTGAACTCGTGATAAACCGTAAGCTCGGCCGAGAGGCCAACGAACAGCTCTGAGGACAAAACCACAAAACTGGCGACCAACAGACAGGTCGAAATGAGCCGTCGCATAGAGCACCTAGCGCAAACGAGAGTGGTGTTTCGGCCATGTGAAAGCAAGCCACTGCTTGGACATAAATGCGTCCGATCCCGCGGCTTCAGAATTCGCTTGCGGCAGCAACGGGGTGTCCACACAGTGGACTCAGGACTGATCGCGGGGTGGAGCAGCCTGGTAGCTCGTCAGGCTCATAACCTGAAGGTCGTTGGTTCAAATCCAACCCCTGCACCCAATTTTGAAACCCCCGGAATCACTTCCGGGGGTTTCTTGGTTAATAGCTTACGCGATTTTCGAAAGAGCGCTCACTCCGCTGTTACTCCGGGTAACATCAGG
>DATLUX010000238.1:0-7613 GCA_035577805.1 Verrucomicrobiia bacterium
TTGCCCTTTGCCGCTGTCGCCTAGTGATGTGTCCCCTAAATAGCTATACATTGGCGGCAATGGATTTTTGGCTCAGACGAGGCGTGAGCGACGAGCATATCCGCAGTGATCTGTAAGGAGCGAACAACGAAGTATGAGCCAAAAAGACATGCCGCCCTTCGGGTTGCGCCCAGTTTGGCTTCTGGCTTCGTTGCTCCTCAGTCACAGCCCTACTGGGAGGGATGCTCCCTCGTCGCGCCTCGCCAGAAGCCAAACTGGGCGCAACCAATGTATAGCTATTTAGGGGACACATCACTAGTATGCGAACCTGAGCCCAACCGATTCCTGGAGGGTCGTGGCTGACCTTTCACTGCGTATCATCGCCTGATATGGTGCAGGCAATGAACAGCTGCCTCCCAGGCTGCCCTCGGCCTCGCGCGCTTCGCCGGAATCCAGAGTTGGCGCAATCAATTGGTCGTGATTCAGCGGACACAACCCTGGCCGCGCTCGCAAAACTTAGCCTGGTGCTGATCCTATTTCTGATGGCGACAAGCTGTCTGGGCGCAGCCGACTGGCCTCAGTTTCGGGGTCCCACTGGTCTGGGTTACACCGACGAGAAAGATCTGCCGCTGACCTGGGGTGGCAAGGAGAACACAAATGTTCTCTGGAGTGCTCCCTTGCGGGGCCAGGGCCATGCCAGCCCGATTGTCTGGGGCAACTTGATCTTTATTTGCACCGCGCAGTGGCCGTCGAACATCACCGAGCGAGAAAAAACGATCCCGGAACATCACGTTACTTGTTATCAAGCCGACGACGGCCGGCTGCGTTGGGACTCCCTCGTCCCGCCGGGGCCTTGGTTACGGACCGACTTTCGCAGCGGGCCAGGCGGGGGTTACGCCGCGCCCACGCCCGCGACCGATGGCCGGCTAATTTATTGCGCGTTTGGTTCCTCGGTCCTTGCCGCGCTGGATTTTCAAGGACGGATCGTTTGGCGGAAAGAAATCGTTCCTCATACCTTCGATGTGACCGTTGGCAGCAGCCCGATCCTTTACCAGGACACGGTAATCTTGTTTTGCGCGATGGCCACCACGCGCGATTCACGTGTGCTCGCCTTCGCCAAGGACAGCGGGGAACTGAAATGGGAGCAGAAAATGGCGGACATGGCCTTCGCTCACAGCACACCGGTGCTCATTCAGGTGAACGACAAACCGCAAATGCTGGTGCTGGCCTCCGGCATGGGTGTCAAAACGAATGCCCTGCGCAGTCTCGATCCGGCCACCGGCAAACTTCTTTGGTGGTGCCGAGGCGCGGGCGATGCCGCCTCACCCGCTTACCATGAGGGCCTCGTCTATTTTGACAGCGGACGCGGCGGGCCTGGATTGGCGGTGGACGCCACTGGCTCCGGCGACGTGTCTCAGACTCACCTCCGCTGGAGTGTCAACCAGGTGCCGGAGGGAATCGGCTCACCCATCATCGTCGGCAATTACGTCTATCGATTACACACGCCTGGCATTCTCAAATGCTGGGAAACCGCCACGGGCAAGCAGGTCTACAGCGAGAGGTTGGAGGGGCTTTCCACCACCTGGGCCAGCCCCATTGCGGACGGCAATGGCCGGCTCTACTTCGCCAATGCCGGTCGGAGCTATGTGCTTCAGACTGGACCCGAGTTTCGGGTGCTGGCGATTAATGAACTCGGCGACGGCAATCATCCTTCACCCGCAGTGGCCCAGGGAAAGCTGTTCCTGGTCGGCACGAAAAACCTTTATTGCATTGGAACAGCCCGCAAATAGAGAACGCTTCTTTCACGACTCCCGCTCGAGCGCCTGCAAGGCGGCGCGCATGTAACCGAGCGCGTAGGCCATGCCTGCATGCCACGGCGCCGCACAAGTCATCTGCGGCGCATGATCCGGAATCAGGACGCCGCGAAAGTTGTTTCGTTTCAGCACGCGCATCACCCGAAGCATGTCCACATCCCCCTCATCAATGAACGTCTCTTGGTAGGATGGGACTTTGCCGCGCACGTTCCGCAGATGCACATAAGCCACGCGGCCCTGACGGCTGTAGTTATCCACCGCGTCGTAAAGATCGTCTTCGGTCATCTCCGCGAGTGTGCCGACGCAAAATTCGAGCGCATTCCGAGAACTGCGATTCAGGTCGAGCAGCTTTTCGTAAAGCCGCGGCTGATAGACCAAGCGCGGCTGGCTCCGCACCGAGGGAAGCGGCGGATCATCCGGATGCGCCGCCAGGGTGACGCCGGCCTCTTCTGCCACCGGGATGAGGGCGTCGAGAAAGTCCTTCAGCCGCTGCCAGAGTTCTTCCGCCGTCGCGCTGGGCTGGAGGCCGGCGGGTGCGTGAGGATCATAAATCATGTTCCAGACCATGCCGCGCGGCAGCGGCTGATCACAGGGCCCGTCCATACCCACCGCTTCGGCTTGGCCGCGGGCAAACCGGCCTTTGATTCGGCCGGCCACGCCGGCGATGGAAAAGTTGTAGCCAAGGATCGGGATGCCGGCCCGGCCGACGTTGCGGATAATCGTTTTGAGATTCTCCAGCTGAGGCGCCTTTTTGGGCCCGTCGAGGAGGACATCATGCCAGTGGGCCGGATCAAAGTTCTCGATGGCTTCGAGTTTCAACCCCGCCTCATTGACCGCGCGACGGAGGGCGGCCAATTCCTCATAACTCCACAATACATCCGGATCTCCCGCCAAGCCCCAGCCCTGGTCGTCTCCCACCGGCTGATCGCCGGGACGATTGGCGCGCGAGGAGCGGAAGTAATCGACCAGATGCACCACCAAATGCGTGCAGCCACTCTGTCGGGCGAAACGAAAATGATCGATGTCCAGTTGATGTCGGTAAAGTCCTAGTCCGAGGTGCACCCGTGTTTTCAACCACGAAACCGGCGCGCTGGAAATCGAAAAGCGCGCCAAGGAGGGGGCTGGTTCCTGGTTCCTGGTTCCTGGTTCCTGGTTCCTGGTTCCTGGTTCCTGGTTCCTGGTTCCCGGTTCCCGGTTCCTGGTTCCTGGTTCCCGGTTCCTGGTCGGACGATTTGCTGGATCGCCTCTCATTACGGAGCAGCGTGGGAAGCGCCCGCTTGACCCCGGCCTTCATCGAGATCGATGAACTCGAACATGGTCTGCACGGTGCCAGGGGGCAGGCCGATCTCTGCCAGCCGTTCAGTCAACCGTCGCGTGACAGCATCGCGCCAGCCTCGTTTGGTCATGAACGCATTCCACACTTCGATTTCTTCTTCCGTCGGCCGGCGCCCATTCTGATAAGCCCAGGCCAGAAACGCCTCATCGGTGCCGCCTTTGAGAGTTTGGGCTTCCAGCGCCGCGTAATCGATCCGCAGAAAACTGCAACAGCGCCCGTCGAAACTGCCTTTCGCCTTGGGCCCGCGCGCCGCTAGCCATCCCTCGGGCAGCCGTCCCGCGTGGTAGAGCCGAATTTTATCCAGCATCCGGCCGAAATACACGAGACCACCAACCTGATCGAAGGGACTGCGTAGCCCGGGGATGATGGTCGGGTAGGAAAGTGCCATGTCTGAGCAGAGCATCTTCAGCCGCCGACCGCAAGGGAGCGCATGGCCCTTATGGCCCTTTTGCGCAGCCCACCATCATTTACGCGTGACCAGCGCCCCAATCAAGAGTCCCACGCCAAAAGCGACGCCAATCGACGGATAGGGATGGTGGCGGATGGTTTGGTCCGCTGCCTTGGCGCCGTCGACGGCTTTGGATTCCCAGTCGCGGCAGGTCCGCTTGGCGGCTGCCAACGCGTCGCTCAGGCTTTCGCGCAACTCATGCGCCTGGTCGCCGACGGCGTCTTTGGTGGTGTGCAGCAGCTGTTCGGAGTCACGGACGATACGTTTCAGATCGGTGACGAGTCTGTCGGTAGCACTCATAACTTATTCTTTCTCTTTGCAAATTCTGAGCAAGGCCAGCACAGATCCGAGGATCCGAGCCTTCCTACACAACCATAGTGCCATTCCGGCAAACGGCTGGGCAAAATTTGGTAAACGCTCGTCACTTTTTGGAGTGAGCCAATTCACGTAGCAGCCGAGGTAACGAGGCTCTGATCTTTTTCCTGGAGGACGCGTTGGGATAGAGTGAGCCCCTTCGACAAGCTCAGGGCAGGCCTCCTGACGTCGGCTACCAAAAGGGAGGTTCATTCCGCACTGCGCACTCCGCATTCGATCAGAGCCTCCTTACGTCGGCTCCTACCAGATCAAACGCAAAATTTGGCCACTCCTTCACAAACTGCGGCGAGCTGCCCAGGATGCTATCGGAGATGCTGTCGTTGCCATGAAACGGTTTCCGAAGCGGCCCGAGGCCGAGCCACCGGACACGATCGAACCAGATTGATTGAATTGAAGGAACGAACAATCGACCAACTGGACTAAGAGAAAGGCGAATTATGCTTGCGAAATACACCATCGAATACACGACCCAATTCCGTCGCCACACTCATCCCAGCCATTACTCGACCGATGATCCGGTCACGTGCGAAGAGTTTGTGGAGGAACTGTTGGAGCGCGGGCTGGCCATCCGTGCGATCAAGCACGAAGGGGTGGAGCTCCCGAAAGCGGAGTTCGATCGCATTGTGAAGACGGCCGCGGGGATGCTGGCCTCAAGACACCTCTGCACCTCGCTGGGAATCAAGGCCGAGGAAGAGAAGTATCGGTTTGGTTTCACGGCGTGAAGCCAGGTTCAAGAAAGGCAGTCGACAAAAGTTTTCGACAAAAGTTTTCGACGAGAGTTTTTGGGACTAGCCCGGCACATTGTCCCGCAGTTCCGCCAACCAGACGTCCGCCTCCGAATCGCTGGGGGCGCGCCAGTCGCCGCGTGGGGAGAGCGAGCCGCCCGAGCCGACTTTGGGGCCATTGGGAAGGGCGGAGCGCTTGAACTGGCTCACCTTGAAGAATCGGTGCAGGAACACCTCGAGCCACTTCTTGATCGTGGGCAAGTCGTACTCGGTGCGTTTCTCGGGCCGGATCGAGTCGGGCCAGGCGCCGTGCTGCTGGTTGCCCCAGGCATGACGGCAAAGAAAAGCTACCTTGCTCGGACGAAACCCGTAGCGTGTGATGTAATAAAGATTGAAGTCCTGAAGATCGTAGGGGCCAACCACGTCCGCCGTTTTTTGCGCGGGTTCACTCCGGTTGCCCTCCAGGGCCGGGACCAACTCGGGCGAGATCTCGGTTTCGACAATGGACTGCAAGAGCGCGCTGGTAGCCGCGTCAAACTGTCCGGAAGCGATCACCCAGCGGATGAGATGTTGGATGAGTGTTTTGGGGACGGAGACATTGACGTTGTAATGCGACATGTGGTCGCCGACTCCGTAGGTTGTCCAGCCCAAAGCCAGTTCGCTTAAGTCGCCGGTGCCGAGGACGAGAGCCTGCTGCAGGTTGGCGAGGCGGAAGAGGTGCGAGGTGCGTTCACCGGCCTGGACGTTTTCGAAGGTCACGTCGTAGACCGGTTTGCCCTGCGCATAAGGATGGCCGATGTCCCGGAACATCTGCAGGCAGGCGGGTTTAATGTCGATCTCGCCGGCCGTGACGCCCAGAGCTTTCATCAGTTGCCGGGCATTGGTCGCGGTCAAATCGCTGGTGGCAAAACCAGGCATCGTATAAGCCAGGATGTTCTGCCGCGGCCAGGCCATCCGATCCATGGTTCTGGTGGCGACAATCAGGGCCTGGGTGGAATCGAGTCCGCCGGAGATGCCCAGGACAACTCGTTTTAATCCCGTGCTGGCGAGGCGTTTCATCAAGCCATGCACTTGGATGTTGTAGGCTTCGAAACAACGTTCCTCCCGCAGATGCGGTTCGCTCGGCACGTACGGGAAACGCGAAACGTTGCGCCCCAAGCCCACCTCAACTTCCGGCAGTTGAAACGTAAACGGAACGCGCCGAATCGTCTGGACCCGGGCCCGCTCCTGCCCAATCGAATCGCTAAAACTGGTTGTGCGCATCCGGTCCTGCAACAACCGCTCCAAGTCCAGGTCAGCGGTAATCATCTGTTCCGCGCCGGCAAATCGCTGCGCCTCAGCCAGCAGTTCGTTGTTTTCGTAAATCAGGGCGTGCCCGTCCCAGGCCAGGTCCGTGGTGGATTCCCCCGGGCCGGCCGCGGAGTAAAGGTAAGCTGCGATGCATTTGCCGGACTGGCCCGCGCACAGGTTCCTGCGATAATCCGCCTTGCCAATCGTGATGTTGCTGGCCGAAAGATTCGCCAGCACGGTCGCCCCGGCCAACGCCGCGTAAGTGCTGGGCGGGATGGGAACCCAGACGTCCTCGCAAATCTCCACATGGAGCCGGAAACCTTCCACGTTCACGGCCTCAATCACCAAATCATTCCCGAACCCGACTTGCTCACCCAGAAAACCAACTTCCCGGCTCACCGCATCGCGACCCGAGGTGAACTGGCGCTTTTCATAAAACTCCCGGTAGTTAGGCAGGTAAGTCTTGGGCACGATCCCCAACACCCGCCCCCGATAAACAATCACCGCGCAATTAAACAGTTGCCCGTCAAATCGGAGAGGCGCGCCCACGATCAGAACGGGGCTCAACGTGGTGCTCTCCCGAATCACACCTGCCACGGCCTCTTTGCTGGCGTCCAGCAGCGCATCCTGATGGAAAAGATCCTCGTTGGAATAAGCCGACAGGCCAAGCTCCGGGAACAACGCGAGCGCCGCCTTCGCGGCGGACGCCCGGCGGGCCAGATCCAGCGTGCGTTCCAGGTTGAAGCCAGGGTCCGCCACCCGGAGCGACGGAATACAAACCGCCGCCCGGATGAACCCATGCGAATAAATCGAATCAAAGCGACCGTGCATAGGAACGGCCGGCCGGGTGGCGGCATCGGCTGATGATCATGGTTGTAATGGAGTTCGTGATGGCGCGGGCTTTGCCGAGTCTCGCTCGCCCCACCGTGGTGCTGTTCCGGCGACACTTCTACTGTGGGACGCTGCTGGCTCCAATCATTTTTCTCCACCTGGTGCCCCCCAGCCCCTCTCCCACTCGCCTCGGCGAAGCCTCCGACGTAGCCAGGGTCGGATGGGAGAGGGTGGCCGCAAGGCCGGGTGAGGGTCTGTTCATGGGTAGGACGGACCTCCGAATTTCGGACGCGCATTGGGGCCATGAACCCAACCCAATCTCACGTAGCAGCCGAGGCTTGCCCGCCGTAGCCCGTAGGGCGCAGGCGGGTAACGAGGCTCTGATCTCTTTCCCGACGAACGCGTTGGGGTAGAGTGAGCCTCCTGACGTCGGCTGCTACGGAGGGGAAGGTTCATGGGTAGCTTCGACCTCCGAATTTCGGACGTGAATTGGGCCCATGAACCCAAATCTAACTAACGTAGCAGCCGAGGTAACGAGGTACACCCTGAGCCTGTCGAAGGGCTCTGATTCTTTCCCGACGAACGCGCCACGATAGAGTGAGCCTCCTTACGTCGGCTGCTACGAGACAGGAAAGGTTCATGGGTAGCCTCCATCTGCTTTTGCACACGCATTGGGCCCATGAACCCACCAATCTGACGTAGCAGCCGAGGTAACGAGGCTCTGATCTTTTTTCCGACGAACGCGTTGGGGTAGAGTGAGCCTCCTGACGTCGGCTGCTACGGAGGGGAAGGTTCATGGGTAGCCTCCATCTGCT
>DATLUX010000239.1:0-18911 GCA_035577805.1 Verrucomicrobiia bacterium
AACCAGCAACCAGCAACCAGCAACCACCTCAGAACAAACACTGGCAAACCGCGAAAGGCCCACTCTATCCTCGCGCCCACATGAGTTGGTGCTATCGCGTCATCCTCCGGCCCTTCCTGTTCACGCAGGATTCGGAGGCCATTCATAATCGCACCTTGACCGCGCTGCGTCGGGTGAGTGGTTCCGAAACGATCTGCGAAGCATTGGCTGCCCTTTATGGAGCCCCACCTTTGCCTGTGGATTTGTTGGGGTTGACGTTCCCCAATCCGGTGGGATTGGCGGCGGGGATGGACAAACACGCGGCCGCGGCGCCGGTCTGGCCGTCGCTTGGCTTTGGCTTCAGCGAACTGGGAGGGGTCACGTTGCATGAACAACCAGGGAATCCGGCGCCGCGCATGTTTCGGGCGGTGGCCGACCAGGCGTTGATCAATCGCATGGGATTCAACAATCCTGGAGCGAAAGCGGTGGCCGGCCAGTTGACGCAATGGCGCGCGTTGGGCCGTTGGCCGGCGCATCCGATTGGCATTAATTTGGGTAAATCCAAAATCACGCCGTTGGAGCAGGCACCGCAGGATTACGCCGGGTCGCTGCGTTGGTTGTGGAACCTGGCGGACTTCTTTGTCATCAACGTCAGTTCTCCCAACACACCCAATCTGAGGCGGCTCCAGGACAAGGCTGCGCTGGACGAGATCCTGGCGGCAGTGCAGGAGGCAAACAGCGACGAATCGAGGATCGCGCGCAGGGAATCGCCCGCGGGAATAGCTTCGGGAAGTCCAAAGCCCAAACCGATTCTGGTGAAGGTCGCGCCGGATCTTTCCTTTACAGCATTGGATGAAATCCTCGAGCTGGCGGAGCCCCGCAGCCTGGCGGGCATTGTTGCCACCAACACCACCCTCGGGCGGCCGCCGACCACCAACCCGTTCTGTGAGCGCGTCTATCAGGAAACCGGCGGTCTTAGCGGCAAACCCCTGGCCGCCCGGAGCACTGAGATTATCCGGCATCTCTATCGCCAAACCCAGGGCAAGCTGCCCATCATCGGTGTGGGCGGCATCTTCAGCGCAGCGGATGCCTGGGACAAGATCGTGGCCGGCGCGTCATTGGTGCAGGTTTACACAGGCTTGGTCTACGAAGGGCCTGGCCTGATCCGCCAGATCGTGGGGGGGTTACGAGAAGAATTGGAGGCTCGCGGAATGCGGTCCATAGCGGAGGCCGTTGGGATGAGCCTGGTTGCGTGATCTGTGATCCAGCAGGGTTTTCAACAGCCCGACAAGACCTTCAGACAATCAATTCGCGCAGGCGCCGCGCTCTTGACCTGGAATGCAAGAACCGGTCTGCTCTTGCAACCTGTGGAATGAGTCCGGACAAGACCACGCTCGACGAGCTGCGCATTGATCGCGCGGCGACTCCACGACGCCAGTCGCGCCGTTGGCTGATTGGAGTGGCGCTGGCCTTCCTGCTCGCGGGCGGCGCGATTGTGTGGTGGATAAATCGTCCTGAAGTCATGGCCGTGCGCACGGTGGCGGTGCGGGAATCTTCATCATCCAACGTGGGCGGACAGAAGACATTGCTCAACGCTTCGGGTTACGTGACGGCGCGACGTTTGTCGACCGTGTCTTCAAAGGTATCGGGCAAAGTCATGGAGGTGTTGGTCGAGGAAGGAATGAAGGTTGAAGCCGGGCAAGTTCTGGCCCGGCTTGATTCTTCGAATGCGGAGAAGAGCCTGGAACTGGTCATGGCGCAGTTGGAATCCGCCCGCAAGGCGCTGGACGAGACCAAAGCAAATTTGGATCGGGCCGAGAGCGAGGTGCGCCGCGCGTCGCAGCTGGCCGCCGAGAAACTTGTCACCGCATCCGAGTTGGAACGAGTCGAAGCGGAGGCCAAATCGTTCAAAGCCCGGCTGGCCAAGCAGACGGCCGATATTACGGTGGCCGAACATGAAGTGGCGGTGTGGAGGCAACAACGAGACGACACGATCATCCGGGCGCCTTTTGCCGGAGTGGTCACGTCGAAGAACGCGCAGCCGGGCGAGATGATTTCACCGATGTCCGCGGGCGGCTTCACACGCACTGGCATCTGCACGATCGTCGATATGAGTTCGTTGGAGATTGAAGTCGACGTGAGCGAGAGCTATATCAACCGCGTCGAACCCGGCCGGCCGGTTGAAGCCACCCTGGATTCTTATCCGGAGTGGAAGATTCCCGCCAAGGTCATCGCCATTATCCCGACGGCCGACCGGCAGAAGGCCACGGTGAAGGTGCGCGTTGGCTTCGAGAAACTTGACCCGCGCGTGCTCCCCGACATGGGCGTGAAGGTGGCGTTCCAGAGCGGAAGTCAAAGCGCCGTCGAGGCTCCGTCCGACAGCGGAAGCATCGTGGTGCCCAAGGCGGCGGTCCGCCAACGCGACGGACGGGACGTGGTTTGGGTTGTTCGCGATGGCCGGGTCGAGCGGCGCGCGGTGATCGTCGGCGTCTCGCGCGACGACCAGGTCAGCATCGCCGCCGGATTGATCGGCGGCGAGCGAGTGGTGGTGGAAGGGCTGGATAATCTGGCGGATAACATCCGGGTAACGGAGACCAAACGATGACAACCAAAGCGCTCGTCCGCGTTCAGGACGTGGAGAAAACATTTCATCGTGGATCGGAGGAGATTCATGTGTTGGCGGGCCTGAACCTCGAGGTGCCCAAGGGCGAGTTCCTGGCGCTGATGGGGCCGTCGGGGTCCGGCAAGTCGACGCTGTTGAATTTGATCGGCGGACTGGACCGCGCGACGCGAGGCACCGTGGAAATCGGCGGGGAACGCATCGATCAGATGTCCGACCGGCATCTGGCGGCGTGGCGCGCGCGGCATGTTGGGTTGGTGTTTCAGTTCTACAACCTGCTGCCTGTGCTGACGGCGGAGCGCAACGTCGAGCTGCCCCTGTTGCTCACTCATCTTTCCAAGGCGGATCGGCGGAAGCACGTCGAGGCCGCCTTGAGGATCGTGGGGCTGTCGCATCGCGCCCGGCATTACCCGCGCACCCTTTCCGGCGGTGAACAGCAACGCACCGGCATCGCGCGCGCCATTGTGACGGACCCGACGATTCTGTTATGCGACGAGCCGACGGGCGATCTGGATCGCAAGTCGGGGGATGAGATCTTGAGCCTGCTGCAGGCGCTCAATCGCGAGCAAGGCAAGACCATCGTCATGGTCACCCACGATCCGCACGCCTCGGCCCGGGCGGCCCGGACGGTGTATCTGGACAAAGGCCAACTCTCAACCACGAAACCGGAATGAAATTTCTCTCCCTGGTCTGGAGCAACCTGAAGCGGAAGAAATTGCGCACGTCGCTGACGCTGTTGTCGATCTTTGTCGCCTTCGTCTTGTTTGGGCTGCTTTGCGCGGTAAAGGAAGCGTTCACGGTGGGCGTCACCATGGCGGGCGCGGACCGGTTGGTCGTGCGCCACAAGGTATCGCTGATCATGACTTTGCCGGCGGCTTACAAAGCCCGGATCGAGCGAATTCCGGGCGTGGACATAGCCACCTACTTCACTTGGTTCAATGGCATTTACCAGAACGACACCAAGAAGTTTTTCGGAACTTTTCCGGCTGACCCGGAATCATTTCTGTCGATCTTTCCAGAGTGTAAGCTGCCGGAAGATCAGAAGCAGGTTTGGCTGGAGACGCGCACCGGCGCCATTATCGGGCGTTCTTTGGTGAAGCGTTTCGAATGGAAGATCGGCGATCGTGTGTCGTTGACCTCCCCGATCTGGCCGCGCAAAGGAGATGGCGCGTGGGAATTCGACATCGTGGGCATCTACGATGGGGCGAAAAAAGGCACGGACACTTCCGGGTTTTATTTTCGCTACGATTATTTCGACGAAGGCCGCGCGCGGGGCGAAGGCTTGGTCGGCTGGTATGGAGTTCGGGTGAAAGACCCGGAGCGCGCGGCCGAGGTGGCGAAGGCGATTGACGAGGAATTTGCCAATTCCCCGTACGAGACCAAAGCCGAACCGGAAGGCGCGTTCATGCAGGGTTTCGCGCAACAAATGGGCGACATCGGGACAATCCTGGTCGCGATTCTCAGCGCGGTGTTTTTCACCATCCTGCTGGTGGCCGGCAACACCATGGCGCAGGCCGTGCGTGAGCGCACCGAAGAATTGGGCGTGCTCAAGGCGATGGGTTTCAGCAATGAATTAGTGCTGGCGCTGGTCCTGTTCGAGTCCTGCCTGATCGCGGCGTGCGGCGGGCTGTTGGGGCTGGGGCTGGCCTGGTTGGTGGCCGCCGCGGGAAGCCCGGTGCCGAACATGCTGCCGGTGTTTTTCCTGCCATCGCGCTATCTGCTGATCGGTGTGGGGCTGGTCTTCGGGCTTGGTTTCGTGGCGGGCATCCTGCCCGCCCTCCAAGCCATGCGCTTGCAAATCGCCGTGGCCTTGAGGAGACACGCATGATCTACTTGCGATTCCGGCCGCGAACAGATCCGAGTGCGCCAGCAGATTGGCGGTCACCACTGGCATGGTCGCGTTGGTTCTCACAAGTCGCCGCGGTTACATTCTTCAACCTGCGCGCGCTTCCCGAGCGCAAGGGCGCCGCCCTCGCCGCGGCTGTCGGCATCGCCGGCGTGGTGGCCGTGTTTGTGGGCGTGCTCTCGATTGCCGAAGGATTCCGCGCCGCCATGAAAGTGTCCGGCCCGGCCGACGTCGTCATTGTCCTGCGCAGCGGCGCGGACACCGAAATGACCAGCGGCCTCTCCCGCGAAGAAGTTCGTTTGATCGCGGACACGCCCGGCGTGGCGCGGACGGCCGCTGGGCCGCTGGCCTCGGCCGAGTTGTTCGTGATGATCAACTTGCCCAAGCGTTCCACGGGCACGGATGCGAACGTGCCGTTTCGCGGCGTCGAGAAGACGGCGTTGGTTGTGCGCGGTGATATCCATCTCGTCGAAGGCCGAAAGTTCGAGTCGGGCCGCAATGAGGTTATCGTCGGAGCCGGCGCGGCCCGAGCCTTTGCCGGACTGGAAGTGGGGCGAAAACTTCGGATTGGTTTGAACGAATGGGACATCGTCGGCATCTTCGCCGGCGGAGGTGGAGCAGCGGAATCGGAGCTCTGGACGGACGCGGCAGTGCTGCAGCCTGCCTATCATCGGGGCGACTCTTTCCAATCGGTGTATGCGAAGCTGACGTCTCCGCAAGCGTTCCAACAGTTCAAGGACTCATTGACCACGAATCCGCAACTCAAAGCCAAAGCCATTCCCCAAGCTGAATTTCTCTCCGAACAGTCCAGCATGTTGACTGGTTTTATTCGGAGCATCGGCTTTTTCATCGCTGCGTTGATGGCGTTGGGCGCGCTGTTCGGCGCGTTGAATACGATGTATAGCGCCGTGGCGGCGCGCACACGTGAAATTGCCACGTTGCGGGCGCTGGGCTTCGGCACCAGTCCGATCCTTCTCTCGGTGATGTTCGAATCCCTGGTGCTGGCGCTGGTGGGCGGGACGATCGGCGCGCTCGCGTCCTATTTGGCCTTCGACGGCTTCAAAGCCGCCACCATCAACTGGCAGACGTTCAGCCAGATCGCTTTTGCCTTCAGCGTCACGCCCAGACTGCTGCTTAGCGCGATTGTCTGGGCCGTGAGCATCGGTTTGTTTGGAGGACTTTTTCCCGCCATCCGCGCCGGGCGCCTTCCGATCGCCGCGGCCTTGCGGGAAACATAACCCTTTAACGGGGCCCTCCCGGTCCAGGCGGATCCCGTCCGCCAAAGGGCAGTCTCGCGCCTTGGGTGGCTCCGTGGTCTGTACGTTCGTCGTATTGATCGTCACGCCGGCGGTATTCTTCGAGGACGCGTTGCCCCAAGGCATTAAGGTTCTGCTGCAAGGTCGAGCAATCGGGTCCGGCAGAATTCGTTTTGGCTTGTTTCTGTAGATCGGCGGCGGCGGCGAAAGCGATGGCGGCGTGGCCTGCTTCATGCAAACCAAGTGCATGAACGTAATTGCTCCAGGTGCTCCGCAGGAGCGGAGACGCGCCCGCCGGTGCGTTCCAGCGTGGAAGGGTGGTGAGGATGATCGTTTTTGTGCCGAAACCACTGAGCCGGCATCCTCCTTCTGCCGGGGCGACGGTGAAACGCCATTCCAGCTGCCATTCGGTCATGCCGTCTACGGACGGGCGATCTCCCCAGGGCCGTTTTTGTCGGAGCGACTCATGCACTTCGCGCAAGGTTTCCCCGGTCACCGTGTAGAAATTGGTGGTCCATTGCACGGTGTTCTGGGCGGCGCCGGCCAGAGGCAGGAGGACGAACAGGGCCGACAGAATCCGCGACCAACTGGGGAATGGCCCGATCATGGATTCAGAGCCAAGCTGCGATGAGCTGGGAAAAAACTCCCAAGCACACCGCAGTTATTGGCCTTTAATCCTGAAGAATCCGGACGCGCCCGTGATGGGCACTGAGATCGTTCGCGACGAAGTCGTGCTCAAGTCACCCCAGGCATCGGTCCATTGCGTCTTCCGCTGCACCGCAAAGGGGGGAGTGCCGCCCGACCATCGCAGCGTGGCTGACCCTCCATCCGGCGTGATGCTGGTAATCCGGATCGGAGGTGCTCCGGCCGAGGTGGGATCGTTTTGGGGCGCCGGATGACTGAACACAGTGTAGAAGGTGGTTTGAGCCAGCGTGTCGGGGCCTTCCGACACGTTATTGGTGCTGTTAATCTCGCCCTTGGCCGCAATGCAAATCTCGCGAGTGGTCATGGCCACCGCCGGGCGGGTGGTGCGAATGGATTGGCCCGCCCCGCTGGTGGAAGTGCCGTAATTGACGAAGGCAAAGAAACTGGGCGTCAGATAACGGAAGCCCGCCCCGTCAAAGGCCAGCACCCGCACCGCCACCTGGTTGTTGAGGATGTCGCCATTCTTAAATTCATAGGCCACCGCGACCCGGTTTAACGCGTCAGCCGCTGCGCCCACCCGATCCCACGTGGGATGAAAACTCGCGTTGTCGCCACCGCCTTCGGCGGCCGTCAGTTCGCTGACGTTGGTTGCGGCCACCAGGGCGCGGTTGCGCGAATCCCACACCGCCACCCGCACGTGTTGGGAGGCTTCATTGTTGCGGCCGGCCAAAAACACATACGGACTGTTGATGTGACTGACGATGCGGGTGCCGTCGCCACGGCCCCGGTCAAAGGAGAATATCACCGCCCCGGTGTCATCCTTCAGACTGGCTTCGGCCGTGTCGTCTTCGCCCAGGAAATTGCCGTCGTTGTCATAGAACTTCATTACGCCGTTGAGCCGCACGCAAAAGCCGCCTTGGTGAGCAGCCACGTTGCTCCAGAGTTCGCCGGCTCCGATCACAAAGGTGTCCTTCACGATCGTGCCGTCGGGTTCCACGATCACGGCGGTGGCGGTGGTGCCGGGAGCCGTCAGGTTCGAGCGATCGTCGGCTACCACCAGGAAGTTGCCGTTGTCCAGGCAAGCCACTTCCCCACCGAAACGGCCAATCTGGCCGCTGACGCTGCCGGAGGTATAACGGCCATTGACCGCGTCGAAGGCTTTGCTCAAGGGGGTCTGAGCCAGAGTGGCTTGGTTCAATGAAAAGGTTTGGACAGTGCAATAGCGGCCGTCGACTCCGCGGTCCAGGCCCAGGTCCCAGCGACCGTCCAGGCGAAATTCCGCCACCAAATGCGGCGAGGCTTCCCCGCCGGTGATGAAATTGAGCGCGCCGGGGCGTTTATCACCGGCCACCCGGCCGGGGTTGCCATTCTGGCGCGAAGCGTTGATGGGCCCGCGGAAAGGCAACCCTTCGTCGCTGTAGAAGCAGTCGCCTTCCCGATGGGCACCCCCGCTCACGGGTTGGAAGGTCACGCCAAAACGTTGTTTGGCCGGGTCGATGGGGTCTTCGGCGAACGTGTTGGCTTCGATCAGGAACGCGCTGTTGCCCAGCACGCTGATGTACGGCTCCCAATTGTCCAGGTTGGCCAGCGTATTGGTGTTGTAGATGGTCTGGTCGGCTTTCAGGCGACTCAGGCCAACTTCTTCCGCGCTAGTAGGAAGGAAGTCCTGACCGATCGCGGTGAGACTGTTGAGCAAGCCGAGGACGAGCAGGGAGACAGAGAGTTGTTTCATGTGGTTCCTTTAAGATCAACCCGGAATGCGGACGCAAGGACGCAAAGCCAACTGCGATTTCGGGAATCGTGGTTGGGATAACGGATAGTGGGGGGAACAACTTTGCTAATGCAAGCCCAAAGTGGGCCGAGTCTTAAACGAGGGCCTTCTTGACCCAGCCGGACGCTTGAGATTTGCTTGCGGCATGTCGATCCCTCCATCTGCGTCGGGTCCATCCGGGGAGGACGCTCTGCAGGCACTCCGGGAAGCGTTGCGTCTGTCACCCAATAACACGCCCCTGCGACAGCATCTGGCCGATTTACTCCTGGCGAGCGGACGAGCGGCTGAAGCGGAGACGGAGTATCGGGAGGCCTTGGCGCAGGCGCCCGATCACGCGGGTTTGAAGCTTGGCTTGGCGCGCGCCTTCCATCAGCAGGGCAAGAACAGTCATGCCCTGGCCTTAATTGAGGCGCTGATCAAGACGTCGGATGCGCCCGCGCGCGCTTTCGTGCTGCATGCGCGGCTGCTCATTGGCATCGGTGAGATTGAGCAAGCCGTTGTGCAATATCGGCGGGCGGTGGAAAAGGATCCGGCGACAGCCGATTCCGCCTTGGCGGCGACGCTGGGGATCGACGCGGACGAGCAACAAAGCGAGGTGGTGGAAGGGCGGGTGCGGAATGCGTGGGACCAGGCCGACACGCCCTTGGGCGCGGAGGTGGAACGTCCGCGAATCAACTTCAAGGACGTGGGTGGCATGGAGGCGCTCAAAGAGGAGATCCGCTTGAAGATCATTCATCCGCTGGCGCATCCCGAACTTTATCGCGCTTATGGAAAGGCGGTGGGCGGGGGCATTTTGCTGTATGGCCCGCCGGGTTGCGGCAAGACCCACCTGGCCCGAGCCACGGCGGGCGAGATTCGGGCCGGGTTCATCGCGGTGGGGATCAACGATGTGCTCGACATGTGGATTGGGAATAGCGAACGGAATCTGCATGAACTGTTTGAACAGGCGCGTCGCAACCGGCCTTGTGTGCTGTTCTTCGATGAGGTCGACGCTTTGGGCGCGAGCCGCAGCGACATGCGCCATCACGCCGGGCGCCAGTTGATCAACCAGTTCCTGGCCGAGATGGACGGGGTGAAAGCTTCGAATGAGGGCGTGCTCATTCTGGCCGCGACCAATGCTCCCTGGCATCTGGACTCCGCCTTTCGACGACCGGGACGGTTTGATCGGGTGCTGTTTGTGCCGCCGCCGGATTTGGCGGCGCGGGCGGATATCCTGCGGCTGCTTTGTCATGGCAAGCCGATGCAAGACCTCGACTACGAGCAACTGGCCAGGAAAACCGAACATTTCTCGGGCGCCGATCTGAAAGCGGTGGTGGACGTGGCGGTGGAAGGGAAGCTGGCCGAAGCCATGAAAGCGGGTGTTCCCAAGCCGCTCACCACGCGTGATCTGCTCAGTGCAGCCGCCAAGCTGAAGGCCACTACCCGCGAGTGGTTCGCTACGGCCCGCAACTACGCCCTCTACTCCAATCAAGGAGGAGTTTACGACGATATTCTCAAGTATCTGAAGATCTGAATCTGAATCTAAATCTGCATGGGCCTTCCAGCGCTCGATTCGATTCCAAGTTCAATTCAATCTTTTGGAAGTTGGAAAGTTGAATTGAATTGAACGCTTAAAATTTTGCATGAACCCACATCTTGAGCGGGCGCATCTTCTGTTTCAGCAGTCCAGATACGAGACGGCGGAGGAGGAACTGCGCCAGGCGTTGGCCGGTTCTCCGGACGATCCGTATGCGCACTCGTTGTTGGGGCTTTGTCTGCTGCAGCGCGAACAATTCGCCGAAGCCACGCGCGAAGCACAACAGGCGGTGCATTTGAGCCCGGATCTGGATTTCGCCCACTACGCCCTGGCTCGCATCTATTACGAACGCCGGCACTTCACGGAAGCGATGGCGGCCATTACAGAAACACTGCGATTAAACCCGGCCGACGTGGATGCCCACGCGCTGCAGGCGCAGTTGTATTTGGAGCAACAACGCTGGGCCGAGGCGCTGGCCGCGGCTGAGCGCGGGCTGCAGGTGGATTCGGAGCACGTCGGGTGCACGAACTTGCGGGCCATCGCCTTGGTGAAACTCGGGCGCCGGGCCGAGGCGGGCGCGACCATCGACGCTGCCCTGGCGCGGCGTCCTGATGACGCGGTCACGCATGCCAACCAGGGTTGGACTCTGCTGGAACAAGGCGATCACCGGCGGGCCCTGGAACATTTCCGGGAAGCCCTTCGCCTTGACCCGACCAGCGAGTGGGCCCGTGAAGGCATCATTGAGGCGCTGAAAGCGCGTCACTTCCTCTACTCGCTTTTTCTGCGTTACTTTTTCTGGATGTCGAAGCTTCGGCCCGGCACCCAATGGGCGATCCTGATCGCTGGTTACTTCGCCAACCGGTTATTGGGCACGCTCGCCACGCAAAACCCGGAACTGGCCCCGGCGGTGTGGCCGCTGCGGATTCTGTATCTGGGATTCGTCTTGCTGACCTGGACGGCGGACCCTCTGTTCAACCTGCTTTTGCGGTTAAATCGATTCGGACGATTGGTATTATCCGACGAGAAACGGATCGCTTCGAACTGGGTGGGGTTATGCGTTTTTCTGACCCTGGCCGCCGTCCTGGTCTGTTTTTTCACGCAATTTCATCCGTCGGCCAGTCTGGCGGCCATTGTTTGCGGGATTATGATTATCCCGATGGCCGGCACCTTCAAAACCGTGCCGGGCTGGCCACGGCGCATGATGGGCGTGTATACGGGTCTGATGGCGGCTGCCGGTGTGGCGGTCGTGGCCATCAGCGTAAGCGCGGGAGACCAACCGCTGTCCAAGACAGGGCCGCGGAACGGGTTGTTTATGCTTTGTTTGAACATATTTATCATTGCCGCCATTGGCTCGAGCTGGGTGGCCAACTGGCTGGCGCAACAGCGGCCCCGGCGCTGATCCCGGCACGCGATCGTTATGGCCTCAACTCTTAGACATGATCTGCGCACGCCGCTGAACCACATCATCGGCTACTGCGAACTGTTGCTGGAAGAGACCGATGATCGGCGTCTGGGGGCTTTCGCGCCGGATCTGCAGCGTATTCATAGCGCCGGCAAACGGTTGCTCGCCATCATCAATGATCTCTTTGACCCGACCAAATCCCGCTCCTTGGTCGGGAGCCAAAGCCTGATCCATCACGAAGTCCGCACACCATTGAATCAGATCATCGGTTATGTGGAGTTGCTGCAGGAGGACGCGGCGGCGGCGCAGCAGGCCGACCTGATCACGGACCTGCAAAAAATCGACCGGGCCGCCCGCGACTTGCTGCGCCTGGTGATGGAACGGCTCCTGACGGGCGAGCCGGCTTCGGAGCTTCTGCAGGTGGCCAATCGTTCGGCCAACACCGTATTCCTGCGGCGGTCGGAGGTGATGCCGCGTCTGGCGGAGTCCCCCGTCCTGACCGGCCGTTTGTTGGTAGTGGACGATGATGAAAGCAATCGGGACATGCTTTCCCGGCGCTTAACCCGGCTGGGCCATCAGATCAGGCTCGCTGAGAACGGCCGCGATGCCTTGGCCCAGCTTCAGACCGGCTCGTTTGACCTGGTGTTATTGGACCTGCAAATGCCCGAAATGAATGGGTACGAAGTCCTGGAGCATCTGAAAGCCGACCTGGCTCTGCAATCCCTCCCCGTTTTGGTGCTGTCTGCGTCCGATGAAACCGAGCGAGTCGCCCACTGTATTGAGATGGGCGCCGCGGATTATTTGGCCAAGCCGTTTGATCCTGTCCTGTTGCAAGCCCGCATCAGCGCGTGCCTCGAAAAGAAACGCCTGCGGGACCGCGAGCAACTGCATCTGCGCCAAATCCAGGAGGAACAGGCCAAGTCCGAACAATTGCTCTTGAATGTTCTGCCGCCGGTGATTGCCGAACGGCTGAAGCGCGGCGAACAGGCGATCGCCGATTCATTCAGCGAGGCCACCGTGTTGTTCGCCGACCTGGTCGGCTTTACGACCTTTTCTGCGAGCCGTCCGCCCGGGGTTTTGTTGGAGATTCTAAACGAGATTTTTTCCGCATTTGACGCGGTGGTGCAGGAGTTGGAACTGGAAAAGATCAAGACGATTGGCGATGCCTACATGGCGGTGGGCGGCGCCCCGGTGACCCGGCCCGATCATGCCGAACGTGTCGTCGCGCTCGGGTTCCGCATGTTGAACGAGATCGAACAGTTTAACCAGCGCCGCGGCATGAACCTGCAGATCCGCATCGGCATCCACACCGGACCGATGATCGCCGGCATCATCGGACGACACAAATTCATCTACGATCTGTGGGGCGACGCGGTGAACACCGCCAGCCGGATGGAATCTCATTCCGCCCCCGGCCGGATCCAGGTCTCGGCCGTTGTGCGTGAGAAGCTCCAGGACAAATTCGAGTTCGAACCGCGCGGCACCATCGAAATCAAAGGACGCGGCCTGATGGAAACATTCTTTTGCCTGGGCAAGAAGTGAGCTCTCAGTGCCCAGTGCCCAGTGCTCAGTGCTCAGTGCTCAGTGCTCAGTGCTCAGTGGCTGCTTAATTAGGCACTAAGCACTGAGGACTGCGAACTGAGGACTGAGGACTGAGGACTGAGGACTGAGAACTGAGAACTGAGCCTCAGCGTTTGGGTTTCTTCACGACCACCAGTCCATTGGCGATGGGCCGTTCCTGGCCTTCCGAGGGGCTGTTGACGATCTGGCCGAAGGCCCACATGGAAGCCGAGCCGCCGCCATCCAAATTCATGGCCGTGGTGCAGCCCAGTTTGATCAGGTAAGATGCCAATTCCTGGAAACTCATCCCGACCGAAAGACCCGGTTGCCGGCCATCCACCAGAACCAGGTAAAGCGATTGATCATTCCAACCAATGGCCGTGCGCGGGTGCCGTTGGGTGGGGGATTTCCAGCCGCCCACGGGCTTGCCGTCAACTACCAGCCTGGGGCCTCCGCCAATGGCCGTGCGCGTCCCGGCGAGATCCGGGATCGTTTTGGTCGAGACTTGAACAACATCGCCCTCCTTGACGGCCGGCGCATCAACCAACAACTGAGGTCCGAGCGAAACGATCAGGATCCCGGGTCGCAAGGCCGTGTCGCCGGCATCACGCACCTCCTTGACGCGCGCTTCAAATTTCACCCCGATGCGCAGCGGCAACCCGTCCTTCTCGACCGGCTCCAGGATGATTTCGCGTCCGCCCGTTTTGGTGCCAGTGGAGGGACCCATGGTTGGCGTGTAAAGAATGGCGCTGTCATTATGCCGCTCTTCATTCAAGCCGATCGGCGTGCCGGTGCCGTCCGGCCAGATGACACGGAACAGCGATTTTACGATATCGGTGTGCGGTTTGCCCTCCACATCCATCCAGAAACAAGCGTATTCACTGACTCCACTGACGAGTTCGCCATTGACGATCTGCAGGCCGCGGGGATCGCCTCGATACGGTTTGGAACCGTTCTCATAAAAATCGCCGTTGACCGCGGCGATCGGCCGTCCCAACTCCTGGGGCAAGGCTTTGATCTGCTCGCTGAGTGTGGTCATTCCGGAAATGACGCCGTCGGACAACATGGTGTGCAATTCGTAATCCGGATTGTGCAGATCCATGCGAATCACGTGGATCGACCAGGGACCTTCCGGCACTTTTTCGTTTCGATACGGAACGCTATGACTGCGGAGCTCTTCCGCGGTCGCAGCGGCCTGAAGCGGTGCAGGAAGGGTGAGGAGGGAAACTGACGCCAGCCACGCCAAAGTCAGGAAAGACAGACGCCAGCCGGGTCTCCGCCCAGCGTTGACCAGGCCGGTGAGAGTTACCCCGATGTTTCGCAAGACGATTCCCAAGTTCATAAAACGAAAACGCAAAAAGCTGTGCATTGCCCGAACGGACCCGGCCCGGATCACCGCTGACTGAGCGGCAAACTGCCGTGAGGGCCCACCCATAGACACACCAAAGCAGCCATTGTTACGAAGGTTTTTTGTAAAATATCCGTCATCGGCCTTGCCATTGGCCCGGTCTGGGTTGCCGCCGCTTCGCTTTCAACCACGCTGTCGTGGTTCCACCTCTTGTGTGTGGGCGGCGTGGCGACCCGGCCCAGACACCACCCGTTGTGGGCCGCGCGCCCTGTTGCCCGGTGAGCACAACGGCTTCTCATGGATTCAAATGAACGGCGGCGGCCGAAACCGTTGGCCGATCACCCGACAAACGCGTGACCACCAGCCCGTTTGCCACCGGGCGCTCGGCTCCATCACATGGACTATTCCTGACACGTCCATCGTACCAAATCGTAGCAGAGCCTCCACCGTCCAGGCTCATCGCCACGTCGCAACCGATCCGGGCCATGTAGGCGCCCAGTTCCTCCAGGGTCATACCTACCGAAAGCCGACGTTGGCGGCCGTCCACTTCGCCCAAGAAAAAATGCGTGTCGTTCCAACCCAGCACGGAACGGGGATGACGCTCGAACATTGAGCTAACTGAATAAGATGTCAACCCGCGGGGGCCGGCGGGTTTTTCCAGCCGGGTCAGTTTGCCATGGCGGACCAGGACGGACCCGCCGCCGATGGCGATTCTGGCGCCCTTCAACCCGGGTGAGGTCTCGGTCGAAAAGGAGAGCACGGTCCCAACCGGCGTGGGCGGGAGTTGCCCCGCCAACGCGTTTCCAATCGACAACACCACGGTATCGGGAGTGAGAGGCGTGCCGCTTCCTTGCCGGATCGATCGAACCTTCGCCCGATACGTTTCTCCGATGCGCAGTGGCAGCCAGGGGCTGTCGGGTATCCCCTCCAGAATCAATTCGAGGCCTGCAGTGCGATGGCGCGTCTTGTCACCGAGCGCCGCCGTGCATAACACCATCTGCGAAGGAGTGCATTCTTCATTCAAACCGAATGGAAACGAAGTGCCCTCCGGCCATCCGAACCGGAACTGCGAGACAACATTGGTGGCATGGGGATTGCCCGCCGCATCCAGCCAGAAGGCGGCCTGCTCTCCTGGGCCACTGACCAATTCGCCATCGACGATCTGCAGTCCGCGCGGGTCCCCGGCATAGGCCGTTCCTTCCCGGGCATAAAAATCGCCGTTGACGGCTGCCACCGGTTTGCCCCAGGCAGGCGGGATCGATCCAGCCTGCTCGCTTAGTGGTCGCAGGCCCAACCGAGTTCCTCGTCCCATCGCCGAATGCAACTGCAACCCGCCATCCTGCCGATCGATTTCCACAATGTGCACTGACCAAGGCCCACCTCCCAGATGTTCGTTGTAGTAGGTCGCGCCTCGCGCCGATCGTGTCCGCGTCGGACTTTGATCCTGACAGGCAACCAGGGCAATGAGCGCAAGCCCAAGCCCCAGCACTGTCACTAACCGGTTCGGGACTCGCACCACGCCCGGGTTGAAACTCGCGCCGTGCGCGGCCCTTTGCTGTATCTGTCGGCCAAACATTCGGGACATTCTTAAACCATTTTAATGAGGGTTTGGCAATCTCGGATGCGGTTTTCCGGGGTTGGCCCGTGTCAGGCTTAGCCCGGTCGCCAAACCCGGCCGGCATGTCCAAACTGGCCCAGGCGCGGGTGAAGGATTTCCACGAGGATCTCCAGCGACTCGACCAGGCGCGGGCCAGGTCGATTGAAGTAGTGGCTCCCATCCGTCAGGGCGACTCGTTTGTCGCGCACAGCTCGGAGCTGTGCCCAGGCCGGATTCCTGGTCAACGGGGGCATCTCGCGAGCGGTGCGTTCGAGATCGAAACCGCAGGGCATAACCACCATGATGTCCGGGTTTTGTCGTGAAAGATCGTCCCAGGTCAGCCAGGAGGAGTGTTTCCCGGCTTCGGCGAAGAGTGCGGTCCCGCCAGCCAGATCAACCAGTTCCGGCACCCAATTCCCCGCCACCATCAGTGGTTCGATCCACTCCAGGCAGGCCACGGTGGGCCGGCGCTTGAGCGCGGCGGTCCGGAGGATGACATCGGCCACGCGGTTTTTGAGTGCCTTCAGCAAGACTTTGCCGCCTTCGGCTGCGCCCAGCACATCTGCCACGAGTTGGATGCTGGTCCAGACCTCCGGCAGCCGTTGCGGCGCGAGCGAAACCAGCTTGGGCGGAGTTCCTGGAAAACCGGAGAGGACCTGCTCGAGGTCCGCTCGGGATACCGCGCAGACGCCGCATTGATCCTGGGTGAGGATGACATTAGGACGCAACGCCTGGAGTTGTTCCAGGTCGACGCGGTAGATGGACAAAGCGCGGGCCAGTCGATCTTTGACCTGCCGATCGATTTCGGCGCTGCCGGCATTCGAATCGATCTGTGGCTGCGTACAAGCCGGCAGCGACTGCGCTTGTGCGGGAAAATCGCATTCGTGGGATCGGCCGACCAGACATTCGCCCAAGCCGAGCGCATAAACAATTTCGGTGGCGCTGGGCAGCAGTGAGATGACTCGGGGGGCTGATGATTGAGCGGGCACGTCACCAAGCGCATAACGCACCGCGCCGAGTCAGGCGAGGAGAAAGTGAATGCTACTCGTCGACGGTAGTTTTGTATTTGACTCCTTCCGGAACCGGAACAGGAACGGGCACCGTTGTGCCAGACCGGCCGGCGGTGCGTGCAGAGGCATCCACGGTCACGAAGGCCGTGTAATCCGAGAGCAGCCCGTAGTCCAGGGCCAACTGCCTGATCGCCGCCGGTTTGAATGGGTCCAATCCATAGGAAACGCGTTCGTAGAGGTCGGTCAACTTGGCGCGTGCCCACAGGGAACGGAACGCGGTCCTCGATTCGCTGCGCGCGCCGAATTGCACGGGCAACTCCAGTTGCACGCGTTCATGTCCGGCCTGTGCGGTGACTCGGACTACTTTGGGCACGTTGCTGGTGCTTTCAAACCGGCCTGTTAGCGTGACCGGCCGGCCTGCAAACAGATCCGGCACACGCCGCGGATAAACTTCGCCGGCCGGCCATTCGCCGTAATCCACGCGGATGTCCGTCAACACCGGTTGGGCGACGCGTTCAAAGAATTGGTCCATCACTTTGACTGCGTCATCGTTCGAGCCCAGGTAGGCGACGGCGCCGCGGCCAAGGCGGGCCATGCTGTTTAAGAGATAGCGGTTGGGAGCGGAGCCCACTCCGAAACTAAAAATGCGGGCGGCCTGCAAGCGCTTCTGGATCTCACGCAAGATTTCGAGTTCGTTGCCGATGTAACCGTCGGTCAAGAAACACACAAACCGCAGCCGCCTTGGGTCATGCGCGAAGTCGAGCGCGGCCCGAATGCCGTGGATCATCATCGTGCCCCCGGAAGAATGCACCTGCTCAAGATAACGACGGCCGCGGGCCACGTTCTGGGAGGTCGCGGCCAATGGTTCCGGCCCGAACTGGGACGCGTGATCGGAGAAATCCACGATTTGAAAAGTGTCATCCGGTTCCAGACGGTGCAGCCCGCGGGCGATGGCGGCTTTAGCCTGTTCGATCGGCACTCCTGACATGCTGCCGGATGAGTCCAACACAAAAATCAATTCGAGCGGCGGCCGAAACCGCGGGGCAGTCCGGGATTCCCGTGGGGGGACCAACGTGAGGGTAAAGAATCCGCCGCGTCCATCGCGGTAGGCCAGCAGTGAAGATTTCATCTGATCCCCCGCCAATCGGTAGCGCAGAACAAAATCGCGGTTAGGCAGACGGTCGGCTGCGCTCAAGCGGATATGGGCGCGATCAGGCTCGGGTTGTTCGATCTCGATCTGGTGCGTGCGGCACGAGGTTTCTTCCAGCTTCATTCCGGGCCGCAACTCCACTTCGAGAGAAAGGTCGTGCCCGCTTCGTTCCTGAGGCTTGAGATAACTGACCTCGGTTCGTTGGCCGGACTGACCCTGCTTCCCGCGGCCAACGGCGCCCACGCCGGTGCCGGTGCCGGCGCCGCTCCGAGCGCCTGGGCGTGAGCTGGACGGATTAAATCGCGGCCCCACCACCATGGGGAACACAAACTCGAACCAATCATCCACGCAGGGCACAGTGTGAAAATAGGCGATGGACACATCGATTTGCCGTCCGGGTTCGATATTGGCGACCGATTGAACAAAGACATTCGGCCGCTCCTGGGTGAGCAACGAGGCCACATAACCCTGCTGTTTGGCCGCACTGTAAGTCTTTTCCGCCTCCTCACGTTCCCGGATGAGCCCGCGGATGCGGCGATTGCCTAGCACCATGAGGAACTCGTTCACCGCGGCGTTGTCGGGCAACGGGAATACATAGATCGCCTCGATCTTGCTGTCGTACGGATTATGAAACTGTTGCGTAACCTTCACGGCAGCCACCGTCCCGTCAATCGTGGCTTGCACGTCGGTGTGCTGCAGCGGCACTTCGACCTGACGACGTTGCACTTCGGTCCACAACGAGCCCGAGCCGGGGAACTCGTTATCGGCGGGCGCCACGGGATCGGAGTTGCGGCTGATCACCCACAACTCATCGTCCAGTCCGGCGCCTCCCAACGATGGCCGCGCCTCGCTGAACGAAGGACGTCGGCCCACGTCTCCAACCATCGCTTCGGTGGCGGGAGCAAACGCGCGCTTGGGTTCCGACCATTCCGAGTAAGGCGCGGTTGCTTTAGGAACACGAGTTGTCTTGTCCAAGCCCTTGGCACAGCCGCATCCGCCCAGGACCAGAGCCGCTAAGCCGAGCATCAGGAATAAAGAACTGGTTGTGCCTCGAGCGGCGCCCTGTTTCCAACCTGCTCCCTCTCCCCTCAACGGGGAGAGGGCCGGGGTGGGCAGCGGGCATAGACATGGGTGACACTTTAGGCACACACATGGGTTACACTTTGCAGCTCTGAAGATCGTTATCCATCCACTGCCGCGAAGCGGCAGCA
>DATLUX010000240.1:0-24761 GCA_035577805.1 Verrucomicrobiia bacterium
TTCGCGCTGCCCGGCAGCGTGACAGTCACTTGCGGCCGATTGGCGCTTGCCAAAGCGAACGCATTGACGGCGCTTGGCGCTACGTTCAGGTCGCCGGTATCGCCAATGAGCAGGCCGTGGTTAGGATCGAGAGCATTCCCATTAATAGGCGTGGCCAGATTACCCGGACCTGAGACGTTGCGGATGTTAGCTTCGAAGTCTTCGATTTCATCAAAGATCGCGGAGTAGTTCAGAATCCGTTGCTCGCTCCGGTTATGCGGATTGAAGCTGGAGTTCAGGGGAATGCTTTTCCGCGGCCCAGCGTTGAACTGCCAAATCACGCCGTCGGTCAAGCCCTTGAAATGGCAACTGGCGCAACTCTGCCAGCCTTCACTGGACAAGCGGTCGCGCAAGGAATTCGTACCGGGGATCGAATCGAAATTGCCTCGCGAAGAAAAGAACATCTCGGCGCCCACCAGGTTGGTCTCCCCCTGCGAACCAGGTGCGGGCAGATTCGATGTGGGCACGACGGCGACGACTTCGTCGTTGGTCAGATTCACCACCGAAACGTTGCGCGACACGAAATTGGCAACGTAAGCCAGGCCACCATCGCTGGTGATGGCAATGCCCTGAGGATTCTTCCCGGCGTTGGGGCCGCTGGTCGCTGGGTTGGTGGGGTCATTCAAATCAATGTAACGGGTCGTGTCATCATCAACGGTGAAGGATAATTTCCCGTCCGCCGCGACGTTAAGTTTGACCAACACATCGCTGGCCGCGGAGACGACATAAGCGTGCCCATCCCCTGTCTGGGTGGTAAACGCGATGGCCCACGGGTTAGCGAAGAAGACCTTGCGCTTGCCGGTCTCCGGGTTGCGCGCGCCCAAATGCAGGTTCAGGAATTTGTTGGTGCCGGCGTCCCCGGGATAAAAGCTGTTTACGCCATCGATCACACTGACGAAGGCATGCGTGTCGAGGCTAAAGCGGAGCGGGCCGCTCGGCGATGCCGCGATGTTGGGCAGGTAGGCCTGATCTCCGCGCACGACGATGCTCTGCATTTGGTTGGGAAAAGCCGCCGTGTCCGGCGCCGGCGGGTTGGTGAGCCCGGGGAATTTGAATCCGGTGATCTGCGGCTGCAGCGTGACGGCCCGGGTGACCTGGTAATCGCTGATGTAGGGGGAACCAGTGCTAATATCGAGCACTGCCACCAGTCCTTCCCGGCCGAAGTCGTCTCCCTGCCGGCCGCCCGGCCTGGTAAAGGAAAGGAAACGGGTGACGTAAAGTTTGGAATTATCCAGGGTGACCGCCAGGCCGCGCGGTTGAAAATGGCGCGAGGGGTCGTCCTCATTCGCAACGCTAGTACGCAGATCCACATGTCCTAGAACGTATTGACCCGTCGTTCCGATCACTGTGAT
This sequence comes from Verrucomicrobiia bacterium, assembly GCA_035577805.1. GTDB lineage: Bacteria > Verrucomicrobiota > Verrucomicrobiia > Limisphaerales > JADJPG01 > DATLUX01. The sequence continues at coordinate 1,392 of DATLUX010000240.1, forward strand.
GGTGTCTTGAGCGCTATTGGCCACAAACACGCGCTGGCCATCGGGTGAACAAACCACATTCCACGGCTCGGCTCCGGTCGTGATATTGGTGATGACGGTGGCGCTAAAGCTGCCCCAGGCCGGATCATTGATCTGCACCACGCTCACTGAACCTCCGGCGGCGTTCGCCACGTAGGCATAACGACCGTCCGGAGTTAGGGCAATGCTCTGCGGCTCATCCCCTACCCCCACCGTGGCGATGCGCGTGTTGGTGTCTGGCCGCAACACGCTCACGCTGTCATCGCTCGGATTGACCACCCAAATCAGCCGATCATTGCGCGAAATGGCGATCGGACTGGAGTAGGTCGGTCGATTCCAGACCTCGGCCAGACTGGAGCTGGTCGCCACGCGAACCAGCAGCCACATGACCGCAGGCACGACCCACGACGCGCGCGAGAGTGGAAGCAACGGGGTGATAAGCCTTCCGCTTGGACGGAGAATCGATGTTTTCATTAGTTTCCGGGAGTTCTGTTGGTGAGGGGAACCAGGAAACCCCTGGTCCGCCCCTCGACAATTCCGGAAAACACACCCTCGCCCTTACAGGTGATTTGAAGAATTTTTCAGGGCAGGGCTTCTTGAATGCGGAGGGCGGAGGGCGGAGGGCGGAGCCTCATTGGTGCCCAGGCCGGCTGATCCCGAATTGGTTGCCCGCGCGGGTTGGGCGGCTGCCTTCGAAATCGATCTCCAACAGTTTCTCGCTCTGCACCGCCGCGCCTTTCTCATCGGTTAGACCAGCAACGATCTTGTGCGTGGCCACATCGATCACATCGCCGGTGGAGGGATAGGCGTAACGCCCGTCGATCGCGAAGGAAATCCAACCGGGCTGATCGCGCACGACGATGTTGGTCACCGCTTTGGGAGGCATCACGGTCGCATCGTAGATGTGCAACCGCGTGTTGGCTGCGTCGGTAACCCACAGTTCCTTTCCGTCTGGAGTCAGGCCAATCCCGTGACTGGGGCAGCCATGCCGTTTGACTGGGCCTTTCTGGAATCCTTCGATCTCAACCCGATGCAACATTCGGCCGCTCTTGAGATCGCCCACCTCGAAGCCGAGCAGTTCGTTGACGTTGACGAACACTAGCGTTTGGTCGCCATTGACCGTAAAGGGGCGAATCGCGGCGCTGAATGGGCCTACCGTCCTCACGGCCCGATGACTTGCCGCATCAGCGATGGTCAGCAACGGCGATTTCAGTCCGGCCAGATACGCTTCCTTGCCATCGGGTCCCACGATGGTGTTATGGGCGCCGGATTGCGGGACGATTTTGGCCAACACTTCTCCAGTGCGCGCGTCCACCACATGCCAATGGTCGCTCTCGAGCGAGGGGAGATAGATCGCCTGGCCGTCCGGGGTGATCGACATGCGATCACAACCGCCTGCATAAGCCTTTTCCCACAGCAACCGTTCGGACACCAAATCGAAGCACATCAGGGTTTTGAGCGTGCTGACATATAGCCGCCCGGTGCTTGCGCTGGCACAAATGCCTTTGACGTTCATGGGCTGCCCCTTGTCGTTGAGCCCCGCCGACGCAATCCGTTTGACGAAGCGATGCCCATGGTCGATGTCGAAGACCAGGATCCCGTGCCCGCCATACTCGAGGTACTCGCGAATGCCCGGTGTGGCCACATACAGGAATCGATGGGATTCGGCGCCGCGTCCGGCGATGGGAGTGATGATCCCGAAGCCCAGCCAACCGCAGGCAAAGGCGAGCCCCAGCCATACCTTGCGGAATGCTAAAAGAGGAAACCGAAGGCGGACAGCGAGCTGGTGCATGGCAGGCATGATCAACTCGCCGCCGTTGAAAGCAAGGCTCGATCAAACGCTCAACGTCCAACATCCAAGGTTCAACCGGTGTGACGTTAAATGGAACTTCGCGTGCGTTCTCTACGAGCAGCCAAGGCTCTCGCCGCAATTGAGGCACTTGTAACAGGCCCCGTTGCGGACGGCGACGTGCCCGCAGTTCGGGCACGTCGGCGCGTCTTGCTGGAAGTGGGCAATGGCGTCGCTAAGGGTTGTAATCGCCCGTCCATGGACTGAACCGCTTCCATTACGGGCGCCATTGCCCGAATCCTTCCCGCTGGGCAGGGCAATCATCTCCGTGTCGTCAGACAAGGGGAGATCTGCCACTGGCCGATTCACCTTTTTTTTTAACTCCTCGAGCAAGCCGGGCATGGTGAGTTCCGGCTGATTGGGGTTGGGCGAATTGAGTTCGCGGTACCCGGGGACAAACTGGATGGCCATCCACCGGAACACATAATCCATAATGCTACTGGCATTGCGGATATCCGGATTCTTGGTGAAGCCGCTGGGCTCGAAGCGTTGGTGCGCGAACTTTTTGACCAGCGCTTCCAAGGGCACGCCGTACTGCAAGGCCATGCTGGTGAGGGCGCCCACGCTGTCCATCAAACCGCCAATGGTCGAGCCTTCCTTGGCCATGGTCACAAACAATTCGCCTGGCTGGCCGTCATCGAACAGGCCGACCGTGAGGTAACCTTCGTGTCCGGCGATATCGAACTTATGCGTCAAAGCGGTGCGGGTTTCCGGCAGGCGCCGGCGCAGCGGCAGGCCGGACTGGCGCCGGAGTTGTTCAAGTTCGGCTTCCAACTCGCCGACGCGGGCCTCGAGTCCGGACGCGGCCAGGGTGGTGGATTTGTCGCCGCCTTCGTTGGTCTTTTTGGTGTTGAGCGGCTGGCTGCGCTTGGAGCCATCGCGATAAATGGCCACGCATTTGAGCCCCATCCGCCATGCTTGCACATAGGCATCGCGGATGTTTTGCACGCTGGCTTCGCTTGGCAGATTGACCGTCTTGCTGATGGCTCCGCTGATGAAGGGTTGGGTGGCCGCCATCATGCTCAGATGCGCCAGGTAATGGATGCTGCGCCGGCCTCGGTAGGCCTTGAAAGCGCAGTCGAACACGCCCAGATGTTCTGGCTTCAGGCCGCTACAGACAGTCGAGCCGTCTTCCGCGGTCACGTCTTCGATGGTGTCGTACTTTTCCACGTGACCGATGATGGCCTGACTCTGCGTTTCGGAGTAGCCCAGCCGCCGGAGTGCTTCCGGCACGGTGCGATTGACGATCTTCAACATGCCGCCACCGGCCAGGAGTTTGTACTTCACCAGAGCGATGTCGGGTTCCACGCCGGTCGTATCGCAATCCATCAGGAAGGCGATGGTGCCGGTGGGAGCCAGCACGGTCACCTGCGCGTTGCGGTAACCGAGTTGTTGGCCACGGGCCAAAGCGCGGTCCCAGGCCGAGCGGGCTTCCGCTTTCAGGTAATCGAACTCGCGGCTGGGTTGAATTTCTTCCACCGCGCGGCGATGGAGCCGGATGACATCGAGCATGGATTGCACGTTGTCCTTGGCCAACGGTTTGGGCACATGGGCGCAGCGGGCGTCGCGGTACCCTTGGAAGGGGCCCATGACGCCGGCGACTTGGGCGGACTGCTCGTAAGCGTGGCCGGTCATGATCGCGGTCAGGGCGCCGGCCAGCGCGCGGGCCTCGTTGGAGTCGTAAGCCAAGCCGTAACTCATGATCAATGAGCCCAGGTTGGCGTAACCCAAGCCCAACGTGCGGTAGATGTGGGAGTTTTCCGCGATGTCCTTGGTCGGATAACTGGCATTGTCCACCAGGATCTCTTGGGCGCTGATAAAGATGCGCACGGCCGCTTTGAAACGTTCCACGTCAAAACGGCCATCCTCACGCTTGAACTTCATCAGGTTCAGCGAAGCGAGGTTGCAGGCGGTGTTATTGAGGAAGACGTATTCGCTGCAGGGGTTGGTGGAATGGATCGGCTCGGTGCCTTTGCACGTGTGCCATTTCTGAATCGCTCCGTCGTACTGCAAGCCCGGATCTCCGCAGACCCAGGTGCCCTCGGCGATCTTGTCGAGTAACTGGCTGGCGTCCTTCTTTTGCAGGGGCTGGCCCGTCACGGTGGCGCGCGTCCACCATTCACGTCCTTCCAGGGCCGCTTGCATGAATTCATCGCTGGCGCGCACGGACAGGTTTTCGTTTTGATACATCACGCTGCCGTAGGCGTCGCCGTTGTAGGAACCGTCGTAGCCTTGTTCGATCAGCGCCCAAGCCTTGCGTTCCTCCCTTTGCTTGGCGTCGATGAACTCTTCGATGTCGCCGTGCCAATCGCGCAGGGTATTCATCTTGGCCGCCCGCCGGGTTTTGCCCCCGCTCTTCACCACGTTGGCCACTTGATCGTAGACCTTGAGGAAGCTCATCGGCCCACTCGGCCGGCCGCCGCCGCTGAGTTTCTCCTTGCTGGAGCGGATCGGGGACAGGTCGGTGCCGGTGCCGGAACCATATTTGAAGAGCATGGCCTCGCTGTACGCCAGGTTCATGATGCTCTCCATGTTGTCGTCGACCGACTGGATGAAGCACGCGCTGCCTTGGGGATATTCGTATTGGGTGCGGGCCCGTTCGGCCACGCCCTTGGTGCGATGATAAAACCAATTGCCTTTGGCGGAGGTCTTGCCCACTCCATACTGATGGAAGAGGCCGACATTAAACCAAACCGGCGAATTGAACGCGCCGTATTGGTTGAGGCAAAGCCAGGTTAACTCGTCGTAGAATACCTCGCCGTCCTGCTTGCTGAAGTAACCGTCGGCGATACCCCAGTCGGTGATCGTGCGGGTCACCCGTTGAATCAACTGCCGCACGGAGGTTTCGCGTTCGGGCGTGTGTTGTTCCCCGTAAAAGTATTTTGAGACCACGACCTTGGTGGCCAGCAATGACCACGAGGCCGGCACTTCCACGTTATCCTGTTTGAAGATCACTTTGCCCGCATCATCGGTGATCTCCGCGGCTCGGGTTTCCCACGGGATCTGATCGAACGGTCTGATCTTGGGGTCGCTAAAAATGCGGGTCACTTCCAGGGTGCGAGCCGAGGCGCTGCGGCGGTTCCCGGCGTGCGAACCGGTGGCGGGAGCACTGGGAGTTCGCCCGCGATCGCGGCGGCGTCTTCCGGCGGTGGCAGACTCAGAAATCTCTTCACGAGCGTCGATCATTCGGTTCCTTTCGATTCCGTTCGCGTTATGTGAGGCCAAGCCGCCTGCGCGGTCTGAAGTTCCGTGACTCGCCGGCTCGGCCGACTCTAATTTCTCCCCGGATGCCTTCCAGGGCAACCGACGACAAGGGCGCCTTGGGAGTCTCTGGGGCCAGTGGACATCCGGTACTACGGCCTGTGCATTCTGCAGGATCGAACACCACTTAGGCGTCGATTAATTAAGTGCATTCACCAACTCAGGTGACGACCGGTCAGGTGACGACGTTCCAGCGGTCAGGCCCGCGCAGCCGAGCCCGAGACCCATTCCGTTGCGGCGTGAGAGTTACCCTAGCACTACAGGTTGTGGTGGCAAGATATTTTTTCAAAAAAGTTGCTCATCCGTTGTTCGCAGGCAGGAACCTCCTAAACCCACGGCAAAATCGGCTGATTCCTCAAGTTGTTCGCATCCTGGGGATAACTCCATTGCGAACAACCAATCCCATTACTCTGCCCTAAACCGGGTATTTTCCGGATGGACTTGGCGGCCCAGCACCCATCAGGATGCGCACGCATCGTTGAGCATGTTCAAGATCCTGGGGGCGGACGGAACGGAATTCGGGCCGACTAGCGCTGACACTTTACGAGAGTGGATCGGCCAGCGCAAAGTTGGCCTCGACACTTTAGTGCAGAGGGAGGGAATGGCCGAGTGGAGGCCTTTGCGAGAATTCCCTGAATTCACCCCCGCGTTCCAGACCATTGCTCAGGCACCGCCCTCACCGTCATCGGCTCCCTCGGCGCCACCGTCGCCCCCAGCAGTGATTCCACCCGCTCGGCTTTCGCCGCCACCGGTGCCTTCCAGCGTGTCGACACCGCCGCTGCCGCCGCCGCCGTTGCCGGTCCAGCGCGCCTCCGTCCCGGGCCGTCTGGGGCCAACGGATTTTCCTCGTGCGAAGACCAGTGGCCTGGCCATGGCGACATTTGTCCTGGGCATCCTGACGTTCTGCACGCTTGGCCTCAGTGGTTTGGTGGGCTGTGTCATGGGTTTGGTGGCGTTGCGCCAGATCAAGCGCAGTGGCGGCCAACTACGGGGCCAGGTGCTGGCGATCATCGGCCTAGTTGTGTCGATCATTTCCTTGGCGGTGCTGGGCGGCGCGATGGCCGTGATGGTGCCGGAGATCAACCGGCAACAATACAAAGTGGGCGCAGCTCAATGTGCGGACAATCTGAAGCAGGTTGCCTCGAGTGTCAGGCTCAACGCGGAAAAGCACGAAGGCAAATTCCCGGCCGCGGCAGATTGGTGCGACGGGATCGGGCCGCAACTGGGCTCGGAAGGATTGTTGCAATGTCCGCGCCGGCCGGAACTTCGGGCCGGTTATGCTTACAACCGCAATGTGGCGGGGCGCACCATGTCTTCGGTTCCGCCTGACATCGTGTTGCTGATCGAATCGGACCGTGGCTGGAACGCGACCGCCAGCCAGGAAGATCCGATTGCCCCGTCGGTGCACGGCAAGATTTATTGCGTGGCCTTTGCGGATGGCAGCGTGCGTCAAGTGGACGCCAGTGAACTCTCCACCCTGCGGTGGGAACCGTGAACCAACCATTAGGACACTCCGGCTGCAATCAGAGCCGAGCGCCCGGCGGGCGGCGGATTGCCGCTTTTCTTCCATCACCCAAACCCAAAGGACATTCATGTATCACATGATCGGAGGCGACGACCGCGAATATGGCCCGGTCAGCGCCGAGCAATTGCTCGAGTGGATCGCGGCCGGACGCGCCAATGCTGAAACCAAGCTAAAGAAAGAAGGTGAGCCCGAGTGGAAACCGCTGGGCACCTTTACGGAGTTTGGGGACGCGCTTGCCGCCAAAAGTACGCTGCCCAGCCCCGATCCGGCGTGGTTGCCAGCTTCGGCTGCGCCCGGAGCGGGCGCTCCGCCGTTGCCTCCTGCTTCTTCCTTTGGGCCATTGGACGGAGACGCCCTGGCGGCGGATGCGCTGGGGCGCGACTACAGCGTGAGCGTTGGACTGAGCCTAGGCCGGGCCTGGGATCTGATGAAAACGGATTTCTGGCCGATCGTAGGGGTGAGCACTTTGGTGCTGCTGGTGTTGGGTCTCACGGAGGGTGCCTACTTCGGGATTATCCTGCACGGCCCACTGCTGGGCGGTCTCTTTGCTTATTATCTGAAACGGATTCGAGGCGAACCGGTGCAGATCGGAGACGCCTTCAGCGGGTTCACGCGGAATTTCCTGCAATTGTTTTTGGTCGGGCTGGTCTCGACGCTGCTCATCGGGGTGGGGTGTCTCTTTTGTGTCATTCCGGGAATTTACCTGGTGGTAGCGTGGTGGATGGTTTACCCGATCTTGATGGAGAAAGAGCTGGGGTTTTGGGACGCGATGGAAGTCAGCCGCAAAGTCATGACGAAACATTGGTGGGGCATGTTCCTGTTGCTCTTGCTCAATGCACTGATCAACCTGGGCGGGCTGCTGTTGTGCGGGGTGGGTGTGTTTGTGACCATGCCCCTTGGTTTGATCGCCACCGCCTACGTGTATGACGACCTCTTCGGTCCCGCCCGAACTCCCGCGGCCTGAGCGGTCGGCCCGGCCGCCGACTTCGCCGTGGGTATGGGCTTTGATTAATCAACTGGCCTTCCCTGGTCTGGGTACGATCATGACGGGCCGCAAGATCGGTTACGCGCAAGCGGTCCTCATGGTGGCAGGTTTCCTGATGAGCGTCGGTTTCGCCGGATGGGTCATCCTCTGCGGAGTGCGTTACCTGCAGCATCCCGAGTGGAGCGAGGCTTATTATCGCGCGCAGTATCAGGGCTATGCCGGCTGGTTGCGTTGGGGACTGGCCCTGTGTGCGCTGGCCTGGCTGTGGGCGCTGGCCAGCAGCGTGGCGATGGTTCGCAGCGCATCTGATTTGATCCGGGACAAGAACTGAGTTGCTCCGCCCAGCGGCTTCACGGCATAGTGAACCTTCATGTCCTTGCGCAGACAGTATCCATTTCATCTGATCGAACCCAAGTGGCAACGCCACTGGGATACGCACCAGACTTTTCGGGCTTGGAACCCAGGTGAGCTGATTCCGGCCGCGCATCCGTTTGGCCTTCGTCACGGGTTAGGCGGACAAGAACCCGGCGCCGACGCGTTGCCGCCCAAATACTACATCCTCGACATGTTCCCCTACCCTTCAGGAGCCGGCCTGCATGTGGGACATCCGGAAGGTTATACGGCCACCGATATTCTGGCCCGTTACCAGCGTGCCCGCGGGTTTAACGTGCTGCATCCGATAGGCTGGGACGCCTTCGGCTTGCCGGCCGAACAATACGCCATCCGCACCGGACAACATCCGCGCAAGACCACCGAAACCAACGTGGCGACTTTTAAGCGCCAGATCAAATCGCTGGGGTTCAGTTACGATTGGACTCGCGAAGTGGACACCACTGACCCCGGGTACTTCCGGTGGACGCAGTGGATTTTCTTAGAGCTCTACAATGCGTGGTTCAATCCCGCCACTCGCCGGGCCGAGCCAATCCACACCCTGCGCTACCCGCCCGAGATTCAGTCCGAAAACGATCGGCGGACCTACCGCGACACGCGACGCCTGGCTTTTGTCAGCGAGGCGCCCGTCAACTGGTGTCCTGAACTGGGAACCGTGCTGGCCAACGAGGAAGTGATCGATGGGAAGAGCGAGATCGGCGGTTTCCCTGTCATCCGCAAGCCGATGCGCCAATGGATGCTGCGCATCACCGCCTATGCGGAGCGGTTGCTCGAAGATCTCAGCGCGATTGAATGGAGCCATTCCTTGAAGGAAATGCAGCGTAATTGGATCGGCCGCAGCGAGGGCGCTGAGGTGACCTTCTCCATCGCCGGGGCAGCGCACCAACTGACCGTTTTTACGACCCGCCCTGACACGCTCTTCGGAGCGACCTACATGGTGCTGGCTCCCGAACATAAACTCGTCGAGCTCATCACCACGGCGGACCAGCGCCAAGCCGTCGAGCAGTACCGCCAATTGGCTGCCACCAAAAGCGACCTCGAACGCACCGAACTGGCCAAGGACAAAACCGGCGTCTGGACCGGCGCCTACGCCATCAATCCGGTCAACCAGAAACAGATCCCCATCTGGGTTGCCGACTACGTTCTGGCCTCCTATGGCACCGGCGCCATCATGGCGGTGCCCGGCCATGACGCGCGCGACTTGGAGTTCGCGCGGAAATTTCAACTTCCTGTGGTGCAAGTCGTGCAACCGCTGGGCGCAGCTGACTGGCAGGGATTCGTCGACGACGGCATCGCCGTGCATTCGGCGAGCGCCGAGGTCTCGCTGGACGGTCTCCCGACCGCGGACGCCAAGCGCACGATCACCGAATGGCTGCAACAGACAGGGCGTGGACGCCGGACGATCAACTATAAATTGCGCGATTGGCTGTTTAGTCGGCAACGTTACTGGGGGGAACCCTTCCCGATTGTATGGCGCGAAGGCCATCACAAAGCCCTGCCTGCCAGCGCGCTGCCGGTGTGTCCTCCTGATCTCACCGACTTCAAACCCACCGCTTCGGGCGAACCGCCTTTGGCTCGAGCCAAGGATTGGGTGGCCTTGCCGGACGGGGCGGTGCGGGAGACCAACACCATGCCGCAATGGGCGGGCAGTTGCTGGTATTACCTGCGTTATCTCGATTCCACGAACGCCAAAGCGTTCACCAGTCCGGAGGCGGAACGATACTGGATGGGCACGGCCGCGGCCACCGGATCCACTCCTGGGATCGATCTGTATGTCGGCGGCACCGAGCACGCCGTGTTGCATCTGCTCTATGCCCGGTTCTGGCACAAGGTCTTGTTTGATCTCGGGCATGTCTCGACCCCGGAACCGTTCTTCAAGCTCGTCAACCAAGGGCTCATCCTGGGCGAAGACGGCCAGAAGATGTCCAAAGCGCGCGGCAATGTCATTAATCCCGATGAAATTGTGAGGGACTATGGCGCCGATGCCCTGCGCCTCTACGAGATGTTCATGGGCCCGCTGGAGATGGTGAAGCCGTGGAGCACCAAAGGCGTGGAAGGCGTTTATCGATTCCTCGGTCGGGTCTGGCGCCTGTTCATCGACGAGGCGAGCGAGGCCGAGTTGGAACAAGCGCTGACCACCGCGCCCCCGGAGCAGCAGATCGACATGCTGCAGCGGGCCCGGCCGTCTGCGACCATTCAGGTCACCGAGCCGACCGGCGCCCAACTCAAGGCGCTCCATGCCTGCACCAAGAAAGTCACCGAAGACCTCGACGGCATGCGCTTCAACACGGCCATTTCGACGCTGATGATCTTCGTCAACGAAGCCATGACCTGGGCAATGAAACCGTTGGCGGTGCTGCGCGAGTTCCTGGTCTTGTTGCAGCCCTTCGCGCCGCATCTGGCGGAGGAACTTTGGCAACGATTGGCCGCGGGGGCGGATGCGCCGGCCCGCGGCGCGGGAGTGGCGTTGGCTTATCAACCCTGGCCGAAGTGGGATCCTTCGTTGCTGGTGGAAGACTGGCTGGAGATCCCGGTGCAGGTGAACGGCAAACTGCGCGACAAGATCGTCGTCAAAGCCACGGCCACGCCTCAGGAATTGGAGGCGCTGGCGTTGCAGGCGGAGAAAGTTCAGCCGTTTCTCCAGGGAAAAACGATCAAGAAAGTCATCGTGCTGCCCGGCAAGCTGGTGAATATTGTCGTGTAACCGACATGAAACCGACCGGAACAGTCTACCTGGTGGGCGCCGGACCGGGAGATGCCGGGCTCCTGACCCGACGCGGGGCCGAGCTGCTCGGGCGCGCGGAGGTGGTGGTTTACGATGCGTTGGTCAACGCGGATCTGCTGCGCCTGGCGCCCAAATCCGCCGAGATCCTCTACGGCGGCAAACGAGCGGGCGATCATGCCATCCCGCAGGAAGAGCTGAATCGACTCCTCATCGCCAAGGCCAAGGAAGGCAAATGCGTGGTCCGGCTCAAAGGAGGAGACCCTTACATCTTCGGCCGCGGCGGGGAGGAAGCTGAAGAACTGGCCGCTGCGGGTGTCCCCTTCGAGGTCGTTCCTGGTATTTCGTCCATCGTGGCGGCCCCGAATTACGCGGGCATCCCGGTCACTCATCGCCAGCATTGCTCGAGCTTCACGGTCATCACCGGGCATGAGGATCCGTCCAAACCTGGCACCGCCATTGATTATGCGGCTCTGGCGCGAACGCCCGGCACCAAGATCATCCTGATGGGCGTCGAACGGATCCCCGAGATCACCCAGGCTCTGCTGGCCCAAGGAATGGATCCGGCCACGCCCATCGCGTTGGTCCGCTGGGGCACGACCGCACGCCAGCAATCCATCCAGGGCACCCTCGGCACGATCGCCACGCTCGCAGCCGACCAAAAATTCAGCGCACCCGCGGTCATCGTCATCGGCAGCGTCGTTAACCTGCGCGCGAAACTGAACTGGTTCGAACAACGGCCGTTGTTCGGCCGGCGCATGGTCGTGACCCGGACGAGGGAACAAGCCAGCCAACTGTCCGAACAACTGCGCGAACGGGGGGCGGAGGTTTTGGAGATCCCGACGATCAAGATCCAGCCGCCGGATGATCGGACACAATTGATCGACGCGTTGCAGGGGCTGGGCGAATACGATTGGTTGATCTTCACCAGCCCCAACGGCGTCACCACTTTCTTCGATTACTTCTTCAAGGCCTACGACGACATCCGCGTGCTGGGCAATCTGCGCCTGGCCGCGGTGGGTCCGGCTACGGCCGCCAAGCTGCGCGAGCTGCATCTGCGCGTCGATGTCATGCCCGACCAATACGTGGCCAAGAAAATCAGCGCCGCCCTCCGGGAATACGAAAGCGTGGACAATCTGCGGATTCTGATCGCCCGGGCGCAAGTGGCCGACCCCGATCTGCCCAAGCACCTCGAGGAACTCGGCGCCATTGTCGATGACGTTCCTGTCTACAAAACCGTGCCGGAGATCGAGGACCGCAATGGGGCGGCGGCGCGGCTGGCCGAAGCGGGGGCCGATTGGATCACTTTCACCAGCAGTTCGACGGTGGAGAATTTTCATGCGCGTTTTCCGCTGCCCGAGTTGCTTGGGCAATTCCCGGGCATGCGGCTTGCCTCGATCGGCCCCGAAACAACTAAAGCGATCGTCGCGCTGGGTCTGAAACCTGCCTTCGAAGCCAACCCACACACCATCGAGGGATTGATTCGCGGATTGGAAAGCGCGACGCGGCCTGCGTAGCAGCCGAGGTCAGACGGCTTCTCCTTTCAATTCAAGATTGAATTGAATGATCTCGTGGCGCTGCGCTATGAATCTCTGAATGCCTGGGGAGCTAAACCAGCCCACGAAAGAACAGCTCGCGCCGATCCAGGCGTTCTATGATCAGGGGCTTTTTCTCCAAGCCTGGGAGCTGGCCCGCGCCCACGGGCCGCTGGAGACGTGGCGCGGCCCGGAGGGCCGGCTGTTGGCCGGCCGGTTGGCGCGTCATCTGGGCGGCGGCAAGATCGGGTTTCGGCAGATTCTGCTGGCTTGGCGGCATCATCCTGCCCATTGGCAGGCCCGGGCGTTCCTGCTTTGGACCTTGTTTGATCTGCGCGGGCCGCTGACGGTTTGGCGGCGTTTGGATCAATTTGGTGAGCCGGGCTCAGACCAAGGCACCGCGCAAGCCGACTTCTGGATGATCCGTGGCCGGGCCGCGGCGGCGTTTCGTGATTTCGAAGCTGCGGATCATTGTTTTGACCAAGCAGACCCGTTTGATGCCGGGCGCTGTTGGGTGACGAGCGAGCGGTGTGAACGGCTGGTGCACGAAGACCGCTACGAGGCGGCGCTCGACCTGGCTCGAGCCGGGCTGCAGCTCCGGCCGCGGCACTGGTCGCTGGTCGGTCAAGCGGCGCATGCCTTGCAATTGCTGGGGCGGGACGACGAAGCGCTTACCCTGCTGCGCGAGACCATCGGCCAGGTTGAGAGCGTTTTTCTCGCTCAATTGCTGTATGCGCTGGAATTCGAGCTTGGCCTGCATGAAGCAGCGCTGCGGACGATCGAACTCATTGCCCGGCGGGCGCCCCTGGGCGACCAGGATTTTAACGAGTGGCTGGCCGGGATACGCGCCACGTGCCTTTATCACCTCGGACGTCGCGAGGAAGCGGTGCAATGGGCTCGCCAGGCCGGGCAGGCCGACCATTGGCTGCGGTTCACTCAACGCCTGGAAAATCCGCCGTCTGGCGCCCGACGCGTCCAGTTGCCGGTGGGGTTCGTGCGACAACATCACCTCACCTGCGTGCCGGCGACCCTCACCACCTTGAGCCGTTTCTGGAATCAGCCGGCGCAACATCTCGAAGTGGCTGAAGCGATTTGTTATGACGGCACGGCTTCCCACAGCGAGCGCAACTGGGCCCAACAAAACGGCTGGGCCACACGCGAATTCAAAGTCACCCTGGCGGCCGCCCGCAGTCTGCTCGACCGCGGCGTGCCTTTCGCTATCACCACCGTTCAGCCGGCCAACGCTCACGAACAAGCTGTCATCGGGTATGACGATTACCGCGAAAGTCTGCTGCTGCGCGATCCCTACTCGCGTAATCGCTGGGAAATGCTGGCGGAACGCGGACTGGCGGCTCAGGCGCCTCATGGGCCGCGTGGTCTGGCGATGGTCCCCGCCCAGGAAGCGGCTTTATTCGACGGGCTGGAGCTGCCGGAGGCCGGCCTCTACGATCTGCATCATGCCTTGTTGAGCGCGCTGGACCGTCACGATCGAACCGCCGCGAGGGCCGCGTTCGATGAACTGACTCGGCAGGCGCCCGAACACCGGTTGACCCTCCAGGCACGTCGGGCACTGGCCGTCTACGACGCGAATCCCGCCGAGATCCTGCCCGCGCTCGAAGCGTTGCTCGCCCAATATCCGGAGGAAGTGAATTGGCATTTGGGCCGCCTGGCCTGCCTGCGCGATCTGGCGCGACGGGACGAACGGCTGGCCGTGTTGCGGGCGGCCTCCGCGCGCAAGGATTCGGATCCGTTGCTCTGGCAGGAATTGGCCTGGGAATTGGCGCAGGATGCCCGCGAACATGCCAACGCCGTGCGCTGGCTGGACCGAGCCCAACGTTTCCGGCCGAGCGACTCGATGGCCTTGCTTATCCGTGGCAACATCGCCTGGGAACAAGGCCGTTTCTCGGAAGGCAGCCAGTTCTACCGGTTCGCAGCGTGTCTGCAGGATAAGCACGAACGGTTCGCCATCACCTGGTTCGGCGCGGCCCGCTGGTTAAAAGAGACCGCCGCGGCGCTTGGGTTCCTGACGCGCCGGTTCCGGCGAGACGGCAAACGATCTTCGCTGCCGGCGCGCACGCTGGTGTGGGCCCATCTTGAATTGGATCAGCCGTTGGCCGCTTTGGCGGTGTTGGAGGAGGCGCTGGCCGCGCGTCCGCAGGATGGCGCGCTCAAGTTGTTCGCCGCGGAAAAGTACGCCCGGGCGGGCGACGTGCCGCGCGCAGAGACGCTCTTGCACGAGGCGCGGGCCCAAACGAGCCCAAGCGACTGGGCCCGGGCGGCTGCCAGCGTGGCCAGTCGCCGCGGGGCCACCCAGGAAGAACTCAACTTGTGGCGACAAGCGCTTGAGGCCGAACCGCTGGCGATGGACGCCCATCGCGCGGTGACCTTCTTGTTGGCAGAAACCCAAGGGCGCCCGGCGGCGCTGGCGCACCTGGCGGCGGCGTGCGCGCGTTTTCCCTATTATTTTCCGCTGCATCAGCTGCGAGTCGGTTGGACCCGGGAGGAAGGAGCCCCAGCGCTGGAAACGGTGGCGCGCGCCCTGGTGGCAACAAACCCCGATGACGCCTGGGCGCGGCGCGAACTGGCGACCGCGTTGTGCGGCCTGCGGCGGTTCGAGGAAGCGCTCGCCGAACTGGATCATGCGGCCTTGCTGGAGCCCAATCACGTTTCGTTATTCAACGGGCGGGGCGATTGTTTTGCCCGCCAAGGCCGGCGCAAGGAAGCGCGGGAACAGTTTCGCGAAGCGTTGCGGCGAACGGTGGACGACTCGTTTGCGATGCGGTCGTTGCTCGAACAATGTCTGGACGCGGAGGAACGCCGGGAAGAGCTGGATTTCCTGCAGGCCGAATTGGTGCGGCAGACCACCTTTGGAGAAGGCATTCTGGTGTTCGCCGATTTGGCCAGGGCCTTTCTCCCCGCCGAAAAGCTGGAGGCCGTCTTGCTAGCGGCACAACAGGCTCGGCCTGATCTTTGGCAGGCCTGGTGCGCCTTGGTGATGCATCTGGTGGCTTTGAAGCGCGCGCCGGAAGCGCTGCCGCTGGCCATCGAAGCCACCCAACGTTTCCCGCTCGTCCCGCGTCTTTGGCTCGAACTTGGCCACGTGCACCGCGCCTGCCTGGACCACGACCAAGCCATCGCGGCCCTCCAAAAAGTGCGCGAAATTAATCCGGGCTGGGGCTTTGGCATGCGCGAACTGGCCGGCGACCTCGACGCCATTGGCCAAGGGCAAGAAGCCCGTGCCGTCATGGAACAGGCCATCGCGCGCAGCGCCCAAGACCCCTATAACCGCGGAACGCTGGCCGCCGTGTTGTGGAAAGCCGGCGACAAAAAAGCCGCGCTCAGCCAGGTCCGCGAAGCCGTGTTATTGGAGCCCGGCTACGACTGGGCCTGGGCCCGCCTCACCGAGTGGAGTCGCGAACTTGACCAACCCGATGCCGCCAAAGAGTTGGCCGAGGAACTCACCCGCCGTCGTCCGGGCGAACCACGGTCCTGGTGGCTGCTGGCCCGAACGCTTCCGGAAACGGCGTTGTCGGATCGACTGGCCGCTTTGGACCGCGCGGTCGAACAAAATCCGCACTTCGTGGGCGCCTGGCAATTGCGCGCGCGCATCCTGGCGCGGGCCGGCCGCTATGCAGAAGCGCTCGAAGCCACGCGCCCCGAAGCTCTCCGCGATCCGCCCCCCGGTGAACTGCGCGCTACCGCCGCCTGGATCGCCGCTCAACAAGGCGATCTGCCCCAGGCCATCCACGACATGAAAGCCACCTTGGCGGATCATCCCGACCTCGAGTGGGCCTGGCGCGAATTAGCCGACTGGCATTCCCAGCGCCGTGAATTCCAGGCCGCCGCCGACGCTGCGGAAGCTCTGGCACGTCTGCTGCCGTTTGACCCGATGCCTTTGGCCTACGCCGCTGATCTCAAGTTGCAAAATAACGACAAGGCCGGCGCCTTGGCGGATTTGCGCCGGGCGGTCGGGTTGGACCCAGCCTATGCCCATGCGGGCTTTCGGCTCTTTGATTTGTACCTGGAGGACGGCGACCTGGAGAAAGCCGAAGCCACGTTGACACGCCTGCGAAGTCATTTGCCCGAGCCCGCTCTGCTGGCCCGCGAGCTTGAGCTCCTGGTGCGGAGCCATCGAATCATCAAGGACTGGACCTTGCTTCGCACTTTGTGCACGCAAACGGAGGATTATTTCCCAGCGTTCGACCGCGTCGCCCGCGTTCTCGGCGCCCATGCCTTGCAGCATCAAGCCGAGCCCGTGGTGTGGGAACTGGTCAAGCAACCGGGGGTGAATCCCTCCACCGGATGGCTATGGGTGGAGTTACGCTGGCGATCCGACAAACGGAACAATCTTCCGCAATTGCTGAGCCTGCCCGAGGATCAAGAACTGACGCTCCGGGCCTGGGATCGCCAACTCGATGGCCTGGGCGCCTGGCTGACGGGGGAAAATGCCAGCGTCTTTCGGCGCTGGCGGTCTTCGGAACGACATTTGCAACGCCTGCTCCGGGTCCGGCGCGAATGGTTGCGCCGGCACGACCTGCTTTGGGGCAAAGTAGGCTACGCCCTGGCTTGCGCCGCACGCCATCAGGAGGTCACCGAGTGGCTGTCCGATTGGCAAGCTCGCAGCAATGTCGAGCCCTGGATGCTCGACAATCTCCTCATCGCTTATCAACAAACCGGCCGGGACGCGGAAGCCGCCGCCCTCATCCAGGAAGTGCGCCGGCGCCCGCGTCACAGTGGCGGACTGGTGCGCTTCGATCTGTTCCATGCGCTGCAGGAGACGTGCGCGGGCAATCCCAAACCCGGGCGCTATCTCCTGGCCACGACGCTGGCCTCGCAACTGGACCATTACGAGACGGCGTTGCACACCTTCCTCAGTGTGGCTCTGGATTTCCTGCCCGAATCGGGTCCGCCGGCTTTATTCGATCGCGATCGGAAGGAGCGGTTGCTCGGGACATTCCACGGCGTGCACCGTTACCGGGCCTGCCGCCAGATGTTTTGGGCCGTTGCCCAGTTAATCAGCCGGCAGACGCGCCGCAAGTGGCCGCGGTGGTGGGCCAAGTGGCATTTGCTGGGCTGACCATGCTCGATCGACGACTGCAACGGCGGTCGCAGACCGCCGCTACAATTACACTCCCCCGAAGCGACGGTGGCGTCCGCCGTACTCTTCCAGGGCTTGGAAGAACTGGGCTTTGCGAAAATCAGGCCAGAGCGTAGGGGTAACCACCAGTTCGGCGTAGGAAATCTGCCAGAGCAGAAAGTTGCTGACGCGCATTTCCCCGCTGGTCCGGATGAGGAGATCGGGGTCGGGATAATGGCGGGTGTAAAGGTGTTGCGAGATGAGTTGTTCGTTGATCTCTTCTGCGTCCAGCTGGCCGGCCTGAACTTTGCCGGCGATCGAGCGCACGGCATCGACGATTTCGGTGCGTCCGCCGTAGCTCAACGCCAGGATCAGGGTGAGGCCATTGTTCTTGGCCAGCACCGTCATGGTCTTGCGGAGTTGTTCCTGCACAAACTCCGGCAGCCGGTAGATCTGGCCGATCACATCGAGGCGAACGTTGTTCCGGTTCAATTCGCCGATCTCGTTTTTGAGATAACGCGCCAGATATTTCATGAGCGTATCGACTTCCTCCTTGGGCCGGCTCCAATTCTCCACGGAGAACGCGTAGAGCGTCAGGTATTTGACCCCCACTTCGCCGGCGACGCGCACGATCGCCCGCACCGATTCTGCACCCTGGCGGTGACCTTCGACTCGGGGCAGATGACGGACCTTGGCCCAACGACCGTTGCCATCCATGATGATCGCCACGTGGCCCGGGACGTTATTGCGCGCTTGCAGGCTCAGATGGGACCCGTGCGTGCTCATGACCAGCGACCTAGAGCTGAAGCGTTTGTTCGCGGGCCGGTCCGACTGAGACGATCTTGAGCCGCGCCCCGGTCAACTCGGCGATTCCCAGCAAGTAGCTGCGGGCCGGCCCCGGCAAATCCTTCCAACGCCGGGCTTTGCTGGTGGATCGTTTCCATCCAGGGAAATCGACATAGACAGGTTCGCAGCGAGCCAGTAATTCCACGTCGTTTGGCACGTAATCGAAGATCTTTTGTCCTACGCGATAGGAGACGCAAGCGCGGATGACCTCCAAGGTATCCAGCCCATCGACGTTGGTGACGGCCAGTTCATCGATGCCATTGACCATGGCGGCGTGACGAGTGGCCACCGCATCAAACCAGCCGCAGCGACGAGCCCGGCCGGTGGTGGCCCCAAACTCCCGCCCCATGCCATGCAGGAGATCGGCGATCTCGGAGTTTTCCGTGGGAAGCGGTCCTTCCCCGACGCGGGTGGTATAGGCCTTCATCACGCCGACCACACGGTCCATGCGGTGCGGCGGCACGCCCGACCCGGTGCAGGCGCCGCCGGCGGTGGTGTTCGACGAGGTCACGAACGGATACGTGCCGTGGTCGATATCGAGGAAGGTGCCCTGAGCACCTTCAAACAAAATGTCTTTTTCGCGCTGCATCGCTTTGTGCAGATACACCACGGTATTGGTCACAAACGGTTTTAATTGGCTGGCCGCCGTGCGATAGGCCTGATGAACCTTCTTGAACGAAAGCGGTTTGGCGCCGAATGCCTTCAGCACCTCATTGTTTTCTTGGATCTTGTTCTGCAGATTCTCCGCGAAACGCGCGGGATTGAGCAGATCGATCAAGCGCAGACCCACCCGAGCCGCTTTGTCTCCGTAGGCCGGCCCGATCCCCCGCTTGGTCGTGCCGATCTTGTTCTTGCCTTTCAGGATTTCGCGTTGTTCATCCAACTCGCGGTGATATGGAAAAACCAAATGCGCGGTCTCGCTGATCAACAGGTTGCCATCCACTTTGATCCCCAGCCGGGCCAAGCCCTGGATCTCCTCCACCAGACTGATCGGGTCGACCACCACTCCGTTGCCTATCACACAGACCTTGCCCCGGCGCAGGATCCCCGACGGGATCAAGTGCAGGACGTATTTCTGTTTGCCGATGAATACGGTGTGCCCGGCGTTATTGCCGCCTTGTGTCCGCACAACCACGTCCGCCTGTTCCGTCAGCACATCGATGATCTTGCCCTTACCTTCATCTCCCCACTGAGCGCCGACCAGTATTGTATTGGCCATAGAAACTGAAAATGTGTCGGGAGCGTCGCCCGCAAATAAAAATCCCCGAAGTGCAAATTCGGGGCTGGCGCGCTCTTTTGCGGGCAGACCCTAAGGAAAGTCGCCGCCGGGTGTCAACCTTGCGCTTCGGGCTTGGTCGGCCGCGCTCCGGAACGGGCCGGCGCCCGCCCCGCGTCCTGGGCCCGCTTGGAAACGAACCGGCTGCCTTCCAGATAAAAGCGGAGCGGCCAGTCCGGGGCTTGAGAGATTCCGATCCGGGTCGTGGTGATCAGAGGGCCAAGGCAGCTCATCAGGTGATCATGCTGAGGATGACGGGCCAGCAACACGGGAGAGGCAGCCTGGCACAGGTCGATCCCATCATGGGTGCGGTCGATGCCCAAGGCCGCGCAACATTTCGCCGGCCCATTCGTCAGCTCTCGCGCGTCCGCCACGGCGCGGCGTTTCTGCATCCAGGGCAAGCCCACCGCAGGCTCGATGGCTCGCACCAGCACTGCTTCCGCAACGCCGGGCGGACCGCACACCGCGTTGAAGCACCAATGATTGCCGTAAATGAAATACACATAGGCGTGTCCGGGCGGGCCGTACATTGTCCGGTTGCGGGCGGTCTGCCGTTTGTATCCGTGACAGGCCGGGTCATGAGCAAGGTATGCCTCCGTTTCGACGATAATCCCTCCGCTCCATCCGGTCGGTGTGCAAAAGAGCAACCAATGACCCAGCAAGCGCGGCGCGACCCACGCGGCGCTGGGCTCAAAGAATTCGCGCGAGAACAGGAGCAAGTCGGGCCGATGTCCAGGGAGCGGGCCGGGAATGCGATCGGAGGTTGGCTCAACCTGGCGCGCCTGCGCGTGGCCGGAAGCTCTCCCGTTGCGCGCCTTTGGCCTGGAGTTGCCCTCGACGGACGAGGGCGCGCTTGTTCTTCGCTGAGCCGCAGTCATGGACGGGCGCCGGCCGTCTCTTTACCGATGGGAGCAGCTGTCTTGGGCTGCCAGAGGAACGGCTGATCCGTAAAGAGAAAGATGTCCCGATCCTCAGCCGTCACCAGCAATCCATCAGTTACGAAGGTGCAGCCTTCGGCGCGGGTATTGCGGATTTTATGCTGATAAGGCTTGTGCTTGGCGGCCCGGGCCGGGTCGCCGTCGATGCGGTAAACGAAGGCTCCCGATTTGGCGATGAGCCCCAGCAACCGGCCATCTGGCGAGATATCGGCGCCGGCGACTGGCGATTCGATCTTGGTCGTGGCCACCAGTTCGAGGGTGATCGGGTCTTTGCGCTCTTCGAGAGGAAAACTGAAAATCTGTGCGCGCGCGTCGTTGAACACTTTCGAGACCACGTAGCCGCGGCTTTTCCAGATGAACAGGCTTTCACAATCAAAAGGTTTGCCAGGATAAAGCAAGCGCCAGGAGGCGCGGATGTGCACGAAGCCGACCTTGTTGGTGGGGTTGGGTTCATCGATGCGATAGACCGCCAGTTCGTGGCGGCGCAACTCGTTGTTTCCCAGATCGCCGACGTAGAGAAAGTTCTGCTCATCAATGGCGATATCCTCCCAATCGTGCAAACGCACCTCGACCAGGCGAAACTCTCCCACGGTGTGGCCGCCGCGCTCGATCGCATACAGAGTTTGTTTGCGCGCGCCGCCACCGTCGTTATGGGTCCAAAGCACTCCCGGATATTGGCGACTGGCAATCACCCCGGAACTTTCCGTGATGGCCGGGTGCGCGATCCGGCCCAGCCAGAAGAGGCCCGACTCCAGTTGGCGCAGGCCGGGGGTCGCAATTTCTGGCGAACCTGCCGGCTTGCCCTGTTCCTGGCCAAAACCAATCCCGGCCGTTCCAGCGGCCAGCAGGACCAGCAGGACGATTTTGGTTTGGCACGAGCTCATTTTAATGCTTGGGTCCACCATACTGCAGGGATGACACCTGTTCGATAGGAAATTTTGAGCATGCCGCAATCCGCCCAAGACATCAGGCCAGATGGACGCACCCGGCTGGACATTGCCGGAATGACTTGCAGCGGTTGTGCGCGTCAAGTGACTGAGGCGCTGCAAGGAGTGGCGTATGTGGCGAGCGCCTGGGTATCGCTGGAGAAACGACAGGCGCTGGTGCGCTGGCAGGCGGGCGCGTCGGCCGATCCCACCGCCCTGGTCCAGGCCGTGCAACAGGCCGGATTCAAAGCCACACTCCCTTCCACCGCCGTTCCCGCGACGCTGGCGCGGTGGAGCTTGAATCTGGTGCTGGCCGTGATTTTCAGCGCGGCCTTGGCGGCCGGCGAATGGTTTCTTCAGCTCGACAACGCGCGCTGGTTCGGCTGGCTTTCGTTTGCGCTGGCCACGGTGGTCCAATTCGGGCCTGGACTGCAGTTTTACCGCGGTGCCTGGAACCAGCTGCGGGTGGGAAGTTCCAACATGGACACCTTGGTCGCGTTGGGTTCCACGACGGCTTTCGTTTACAGCGTTTGGGCATTGTTCTCGGGCATCGGGACGCATCTCTACTTCATGGAAGCCGCCGCCATTATCACTTTGGTCAGCGCCGGTCATTGGATCGAAGCCCGCGTCGGCGCGAAAGCCTCCAGCGCATTGCAGCAACTCCTGCAACTGGCGCCCGCCAGCGCCTGGCGCCTCCGCTCTGATGGAACTCAGGAACAAGTCCCTGTCGCCCACCTTCAGACCGATGACTCCGTTCTCCTCAAACCAGGCGACCGCGTTCCCGTCGACGGCCGCGTGATCGAAGGCGCATCGACCGTTGACGAATCCATGTTGACCGGCGAATCACTTCCGGCGGAAAAGGCCGTCGCCGCTTCGCTCTACGCGGGGACGGCGAATCTGACGGGGCGGGTGATCCTGAGGGTCACCGGAACAGGCGACGACACGGCTCTGGGTCACATCATCGAAGCGGTGCAGCGCGCGCAAAGTAGCCGGGCTGAGATCCAGCGGCTTGGGGACAAGGTGAGCAGCGTTTTTGTGCCGATCGTTGTGCTGATCGCGTTGGGCACAGCCTTCTGGTGGGGAGCCTGGCCCGAACAGGCGCGACAAGTCCATCACGCGCTTGGGCAGTACCTCTGGGCGACTCATCCCCCTGCCTCAGCCGCGGCCGCCGCAGTCATCGGGGCGGCGGCGGTGTTGATCATCGCGTGCCCTTGTGCCATGGGATTGGCCACTCCGGCCGCCATCATGGCAGCCGCCAACGTCGCCTCGCGACGCGGCATCCTGATCCGCGACGGCGTCGCGCTCGAAAAAGCCGGACGCGTCAACACGATCTTGTTCGATAAAACTGGGACCCTGACTACTGGCCGGCCGGATGTAGCAGCCACGTGTTTACTGGATGCAACTGCCGATGAAGCATCGGTGATGGCGGTGGCTGCCAGCTTAGCGCGGCCGTCCAATCATCCGCTCAGCCAGGCGGTGGCGCGCGTGGCGTCCGGCCCGATGTCGTGGGACCAATGGCAGGAACATTCAGGCGCCGGTGTGGAGGCCGTGCGGTCGACAGAACCCGTCCAGCGCTGGCGGCTGGGTTCTCTGCGCTGGCTGGCCGACTGCGGCGTTGACCTGGCCACTGGCCAGGCCTGGGTGCAGCAATGGCTCGAGCAGGGCGCGACGGTGCTGGGCCTGGCGCGTGATGGCCAACTGATCCTGGTGATTGCACTGCGGGACACTTTGAAGCCCGAGGCGCCGCAAGTGATCGACCAACTGGCCGGAGCCGGGTTATCGGTTCACTTGGTGACGGGCGATCAGCGTGCGACGGCCATGAGTTTGGCTCGGCAAGCCGGGTTTCCTTCGGATCATGTCTACGCCGAGGTGCGCCCCACCGACAAAGCCGCCTTAGTCAAACGACTGCAGGCAGAGGGGCGGGCCGTGGCGTTTGTGGGCGACGGGATCAACGACGCTCCCGCCTTGGAGCAGGCTGATTTGGGGATCGCCGTGACCAGGGCCAGCGACATTGCCCGGGAC
>DATLUX010000241.1:0-5013 GCA_035577805.1 Verrucomicrobiia bacterium
CTCGGAGATGATCGCCTTGGACATCAAGTACGCCCAGATTCAATCCCTCAGGACGGACCTTCGAATCATGTTCAAGACGGTTCCGGCCTTGGTTCGACAGGTGCGCGAAGCCCGCGCCCGCCGCAGGGCAGCTGCCCAGGCTGTGGATAGTGCCACGACTCCCAAGCCCGCTCTCCACGAGCGGCAAGCAAGTATCTAATCCAGACCACCGCGATGAGGCACTCGCAGCCGCCTTGCCAAAGTCAGCATCCTATCAGATCAGTCGGCGGGACGTGCGGAATGAAAACGGCCAGCGGCCATTTCCAGCGCAATCCGGTTTAGTACCGATAGTCGCCGCCACGATCAGCCGTTAGCCTTCACCAGCCCGCACCGGGCAGGCTATGCTTGAATTCTTCTCGAAGCTGTTCGATACCGCCGATTTTCCCGCTCGTTGGCATTGCGGCCACTGGACCGAAGGGTTGGGCTGGCTGCACATTCTCTCGGACGTGGCCATCTTCGGTGCTTATGCGGCCATTCCCACGGCCATCGCCCTCTACGTCCGCCGGCGCCGGGATGTTGCTTTTCCGCGTCTATACTGGCTCTTTGCTGCGTTCATTTTCTCCTGCGGCTTCGGGCATCTTGTGGAAGCGACGATCTTTTGGCAGCCTTGGTATCGTTTTGCAGGTTTGGTGAAGATTGCCACGGCCACGGTCTCCTGGGTGACCGTCCTGGCTTTGCTCAGTTATCTTCCTCAAGCTCTCGCCTTGCCGGGGCTGGCCCGGCTGAATACGCAATTGAAGCAGGAAATTGACGAGCGTAAACGCGCCGAGGCCGAAGCTCATCACCTCAACGAAACCCTCCGTCAGCGCGTCGAAGAACTGCAAACGTTGTTGGATGTTCTTCCAGTCGGCATCGGCATCGCGGAAGACCCCGAATGCCGAAGCATCCGCACCAATCCGGCGTTTGCGCAGATGCTCGCCTTGAGGGAAGGCTGCAATGCCTCGCTCAGCGCCTCCGACGCGGAAGCGCCGCGGCACTTTGAGGTCCGCCATCAAGATCGCAAACTCGCCCCGCACGAACTCCCCATCCAGCGAGCCGCCCGCGAAGACCGCGTCATCCGCGATTTTGAGGAGGAAGTGCGCTTCAGCGACGGCCACAGCGTTCATCTGGTCGCGTATGGCGCGCCATTGCATGATGGGCGCGGCGCTATTCGCGGAGCGGTGGGCGCATTTATCGACATTACCGCCCGCAAACAGGCGGAAGCCGAGCGGCACCAGGTCGAACGACGCCTCTTACACAGCCAAAAACTCGAAAGCCTGGGCGTCCTGGCCGGCGGCATCGCTCATGACTTCAACAATATCCTCACCGGCATCCTCGGCAACGCGTCCCTGGCCCGGAGTGCTCTGCCCGAGGAATCCGCCCCGCGCCGTTATGTCGAAGGCATCGAAGCTTCCGCAGCCCGCGCCGCCGATCTCTGCCGCCAAATGCTCGCCTACTCCGGCAAAGGCCAATTCGTCATGCGCCGAATCGACCTCAGCCATCTGATCGAGGACACCCTGCATCTCCTGCGGATTCCCATCAGCAAAAAGGCGGTGCTCCATCTCGACTTGGCTCCCGATCTGCCCCCGGTCGAAGCGGACCCCACGCAGTTAAGCCAGGTGGTGATGAACCTGATCATGAACGCCTCGGAAGCCATTGGGGAACAAGACGGCCTCATCGCCGTCTCGACCCGAACAATCCGAAGCGACGCCATTGATCTGACCGGGGCCGTCGTAGCCCCCGAGCTGTGCGATAACCATTACGTGTGCCTCGAAATCTCCGATAGCGGCTGCGGCATGTCTCCCGAAACCATTGCCAAGATCTTCGAGCCGTTCTTTACCACCAAGTTCACCGGACGCGGCCTGGGACTAGCCGCGGTCTTGGGCATCGTCCGCGGACACAAAGGCGCCCTTCGAGTCACCTCCGAACGAGGCCGCGGCTCGATCTTTACCATTTTGCTGCCTCGAGCCGAAGGCGTAAACGCTTCGATCGAGGCGCCCCGACGTTCGATCACACCGGCAACCACTTGGCGCGGCCAAGCCAGAATTCTCGTCATCGATGACGAAGAACCTGTCCGCAGCGTTGTGGCCGCGGTGCTCAAAGCCCTGGGCCTGGACGCGGTCCTGGCCGCCGACGGCCGGGAAGGGGTGGAGAAGTTCGAGGCCAACCCGGACCAGTTTGACTTGGTGTTGCTTGATCTCACCATGCCGGCCTTGGATGGGGCGCAGGTCTTTCAACGCATTCGCCGCTTGCGCTCCGATATGCGGGTGATTCTCATGAGCGGCCTCGATGCGCCGGATGCCGGCCGCGCCCTCATGGATCAAGGCCTGGCCGGTTGCATTCAAAAGCCGTTTACCGTCGACATCCTGCGTGACACGATCCGCTCCGTGCTTGAGCCCACGCGTGGCACTCGCGGCTTTGCCACGTGACCTCCGCCAGTCAAGACTTCGCAGAGTCAGCCGCGCGGTTCGGGTGGGAAAAACCTTGCCTCCCCTGCGATCGCTGCCGACAATCCTGCCGCTCTTGGGTCGGAGAGATGGCCGAGTGGCTGAAGGCGACGGTTTGCTAAACCGTACGCACCCATTTATCAAACCTCGTCAGACTTGCGCCAAGCCTTAAGTTCAAGCACTTCGGAGATTAGTCACTTTTCAACTTTTGTCAATTTTTAGCTAAAAATCACCCGGTTAAGAGTATCAAAAGAGTATTTTAGCCAGGCGCCGCCCGCGCTTAGAAACAGACCCGTCCGGTCGATGGGGGGCGTGCAGAGATTCCGAACGCGAGCGGAGTGTATGAAGCACTCATGCTTATCCGGTTTGTTGACATAACTGGCTTGTCACTCTGCCGAGGGCCGTCCAGCCTGCGCGCATGAAGCCAATCACGATCAAGAACGATTACGGCGAAACCATTGAGATAAAATACGACGCAGAGGGAGGAATTAAAATTCGCCACTCCGACATTGATCCAAAGCGTTGGGGTGAACTCCACGAATACGAGAAAAGGTTGCGCCAGCCCGAAATCCATGACGCTTTGGCCGTAAAGGGAATAGACCTCAGCAAGCCAGAAACCCGGGAGGCGCTTGACGCAATCTCCGCCATGGGCGGCTACATGCTGTTGCGCGGTAAAAGCTATATTATCAGCGCCAAGGAAGTGGCGATGATTCATGAAGCGGTCGAACAAGCAGGAGGAATAATTCCAAACTGGTCGAACCGTCCTTGAGAGGTGCTTCCGCCTCTGCCCGACAAAGGACCGGAAGCCAGAACTCCCAATCTTTCTTCATCGTGGCCGCGCTGCCGTTCTTTGCTTCAGATCGTTACCTGCTCGGACCGCGATTGGCCTTGATGCGCACCGTGCTGGCCACGCAACGAAACCCAGAATGCCGACGTGCACATCATCCGAACTGCGTCTTGCGCTTTGATCTTGGGCGGGGCATTCCCGATTCCAACCAGCGCAGCAATTCGGGGCGGGTAATCAAGCCGTGGACGGTTCGTCGCAGGAGCCCTGCTTTCACCTGCCGCCAAAGCGTGCAATAGGAAAGATCCACCAACTTGGCGGCGGTGGCTAGGGAGTAGGCCAGGCGATCATCGGCAGCCAGCTTCGCGGCTGGCATAAACACTGTTCCATCTGACAGGGATTGCATTTCTTCCATTTTTTTTCATGAGTAGATCGCGGACCTTTCTCCCTTCATGAAATGTAAATCTAATCGTCTTTACGTGCAAATTATTTCTACGGCCCAGCGGCGATGACCGCCTCGCTCTTGACATCGAACTTGAATCCCCGCCCAAGGGGCTCTTGCGCTTGGCTGCCCCCGGTTTGGGCCCTTTGTCCAAAGCCGAGTAGTTGATAACCGTCTCGGAGTCGGCGGCGGCCATGAGTTGAGTCGGAATGCCCTATCGGCAGCCAGCGCGTCGCTACTGTTTTCTCTCAATCTCTGCTGCCGCCAAGGCAAGTAATCGCCCAGGCTCTGGGCGCATTTCCTGCTCAGGATCCAAAAAAAACTGTGCGCTCAGCCTTTTTTCCCTGAGCAGGCGCTCGACGGCAGCCTCGATGGTGCCCTCGCAAATGAACGAGTAGACATGCACGTCACGCTTGGACGTGAGCCGGTGGCACCGGTCGGGCGGTTGCTCTGAGATGTCCAACGGCCATTCCGGCGAGGTACACACCACATGAGAGCAGTGGGCAAAGTTGAATCCAAAACCCATGCTGTTGTCGCCGGCCAGCAGAATCTGGAACTTGCCGGCCGCGAACTCCGCGGCGACCCGGGCCCGCTCTTTGGGGGTGTTGCGTCCGTCGAGGGTGCGGGCGCCGGGGAGCTGGGCGGCGATCATGTCGGTGGCGGCGTGGAACGCGCTGAACACCACGATTGGATCACCGGCAGCAATCACCTGTCGGACCACGTCGAGAATCCCCGCCAGCTTCGGCGTCTGCGGGCTGCGGGCCCGGACCGACAGCGTCTTGGCGTGCGGCGCCACGGCAGCCAGGCGCAGCGCCTGAAGCTTGGCGAAGGTCGCCGGCTGTCCGTTGCAATCCGACCACTGCCGGCGCAGCAGCTCGCCGTAAACCTGCGCCTGCTCCTCACCCATCGGCACCAGGATCCGATGGTCATGCTTGGGCACGATGCCGGCGATCTCGTCCTTGCGGCGGCGCAGCAGGTAAGGGGCGACCAGCTTCCAGAGCCCAGGCAGATTGCACACCTGAGCCGTGGGCCGGACATAAGCCCGGTAATAACCGTTCCGCTTGGCCGCCTGGCTGGCCAGTGTGCGGTTGCGCGCCTGCGTCACATACATCCTGGCGAACGAAGCTTGTCCGGTCGCGTTATACGGGAAGCCTTCATGCCTGTTCTTATGGCCGCCTGCGATCCACCACAACAGGAAGAACAGATCCTGGATCCGGTTCTTGACGGGCGTCGCGCTGGCGATCAGCCGATATCTCGGGTTGAGCCTGCGGGCCGCCTGGCCCAGCAGACTGTCAGGCGCCTTAACCTTGGTGCCCTCGTCC
>DATLUX010000242.1:0-7865 GCA_035577805.1 Verrucomicrobiia bacterium
ACGCTAACGAGCCAGCACTCAGCTGGAGTTGGTCACTGCTGTCGAAGGTGCCGGATTGGTAGCGTGCTCCGAAAACGAGCGTGTGCCTTTCGCTTTGCAGGATCTGATTCAGCTCACCACCCCAGATTTCGAATTCGCTACGGTATTTCACGTCCCAGGGCACCCCGGCACCGGCCAACTGATTCACCGCCCCGCTTGGATCGCGGACGACAAGATAGTTCGTGACGTTTTGGTCGCCTTCGCGCTGGTCGTTGGCCAGGCGCCCCCCCAGCAGCAGGGTGTGCACGCCGGGTGTCCAGTCACGATGATAACCGACAAAAAGCGCGCCCGGTGACTGGTATTCATTATAGTAGAAATTGGTCCGGAAGCTCGACGGCTGATAATACTGAAAATTGTCACCGGAATGGTATTGCTGGAGCTTGGCCAGCAACAGGACCGAATCTTGGGGCGTGAGCTGTTGCTTAAAAGTTGTGTAGAGCTCGAGGCGATCGAGTTCGTTGTTGGGTCGCACTCCATTGTTGTGTTGGTAATCCACATCGATGGCGTAAGCCGAATTGTGGTAACGGCCAAATTGCGAGGCCACCTCGCGCACCTGTCCATCGCTTCGATATTCGGTCTGGCTGACCAGGCCGAGACGGTCTTTTTCAAAGAGGCGGCTGTATTCTTGTTGCGAGATCTGCTGGCTCAAAGGCGTCCCCCCCACCGGGGAGAGCAGGTTGGCCAGCAGCCATTCACTGAACCAAGGAGTCTCGTAACGGAGGTTGAACCGCGTCGGGTCGCGCAAGGCGTTGTAGCTCTCAGACAGGAATAGATGCGAGGAGTAGTTGGCGTAGTCGTCGCTGACGGCACGACCAGCCTCGCGCGCTGCGACCTCATTCATGTTGGCGCTCCGATAAATGCCCGCCAGGCTGGAACTGCGCACCGCTCGATCCTGATCCAGCAACAGACTGGAACGATACACGGCTCGGTTGTCGTTCAGTTCGATCGATTTCTCCAGATCGCTCGCCGCCGGATTGATGCGATTTTCCTCTCGGTTGATCAAAGCTGAGTAGAGCCACGCCGTTGGATCGGCAGGGTCAAGTTGGCGGGCGCGTTGCAACTCCTGGAAAGCCCGCTGGCTCTGGCCGGCATTGGCGTAGGCCTTGCCAAGATAACTGCGCAACAACGCGCGTTGCGGTTCCAGCGCCGCCGCCACCAACAGATCTTCGCGCCCACCCTCCCTGTCTCCCTTGCGCAGACGACAGAGACCCCGGCCCAGCCAGGCGTTGCCCAGCCCAGAATCAATCGCCAGCGCCTGCTCGAACGAATCGAGGGCTTTGCGGGTCTCGTTGCGAGCCGCCAGCAGGTAACCTTGCAAGGCCAGCGCCTGCGCGTTGCTGGGACTTAACCCAAGACCCTTTTGCAAAGCTTCCAACGCGCGACGCGTCCGCCCGAAACTAAATTCCAGCTCAGCCACACGAGTCCAGGCAAGGCCGAATTCCGGCGAATCGGCAGCCGCTTGCCGCGCCAGTCGCAGCGCCGCCTTGAGCGAATCATCACCCAAGGCGCGCGACTGCACGTAATAGGAGGCGGCCAGTAACTCCGTCGGCAGACGTGGCTCGACCGTGGCCGGACTGGGCTGCAGCTTGACCGCAGCTATGAGTTGGCGCAACGCGGTGGCCAGCCGGCGCAACTGTTGGGACGGCTCGCCTGCCGGCAAGGCCGCCAACGCCGCTTCTGCTGGCTGGACCTGACCCACCGAAAGCAACAGCCCAGCCCAGTAAATGCGCTCGGCATCGGAGACCGGCTGGCGACCCGTCGGATAGGCGGCCAAAGCGCGCAACAGGTCACCATCCCGATACGCCGCTAGCGACGTCGCGATCGATTGTTCTTCGGTGGCGGTGAGCGGCAAGTCACGCAGGTCCAGCACTGCCGGGTAGTAGAACGCCCATTGCAAAACGTTATTGGCAATGAAACCAACCCCGCTCGGCAAAGGCGCTTGGCCAGCTTCCAAGGTGGTCGATTGATCGTTGGTCAAGACAAGTCGGCCGACCTGATTTGTGTATTCGACCTCGCCATCAATTAGAAAAAGCTTCGTACGTTCGACATTGTTTACCGTTTCGATTTCCATCACAAACTCTGTCCCCCTCACCCCGGCTGTGCCCCCGCGCGTGATGATGCGAATGCGCCCGGGCTCGTCCCGATGCAGGAAGGAAAGAATTCCTCTGAGCAAGAACAACCCCGACGGCGCTTGAACGGGCCGAATCTCGATCTCAGTTAGTGGCCCCAGGCTGACCACACTTTGGTCGGTCCATCGGAGGATAACCCGGCTGTTGGTTCCAACCAGCAAGCCGTCTCCCGCACGCAACGTCTCGCCGGTGAGCGAAGTCCGCACGCCGGGACGTTTGCCTTCGCGGAAGATTTCCACGGTGCCTTGCAGGCTAACGATGCTGACGTCACTGGCCGCCTGGGTTCCTGAAGTCGGTTGGGCAGGCGTGGACCCGGCCATAACCAACAGCGCTCCAAAGACCAAGTTGGAGGGCATCCGCCAACTTGTCGTCCGGAATGGTTTCATTGCTCCTTCGGCGTCGCGCTTTGCGTTACTGCGACACAAGCGTAGGCCGGATAGGCCACGGATCACCGATGCCTGTGTTTGTGCCAGAGACGGTTAGCATAGAGCCAGAGTCGCTTTAGTCGCGTCAATTCCTTTGTTGGAAAGGGGCGCACGGCGCACAGGCCAGTCACAGGCCCCGGGCCTGGCCCAACGACGGCCAAGCGGTTTCCCGGCCGCATCAGCACTCACCCCCCTCCGGCAGCGCCCTTTTTTTCCTGTCAGATTTCGGGTGGCCGCCCCGTACCCCTCCCAACGGGTGAACATCCTCACGAGAAAAAAAGATATGCCGACTTTGGAGCCTAAGACGGGTTTGCGCCCCAGTTTGATGGTGAATCTGGACGAGACAGAGGCCGCTCCCCAAAAACCGCGCACGCTCACTGAGGCCGTGCGAGTGGCCGTCCGCACCGTGGATAAGAAAACGCTGCGACGCGTGGCCTGCCATACGGCCGGTTTGGCCTATCAACCCCAAGCGCTTCTTGGTTTGTTGACCTATTGCTACGCGCGCCGCCTGTTTGGCTCGGAAGATATCGAGGACCTGATGCGACGCGACGCGGATTTTCGCCAACTCTGCCAGAATGAATTTCCCCATGCGCGACTGCTTCGTCGGTTTCGCAAGGAGAATCCTCAGGCCGTGCGTTTCTGTCTGGTGGCGGCGCTTCGTTTCCTGGCGGAAAAGCAAACCGAGGTCGGGCTGGGCCCGCCGGTGGAGCAAGCGCAACTCGAAGCGGAAGCCAGCCATCGCATCACTATGGCCATTTTCATCGATCGCATGGCGCTGGATGAAGATTAACCGAAGACCCGCCGAGTGGCCTGACAAGACGAACTGAACCCTCCCAAACCACGATTCGATATGAAAAACCTGTCTACCCTTGTCTTGGGTCGGTATAACGACTGGAGGCAGCTCTTACGACACGCTCCTGGGCGTCCCGAGGCGAACGATTTGCGCCTGTGCCTCTGCCGCGCGGTGGAGCGATTGGAATAGGTGCAATCAGTTTGCCAACCGAGACACACCAACGCATTGATTGTTTATGCCAAAGAGACAAAGACTCAACGATGAGCAGATCCGGACCCGCGCCAGCCTCCTGATTCGGCTCAAGAACTTGGACGACGACAAAAGTTGGCACGACTTCTTCGAGACTTACTGGAAGCTTATTTACCGCGTCGCCCGTCAAGTCAGCCTCACCGATGCCGAAGCTCAAGATGTCGTGCAGGAAACCATGGTGCATTTGGCAAAAAAGATGCCCGCTTTCAACTACGACCCGGCGATCGGATCGTTCAAATCCTGGCTCCTGATCAAAGTCCGATGGGCCAGCATCGAACAACTCCGCAAACGAGGGCGTTTCCAAGCCGACGCGGCCACTTCAGATGAGACGCACACCCGACTCATTGACAATGTACCCGACCCGGTGAGTTTGGTGCCGGAACAAGTCTGGGAAGAACAGTGGAAGAATCATTTGCTCGAAATGGCCACAACCAACATTCAATCCCGGGTGCATCCTCGCAGCTACCAACTCTACGACTACTACGTGAATAAAGGGTGGCCCACTGACAAGATCACAGTCGCTTTCGGGGTGTCGGTAGAGGTAGTCCACACTGCAAAGCACCGTGTGATGATGATGATCGCCCAAGAAGTCAAACGACTGGAAAGGGTTCATCAGTGATTCTTAAGCACCTTCTCAGTGCGTGCTAGTTTCTCGAAAAAAGTTCCGTGAGCAATTCGCAGAAGACCGTTCCCCCGAAGGCGTTTGCCTTGCCGCAGGCTTGTTGCATTCCTGTTCAGGATCCTGACGTTGCAGGTCAGACGCCCTTGCCAGACAGCGCGGCTCAGTCCAACACAACAGGAGTGGAGCACCGTGACAGCGAGGATTCTCCCTGTAGTTGCTGAGATGGAGCGGTGGCGCGTGAGTGGATGGGCGCGGGCGCTGAGCCTTGAGATGCGTGCTTTAGCTGGTCCGAACTTGGCGCGCGGTTTACCGTTTAAACTGCATCGGCTCGGAGGCCGGCATTTCGTGGGCGCAAGGCTGGTTGGTGGGCGCGTCCGGTTTGAGGTCGTTGGTCGTCACCAGGTTATTGGCCAGCAGAAACGCTTCGACTTCTTCGCCGCTGATGTCGGGCAACATCCGGCCGTTGACCTCCACGCAGGGACTTAACATCTGGCCGCTTTTCTCAATCATCTCCTGGCGTTGCGTCGGGTCATTGATGATATCCCGGTCTTCGAACGGGAGATCATACTTGCGCAGGATGGCCCGCACTCCCTGACTCCAGCCACAGGACGGTTTGAGATAAGCGATAATCTTCGGTTTCGACATAACACCCTCATGATGGACCCGACGAGGGCGGCGTCAAGCTTCGGTCTCAGTTTTCTTGACGCAAATCAGCCGGCTGTGTGGCGGGCCGTTTTGCTTGCGTGGCGGTTCAGCGTGAACGTCCCCCTAACCCTTTCGACGAGAGTGTTAGTCCATGTACCACGTCAAGACTGAGTGCGGATCCCAAAGGCAGAATATCACGAAGCCAATGAAAAGCACGAGCGCGACCAGCGCCTCGACCAGCCGGTTCCTCCAGCCTTCCGGCCGCTCAGCGACACAGATTAAGGTGACCCCCAATATCGCGAGGCCGAAGAGAGGGATGCCAAGGCCGGCCAACAGCGCCGTGAGGTTGTAGAACCACGCCATCAGGGCGCCTGCGATCCCTTTGGGATCATCCAGGCTCGGGCGCGGCCAATGGCCCAAGGCAATTCGTCCGGCGATCCAGGTGGCGTAGAACGACGCCACGAGCAGCAGTGGAAATGCACAGAGCGTTCGCGTGACGTAGCGCATGCTTAAAACCGCCGCTCGATGCTCTCGGGGTCCGACTTGAAGTCCAGTGCGTCGATGTCCTGCGCTGTGTCCTCGCGCTGCCCGCGCTCGATCCCATTGGCCGACACTGATTCTATCCAGAGTGTTTCGCTGCGCTTTCGGGGTTCGCCCATGGTTTTCTGCAGTCTACTCTAGCGACCCATCGGCAAAAAATCAACGAACGCCGCAGGCGAAGAATACTCTCCAGACAAATCGCGGACGAGAGAAATGCGATGGCACACTTATTCGCCGTCCCAATCATAAAGCGACTTAACAAATCATGCTCAGGCGAGTGTGACCGCGTCGCAGTCAGCAATGTCCGAAATTCCCTTGCCCCAAATTCCCTTGCCCCCTTGGGCTCCGAGTGAGTTCGGGGACTCGATCCAAACAAAAGTCCGCAAAGGTCGTTGCCAGCTGCGCGGTAGTCCGCAGGGCGAAGGCGGACCTCAAGTTCTGAAATCTTCATGCCGGGAGGGCAAGGGAATTAATTGGACCACGGATTGCAAAAGTAACGGGCTTTCACCGTCTCCTGTTGCCCCCGCCCTACGGTGTGATCCGCCACGTCTCGGCCGGGGCCAGCATGCGTTTGGAGAGTGTGTCGGGTTTGCCGGGCGCCGCGCTCAACAAGCGAATGCTTACGGGCTGATCGGCTTGCGATTCGTTGACAACCGTCACTGTCCCGGGCTGGTTGGTGCCGCGCACGAAGATCTCGCTGCCTCTCATCCTGACAAAGTTCACCTGATCCAATTTGATTACGAGCGGTCCCACGATGGTGGCCAGCTGCGAATTGGTGACCGGCAAAGGCCGGTTGCTGACGATGCGGACCGTCGGTAAGCCGTTGGTGGGCCAGCGCGCCAGCTCGTGCGGCGGCGGTAGATCCGAAGGAAACTCGAAGTCTCCCACGGCCACATAAGCGGGATAATCTTCCTGCAACAATTTCGTGGCGCGTTCACCGGCGGTCAGCGGCCATGCGGTGTTCAGATAGAACTGCAGCGCGAAGGGTGTGTCTACATGCACCAGCGGGAAATGTTCTCCCAGCGACTGTTCCACCCGCCCGGCCAAGTCGCGCATCCCCAGGGTGGTCCGAGCGTGGCTGCTGCGCTGCAAGAGAATATGGTGATAGACAGCCAGAAACCCCAGCAGAACCACCGCAAAAACCCCGCTCCATTTCAACAGACGTCGCGCTGACCAAAACTGAAACCACCTCGCCAATTCGCGTCCCGCCAACCACGCCGCCGCCGGCAGCAGCGGCACAACCAATCGAGCACGCTGATGAGCCGCTACGCAAAACAGCACCAGCCCGGCAAAAAACCAGCAGAACAGGAATCGTTCGAAGCGCCGGGCTTCCGGATCGGGCGCCGGCTGCCGCCAGACCCGCCAAAAGCCAACACACGCCAGCAAACTCCAAGGCGCCAGTTCCGTCAGGAAACTCACCGGGGGCTCCCAAAAACCAACGAACATGGATTCCCGGCGCCCAGCCCCAGTCGCGTGTGCCGCCAGCTCGCGTCCGAACATTTTGTCGACCAACGCGTGGCCCACCTGGTCATAAGCCAGGGCGAACCATCCGCCGCAGATGAGCACAAAGAGCAGTATGCCCAGCCAGTGTGATCCCCTCAGCTTGCTTTGGTAGCCGGTGCGTTTCTCCCAAAAATGCGCCAGGAGCCCGCTGGCCCCCAAAAGCAGACCCAGGGGACCCTTGGCCAGCGTACCCAAGGCGCCGGCCAGCCAGAACCAAGTCCAGCCCCGACCCAGGGACCAGGCGCGCAAAGCCGCCAGCGCCGTCAGAGTCACTGGGAAAGCCAACAGGCCATCATAACGGGCGGTCATCATCTGCCGGTCACCGGCCGGGGATAGCAAATACATCAAGCCAGCGCAGAAACACGCCGCCCAACCGAAATAGCGTTTGCCACCCGTCAACAACGTGAGCGCCACTCCCAACGTGGCCAGCGCCGAAGGCAGATAAAGCGCAAACCGATTGATCTCCCCAAACGCAAGTGTAGCCAAAGCCGCGATCCAGGTCAGCAACGGCGGCTTGGATGCCAGTTGTCCAGTGATGTCTCGTTGGATGAACCAATGCCCGTTCTGGACCGCATCGAGCACATAACCGCCCACCCGCCGTTCGTTATCCAACAAATTGGGAATCCCCGACAGCGCGATCGCAAACAAACCGACCCCAACTGCGATCAAAAAAAGATTCAGGCGCCCCGGCGGCGGCGCCCGACGCGTCAGTTCGGTCCCAGGGGTTTGCGGCGGTGACGAATGTAATTTGGTTTGGTCGCTCATGACGTGGCCCATCGCCGCGCTGGTACCGAACGCTAGGCGGACGGCCCTCAGGCGTCGATGACCCGGAGATGACGGAACAGTCATTGGTGGAATCTTTCGAGTTTGGCAAGCGCACAGTGGGGGGGAAAAGCGGAAAGCGGAAAGCGGAAAGCGGA
>DATLUX010000243.1:0-16764 GCA_035577805.1 Verrucomicrobiia bacterium
GTCAGCACGCTAAACACGTACTTTCGCGAAGCCTTGCTGGTCTGAGGCTCTGCCTCGTTAGCCGAGCGTCGCGCGCCAATTCTTGTATTCCTGGAGGACTTCCTCACGAGAACAGCGCTCGCGATAAACCATGCGCGCGCGGTACCCGTACTCCTTGGCCACTTCGTAGTCCGGGATGATGAATTGCCAGTCCCAGGCCGTTTCGGTCGCTGACGGCGGCCCGCCTCCGCTCGGTGAGTGCGAGAAGCGGATGCTGTCCGTTCGGTCAAACATCAGGATGTATTGGTGTGAACCGAAGAAGCCGTAATAGAGCGGGTCGCTGAAACGGAGCGGCGAGAGACCTTTATAGAGCGTCGGCCGGGTGTTCGGGGTGAATTTCAGTTCGGTTTTGTCGCCGATGTGCACCACCGTGCTCTCATCGTTGTGCGTCTGCGTACAGAACTGCACCCAGCCTTTATCATCGCGGAAGTAGATCGACTTGTTTTCTGGCGCGTCGATGTAGGTCGCCCAAAACAGCCCGATGTAGCCATAAGCAAAGACATGCTGGTGCGGCTTGCAGCGGAAGGTCAGGTCGATGTAGTGCGGAGCCACAAGCTTGAGTCGGGTCCAACTCTCCAGGTGAAAGGTCGGCGTGGGCGGCTGGTGCAGTTCCGCTTCAAGGTCGGAGATCTTCCTGAACGTCATCGGCGCGACTCTCGGCTCGAAGGCGATCTGGCGATCCCCTCGCAGATCCTGGTCACCGTCGAAGATGTGTTCCAGGTTCAGCCCGGTAACGGTGAAGAGGGACTTCGGATTGGTGCGGTGCGTGAGCCGATGCACCCCATTGTAGCCGGCCCGATGCCCGTCATAGCCTTCGTTGTCGCCAATCACCGCGGTCAGATCGCCGAGCTGAAATGTTTCGCGCGCCATGACGCGGAGCTTAAATCACTCCACGGTGATGGCGATTAGAAAAGGTGCCGAAGCCTCCATCCGGGAAGCAAAGTCTAGACTGACAATCTCCAGCTCCGGCACCGGATTGGTCCAGATCGATGTGAAGATTCGAAACGCGAAGGGCTTCTGCCAGGTCGACCAGGCCGTCATGCCCCGTCCAACTTGCGTTTTGGGATCACTCCCCACATTCCAATCGCGCACGTCCAGTCCGTAAACGATGGGAAAAACATGCTGCTGCTCATCGGCGTAACCAATCGCATAATCCGCCAAGTGCGTTCCTTCCCGCGCCGGCCAGACCGTCCCGTGCAGGAAATGGATCCGGCGCGCCTTCAGTCCAACCGGGATGCCCGCGACGCGTTCGGGAAAAGTCTGGCGCCGGCCCGCCAATTCTCTACCGGAAAGTTGAATGAGCCCGCGCGCATCGAACGACGTGTTCCCCAATCGAAGCAGGCCGGCCGGAAATTTTTCCAAAGTAAGCCGCGCATCGTCTGAGTGCCACGCCGAATCGAGTCTCGCGTTATAGAATGAAGTCAGGTCGAGTTGATTCCTGGTGGCCGAGGAAGAGCGGCTTGGGAAACTCAGCGCCGGCGTGTCCGGCTTTGGCGCCACCGGGTGCATTGCGACAGCCGTTGGGCGGACTTTGCCCTGACGGAACACGACCAGCTTTTCCAGGGGCGTCGGCAGGTTAAAATTAAAATAGAGTTCCGCCAATCCGAAGCAGACCAATCCAATGGCCAGCGTGCACCCGGCCACCATGGCCTGACGGCCCAACGCTCGTTTCAGACGCACGGAGCGCCCACGGCGCAACGCCGCGAGGTCACTGTAGAGATGTCGCGCGCTCGGGTAACGCTGGCGCGGATCGCCCTGGCAACATCTGGCGATGATCGTGTTCAGTTCCAGGAACTGCTGGCCGTCGGATGATTCCACCAGCGAGGTGGGCAATTCCGGAAAGGTCTGGCGATCGTTGCCGGTGCTGATCTCGTAAAGCACCTTGCCCAGACTATAAATGTCGGCTTGAGGCGACCCCGGCCCTTCCGGAGGAATAAACCCTTCCGTGCCCACAAAACTGACGCTCACATCGGAGTCGGTGACCAGCCCGATATCGGCCAGCTTGGGCACGCCCTCAACGAAGACCACGTTGGACGGTTTGACATCGCGGTGGATGAGCCCGTTTTGGTGGAGGTTTTCCAGCGTGGCGCTCAGAGCCAGGCCAATCTCGAGGCATTCCTCCCGCGGCAACCGGCCGCGCCGGCGCAGTTCACTGCGCAACGTGCGCGGCGTGTAGCGTTCCGGATGAATGGCGCGGCCGTCCTGTTCGTCGTCGGCCAATTCCATCACATAAAAGAAGAACTCTTCCCGATCGTCCCGGCCGACTTCCAGGATCCGCAGTTGACTGTCGTAAGAGCGCGAGAGTGGCGCAAATTTTTGGATACCGAGGAACTCACGTTCATAGGGACGTGCATCCTCGAAGCGTTGGCGGCGGATGATCTTGACGGCGCAAAAGGTCTGATCGGGCCGTCGGGCCAGCCAGACCTCGCCGTAACTGCCTCGGCCAATCAGACGCACCAATTCCGGCAAGGACGCGGCGGGCGACGGAGGCAGCGCCGGGTTATTCTGGTGGCCGGTTGGTCGGAGACGGATCATTTGACATCAATCGAAGGAGCGGCGGCGGCCGAGGGTGGGGGTGGGGGCGGCGCGCCGGTCACGTCCATTCTTGTTTGAGGTGCTCGATTTTTTGTTTTAGCCGTTTGGCCAGACGATGTTTGGTCAAATAAACCTGCCCGACATTCACGCGCATCACCTGCGCCACGCGCGTGACCGGCCAGTGACGCAGGGCGGAGAAGTCAAAGATCTGGAACTGTTCGGGATCGACCTCGTTCTTGATCTCCCGCAGCGCCAAGGCGAGCAAATGTTGTTTCCATTCGGATTCCCAAATGGCTTCGAAATCGCTCATGACATCTGGCACTCGTTCGGCCGTGGAAGTTCGGGCCGTGCCGTCTTCCGCATGAGCCTGCCCTAAAGGAGAGCTGCTGGGCCGCTTTCGGAATTGATCGGCGATCCGCCATTGGGTCAAACGAAGCAACCATCCTTTGAATGAGCCGGCGGCCGGGTCGGTATCGAATTGATCGATCTTCTGATGGACACCCAGGAGCGTGTCTTGAACCACCTCGCCGGCTTCCACTTCGTCGAGCCCAGCTCGGATGGCCACGCCCCGGATCAAACCGCGATACATCAGCACGAACGTATTCCAACCTTCCTGGTCGTCGGGATTCTTCAGCCGTTGAATCAAACTCCACCGCGTCGGCAGCGGATCGCTGAATACTCGGTTGTCCTGGCTGGGCGGGGGCATCAAGTCCCTCACTCTAATGCAAAGATCCCCTTCCAACAAACCGCCACACATTTTCTGAAAGATTCGCCCGACTGGCTCCGTGGTATCCTGTGGATAGCTGCCGAAGAAAATGGTGGGGCGGCCCAACGCCCGGGTTGGCGGGCGGTTTGATTTGCGGCGGTTTGATTTGCTTTGGCCTGGCTTGGTCCATGCAAGCCGGCGTTCGCGATCTCCGTCACGCGATGGAGCAGAAATCCAAGGAACGCCAAGCCTGGAACCTCAGGCGCCCACCACCCAAACACCGGTGGCACAGTCCCAACGCTCTGGAAAGCCCCGAGAACCTCGGACCGCCTGAACCGGGCGGCACCGGCTTCGGGTATTACTTCCAGGACGCCGCGTTGCTTTGGTCAAACTCGACCTTCATTGATTATTACATCATCACCCCATCGCAGCTGGGAGGAACCAGCACGAATTGGCTGTATCTGACGACGACGTGCCGGGCGCAACTGGGCACGGAAGCGTTGGTCGGTTACTACCAGCAGGACGAGGCCCAATTGATGGTGTTCGACTGGGCCAGAACCGCTTCGCAACCGTGGCAGATCGGGATCAATCTGCCCACCGACCATCCCCAATACTTGACCGTGCGCCTGGACGAATTCGGCAATCCGCGTCCGATGTGTCGTGTGCGCAACGGGACGATTCTGTTGAACGCGGCTGAGGGGGCTTATCTCTGGCGCAATGAAGTTCTGTTGTTCAACTTCGAACAGGGCGACTGGGATCTGATTTATACGTACGAATACGTGACCGATCGCCCGGAGCGGAATCGGTTCCAGCCCGGCGCCAACGGTTACTGGGGACCCATCGTGGAGACGTTTGGTTCTTACGATTTGATCCAGGCCATCGGGTTCGAACAAGTGCGTCTCTTCCAGGATGCCAAAACCAATGTCTTTTGGCTGAGTGCCGCCAACAGTTTTCTTCACCGCGAACCAGTCTTTCAGCCGATCACGGTGGCGCCCAACCGGAGCTTCGTCACGTACGCAGGTTCGAGGAACCCGGACTCGTTCCCATTTCGGATCAGCGGCATCGCGCGGGACGAACATAACAGCCTCGTGACGCTGGAAGTGGGTTCATTGGCGGCGCGGGATTTTCGGATTTACAACGGCATCTCGTTGGGTGGCCAGTGGACCTGGCTGCCGGTGGGCTTGCCCGTGGCTGGAACCGGCCAGACGATCTCCTTGCCAGCGCCGGCGCCACTACGGATGGGGGTCTACAAGGTGGGCGCCGATTACAACGCGGGGAGCCTCTGT
Organism: Verrucomicrobiia bacterium; assembly: GCA_035577805.1. Lineage (GTDB taxonomy): Bacteria > Verrucomicrobiota > Verrucomicrobiia > Limisphaerales > JADJPG01 > DATLUX01. Next base: position 4,567 of record DATLUX010000243.1, read on the forward strand.
CTGATCGTCAATCAGCCCAATGCCTCCTTCCAGCTCAGCCCAGCGGCCGGCGTGGTGTTGCCTCATTGGACTTCCCAGCCGCTTAGCAATCGTTGGGACAAAACCATCGTGGCGCTGCCTCCAGGGAAGTACACGATCGGCTTCGACTCGCTGCCGGGCCTGACTGCGCCTCCGCCGCAAGACCTCATCGTCACCAATCACGGCATGACCACCGTGCGCGCCTTCTACGGCACCGTTGCAGAATAGTTGTCCGTTGATTCTATCCATGAACCTGACCCTCACCCGGCCTGCGGCCACCCTCTCCCATCGGATGGGAGAGGGGCTGGGGGTGAGGGCTCTTTTTCAGTGGAAGTTCATGGCCCCAATTCTCGTGCACATGGTGCGCAGGCGGAAGCTATCCATGAACCTGACCCTCGGGAACTCGAAACTCTTAGCGTTCTCACCCCTCACCCGCCTTCGCCCTACGGGCTACGGCGGGCAGGCCCCGGCCCTCTCCCCGTTGAGGGGAGAGGGAGCTGGAATATGGAGGACGGTGGACCGGTCCACTCGCTGCGTGTGGTCTTGGCGGACACAGGCGCGGCCCGGTTTATGGGTTAAAAGAACGCTGAGTTGTCTAAGAGTTCCTGCGTGGATTGCGGCACTTTGTTTCGCCGTGATTCCGCGCGGTCACACGCAGCCGGTCGCGGCCGGTCGAGGTTGGGGAGATGATTCCGCCGGACAAACGGCCCTGTTCGACGGAGGCGTCTCGAACATCGTTCAGATCGCCGCCGGAGGTTATCATAGCCTGGCGCTGTTTCGTGACGGAACACTGGCCGCCAAAGGCACGTATCTGACCGGCCCGGCGCTGGCCCCGCCAAGCCTGACTAATCTGGTTCAAGTCGCGGCTGGGTTTTCTCATTCCCTGGGCGTGAGCCGCGACGGACGAATCTTCGCATGGGGCGACAACAATTTCGGCCAAACCAATGTGCCGGTCGGGTTAACGGCCGTGCGGAAGGTGGCGTCCGGCGCATTTCATTGCCTGGTTCTCAACAGCAACGGCACTGTGCGCAGCTGGGGAGACAACAGCCGAACCCAAACCCGCGTGCCCGCCGGGCTCGCCGAGGTGTTGGATGTCGCGGGCGGGTATTATCATTCGTTGGCGCTGTTGAAAACACGGCGCGTCCTTGGTTGGGGTGACAACCGTTTCGGACAAGCAATCCCGCCTGCTGATCTGGAGGATGTCGTGGCGATCGCGGGCGGCGCGGCCCATAGTCTGGCCCTGCGAGGCGATGGGACGGTGGTGAGTTGGGGAAGCGACACCAAGGTTCCGGCCGGCCTCAGCAACGTCGTGGCGATTGCGGCCGGAGACAGTTTCAGCCTCGCGCTCCAGCGCGATGGCCTCGTGGTAGCCTGGGGAAACAATTCATCCGGACAAACCAACGTTCCCGTCGGGCTAAGTAACGTCGTAGCAATCGCCGCCGGCGCCGCCCACGCGCTGGCTTTGTTGGGCCCAGCGCCCTGGCCAGTGATCCGGACGAATCCCGCCTCGGTTCTGGCGCAAGAACAGAGCGACGTCACGTTGCAGGTATTGGCAGACGCTCCGGGCCCGCTGCAGTACGCCTGGTGGTTTAACGGCAATCCGATCCCCGGCGCCACAAACGCCACCCTTACCGTCAGCAACGTTGGCCCGAGCGTCGTCGGGATTTATTCCGTGTTCGTCGACGCGGGCGGCTTCACGGTCCAAAGCGCGGCGGCCTCCATCGCGATTGAGCGACTTGTGATCATAGAAAGCAGCCGCGACCAAACCATCCTCGCAGGCAGCCCGGCTCGGCTCAGCGTGACGGTTCTCGGAGCGGCGCCGATTGCCTACCAATGGTACTTCAACGACGGCGCCATCCCGAATGCCACCCAACCCGTGTTGCTCCTGTCCACGGTGCAAAGCGCCGATGCCGGTCGTTACACCTTGGTGGCGATGAACTCATCAGGTTCAGTGACCAATCCGCCCATCCGGCTCAACGTGGTTTTTTCGCCACGCATTGCGGTCGAGCCTACCAACCAAATCGTCCTTCTCGGAGAGAATGCTACCTTCCGAGTTGAAGCGAACGGCACTGCGCCGCTTCGTTACCAGTGGCGCCTGGAAGGCACCAACCTGCCGGGCGCAACCAACGCGCTGCTCCTATTGCAACGACCGGACGTCGATCGGGCAGGAGCCTATTCCGTCGTCGTGACCAACGCCTACGGCGTGGCCACCAGCCGAGCGGCCATTCTCCAAGTGCGCGTGCCGGACGGCGCCGTGCGCGCCTGGGGCGGAGATTTTAGCGGCGAAACCCTCGTTCCGATCGGGCTCTCGAATGTCATCGCCATCACGGCCGGTGATAGCATCAGCGCCGCCGTGACTCAGGATGGTTCCGTCACGGTTTGGGGACGCAATGCCACGTCCACGCTTCGGCCGCCGCCCGGTTTGACCAATATGGTGGAAGTGAGCGTGGGCTTTAATCATCTGTTGGCGCGCCGAGCGGATGGCACGGTAGTGGCCTGGGGCGATGCGGCTTCAGGTGCCACCAATGTTCCAGCCGGCTTGTCGAACGTGATCTCGATTGCCGCCGGCGGCGACGTCAGCCTCGCCGTCCAAGCGGACGGCTCCTTGCGGTTTTGGGGAAAGCCGTTCTCCACACCGGTGCCCACGGGATTGAGCAATATGACGGCGGTGGCCGCTTCGACCTTTGACGCCATCGCGCTGCGACGCGATGGCCGAGTCGTGGCGTTAGGCAACGCCTGGCCGCCGCCGGACAATTTGTCCAACGTGATCGCCATCAGCGCAGCCGGTATCCATTATCTGGCGCTGCGCGACGACGGCACCGTGGCGGCCTGGCCGGATCGCTCGGACTTCCCGGAGAGCCAGGTGCCGGCCGGTTTGAGCGATGTGGTGGCCATTTCGGCGGGCAACCGGCATAGCCTGGCGCTGAGACGCGACGGAACGATGGCTGCGTGGGGCGATAACCGCAATGGTCAGGCCGCCATTCCGCCCACCGTATCGTCGAATGTGGTCGCGATCTCCGCCGGTGTATCGCACAACCTCGCGCTGGTCGGAGTTCCCGTTTGGCCCAGCCTTCTTACTCAACCTCGATCCGTCATCACCAACGAACACGCTACCGTTCGGTTCGAGGTGCTCGCGTCTTCCCCTTCCCCCTCGCCCTCCCCCGCACCGTTGAGTTATCAATGGCAGCATCAAGGCGCGGATCTGCCTGGAGCAACCAATGCCGCGCTGGAGTTGGTCAAAGTCTCGGCTGCGGACGTGGGCAGCTACCGCGTGATCGTGTCCGCCAACCGCCAGCGCGTCTTTAGTCGTCCAGCCACACTTACCTTGTTCACGCCTGTGTTCCTCGAGTTCCCGTTCTCGCAAGAAATCCTCGAGCTACAAAAGCTTGTTCTCACCGCCAATGTCGTGGGAGCGCCGCCGTTGGAATTTCAGTGGTATGCCAAAGGCGCGCCCATCGCTGGGGCCACTAACCCGACGCTAGCGCTGGCGAATGTTCAACTCGCCGATGCCGGCTCGTACCAATTGCGCGTTCAGAATCCGTTCACGAACGTGCTTAGTCCCAGTCTCACGCTAACCGTCTGGCAGCGGCCTCGAATCAGGACCGACACCAGCGAAACCATTTTCGACCACAGAACCGTGACGCTTCCCGAAGGCGCCGACCTGTCTTTCCAGGCTGAAGCCACGGGCACGCCCCCGCTCCAATTCGCCTGGCGCGCCTCAATGGGCGGCATCCTTGTCAGTAATTCGATCCTCGCGCTGACGAACCTCCAGTTCCGTCAAAGCGGCTCGTATCATCTGTCGGTCACCAGCCCGTACACTGACGCGGCCCACGCGTCGCCTGCCAGCCTGGATCTGTTGCTGCAAGTCGTGGCGCCGGGCGGACGCGTCGTCACTTGGGGCTCTGCCAATGAAACCAGCACCCCCATCCCGGCCAACCTCTCCAACGTGATCGCATTGGCCGCCGGATTCCGACATAACCTCGCGCTCCGCCAAAACGGCACGGTGATTGGCTGGGGCCAGAACACGGTTGGACAATTGGGCATTGCCGCCGGCCGTTCCAATGTCGTTGCCATTGCGGCAGCCGGTGATTATAGCCTGGCGGTTTTGGACAATGGCCTCGTGCTGGGCGCCGGACGCAGCTCCTGGCCCGCGCCCCTGGTTTCCCCAGCCGCAACCAACGTGTTGCACGTGTCGGCCAGTACGAACCATGTCCTGGCGCTGCGCCGCAACGGAACGGTGCTCGCTTGGGGCCGAAACACGTTCGGCCAACTGAATGTGCCGGCGGGTCTCTCGAATGTCATCGCTGTCGCCGCGGGTGGAAACCACAGCCTTGCCCTGCGCGACAACGGATTGCTGGTGGGTTGGGGCAACAACCTCTCTGGCCAGGCACAGCCGCCACAGCCGCCCATGGCCCTCTCCAACGTGATCGCCATCGCGGCAGGATATCAGCATAGCCTGGCCTTGCTCCGCTCCGGCCTCGTGCAAGCCTGGGGTGACAACAACGATTGGCAACTGACCGGCTCGCCCACCTCGGACAATGCGGCTCTGCTCCGATTAGGCGTAACCAACATCATCGCGATCGCGGCCGGCCAGGATTACAGCATGGCCCTACGGGCCGACGGCCGGATCATTGCCTGGGGCGCCGCCAATCGGTTCTCCGACGGAATTATCAGCGTGCCGCCGGGATTACTCAACGCGGTGCTCCTTGCCGCAGGTCCGGGTCATGGACTGGCCCTGACTGGCATCCCGTTGGCCGCGCGCCCGGTTCTCACCGCGCAACGAAGAACCAGCGGCCTGCTTGTCTCCTGGCCCATCGCGTCCGCCGGTTATGTTTTGGAAGGCACCGACGATCTCACGCTTCCATTCGTTCCGCTCCCATACGCGCTCGTCACCAACGAGAATTCGGCAACCATCCTGGTGCTATTGCCGATGACCAACGCGCATCAATTTCTACGGCTCGCCTTTCCTGCATCAGGAAACCCGCCCGCCCCGCCACCTGTTCCGTAGGGGCCTGATCGTCGATCTGAGTCGCTTGGCCGCAGTGTACACGGTCTCCCTCTCCCCTCAACGGGGGAGCAGGGCAGGTGGGAACGGCAAAGAGTGCGAGATTGTTCCATGTCGGCTGGTGCTTTGCTCCGTGGCGATCTCTACCGTGGAGGGGTTGACCACAAAGAACACAGCGCGGCAGAACCGCAACCAAATCCGAACAAATCGCGGCCTTCTTCAAAGGGGCGCTTGCCTCCGGCTAGCGGAGCGGGTAAATGCATGCGCCAGGGCTTGCTGCTGACCTAACGTGCATAACTTCGATCAACTTTCTGCGCTGGCGGCGGACAAAATGCGCGCGGCGGGCGCGACCGGGCCGGTCATTGCTGCGTTTACCGATTCGTTGTCGCGCTTTATCGGCGGCGAGACCGGGTTGCTCCCGGAAGAGTCCGTGGGCCACGTAGTGGAGTTGCCGGCGCTGGATGATCTGCCGAACCGGGCCGGGTTCGAGCCGTCCCGCATCGATCAACTGGTGGTGATCAAGCTCAATGGCGGCTTGGGAACCGGCATGGGTCTCGAGCAAGCCAAATCCCTCATCAAAGTGAGAGGAGACGATACCTTTCTCGATTTCATCGCCCGGCAACTGCTTCATTTACGCAAACTCACCGGCCGGCCCCGGCCCGCGTTCTTCTTGATGAATAGTTTCTCCACGCAGGGAGACAGCCTCGATTACCTGCGCGGCCGCTACCCGCAGCTGTTCGATGAGGGCCCGATTGACTTCCTGCAAAGCAAGGTCCCGAAGCTGGAGGCCGCCAGCCTGAAGCCCGTGACGTGGCCGCGTCAGCCTGAACTCGAATGGTGTCCGCCGGGGCACGGCGACATTTACCCGTCGATGCTCGGCTCCGGTTTGCTGGATGATCTGCTGGCCCGGGGCGTCCAATACGCCTTCGTCTCCAACTCCGATAACCTCGGCGCCACTGTCGATCCGTGTCTGCTCGATTACTTCGCCGATTCGGGCCTGTCCTTTCTGATGGAAGTGGCCCAGCGCACTGCAGCCGACCGCAAGGGCGGCCATCTGGCCCGCCGCCGTGCGGACGGGCGTCTGGTCCTGCGTGAGTCCGCGCAATGTCCGTCCGCTGACGCCGCTGCGTTTCAGGACATCACGCGTCATCGCTATTTCAATACCAACAATCTCTGGGTGCGCCTCGATCATCTGAAACAGGAACTGCAAAAGAAGCGCGGACTCTTGCCGCTGCCGCTGATTGCCAATCAGAAGACTGTGGATCCAAGAGATGCTGCTTCGACCAAGGTGGTTCAGCTGGAGACCGCCATGGGCGCCGCCATCGAATGTTTCGAAAGAGCCGGCGCGGTGCTGGTCCCGCGCAGCCGTTTTGCGCCGGTCAAAGGCACCGGCGATCTGCTGGCGGTTCGTTCCGATGCCTATGAAGTCACGGCCGACAGCCGGCTGCTCCTGGCCCCAAAACGAGGCGGTGTTCCACCCGTGGTCGAGCTCGACGCGAAACACTACAAGACCATCGCGGACTTCGAATCTTTGTTTCCCAAAGGCCCTCCTTCGCTGCTCGAGGCCGACAGCGTCAATGTTCAAGGGCGAGTCCAGTTCGGTCCCGGAGTGATTTGTCGCGGCAAAGTCTCTTTCTGCAATCCATCGGAGGAACCATGGACGGTGCAGGCCGGGGTCTACGAGAACATCGATGTGCGGCCGTAATGGGTGATGTGAGCTTGCTGGGGTAGCGACCCTCGAACTAGAGTCTTTGCTCAGTCATATGATCAAAGGCGTTCACACCATGTTTTATTCCTCGCAACCCGAGGAATTGCGCGCGTTCCTTCGAGACAAGCTGGGTTTTCCCCATACGGACGTCGGTGAGGGCTGGTTGATCTTCGACCTGCCGGAGGCCGACATGGGTTGTCATCCGGCCGACCCGGCTGAGGGCGCGCCGCCCGGCACGCATGACATCTCCTTTTATTGTGATGACATTCAGCAGACCGTCGAGGAATTGCAACGGCGCGGGGTGGAGTTCATCGGCGGCATCGCCGATCACGGCTACGGCTTGGTGACGCATTTTAAAATGCCAGGCGGCGTGGAGGTTCAGCTCTACCAACCACGCTATTCCAAAAAGAAATAGTGTTCCGAGATCTGACCTTGGGCGACTCCGCAAATGGGCGAATTCGGAGTTTGTCCTGAGCAGGATCCGCGACTTCATCCTCCGACGCGCTCTCTGTTATCTCTGCGACCTCCTGTTCAAACCCCTTCGCTTGAACAGGAGCCAACGGAGCCAACGGAGAGAGCAAACAGAGAAGCTGCAATTGGTGCCGCGTTAACCTTACCTCCTGTTCAAAATCACCGCACGGATTGTCGCCCTGAAAACAGCGCGGGAGCAACCAGGAAACTGTTGTCGGTTCCCCGTGAGACACAGAGACTCAGCAACCAGCAACCAGGAACTAGGAACTAGGAACCAGGAACCAGGAACAAGTGACAAGAAACATTGACTCTTCCCGAAGGCGCGCGGAGATGATTCACTGACCACATGAACCTCCCGGAGTCCTTGCTGCCACTTGCATTAGCCTTGCTGGGCGCTGTCCCCATCGATGCCGCCAATTGGCCCGCTTGGCGCGGTCCACAAGGTACGGGCGTGTGCCCAGAGAAGGATCTTCCGTTGTATTGGAGCGCGACCAACCATATTCGCTGGAAAGCTCCGCTGCCTGATCGTGGCAACTCCACACCGATCGTTTGGGGCGACCGCGTTTTTGTCACTCAAGCCATCGCGCATGAACAGCGACGGGCCCTGTTGTGTTTCGATCGGATGGACGGACATCTGCTTTGGCAACAGGGTGTCCTCCAGAAAGAAGACGAGCCCAGTCATGCCACCAATCCCCAATGCGCCGCTTCTCCGGTCACCGATGGGCAACGGGTGGTGGCCTGGTTCGGTTCAGCCGGTTTGTATTGTTACGATCTCGATGGAAAAGAGCTTTGGCGAAAGGAACTCGGCAAACAGAATCATATCTGGGGCAACGCTTCCTCTCCTGTCCTTTATGACAACTTATGCTTGCTCAATTTCGGTCCGGGGGAACCGAGTTTTTTGGTTGCGATGGACGCAAGGACTGGCAAGGAACTCTGGCGCGTGACCGAACCGAACGCCGATTCAGGCGTGAAGAAGCCCGAGCAAGAAAAGGCCGTCTGGGCCGGTTCCTGGAGCACACCAGTTCTGATCCGGGCCGGTGACCGGCCGGAACTGATCTTGAGCTGGCCCAATCGATTGATTGGGTTCGAGCCCAGAACCGGCCGTGAACTTTGGTGGTGTGACGGGTTAAACCCATTGGTCTATACCTCCCCGCTCTACGACGAGGGGACTCAAACGCTTGTAGCCATGGGCGGGTTCTCCGGAAAAGCACTGGCGGTTAAAGCAGGCGGCAGCGGTGATGTCACGGCCCAGCGTCTGTGGCATCATCCTCGCACCAAGCAGCGAATCGGTTCGGGAGTGATCTACGCTGGCCACATCTACATCCATACTGATCCCAGTGTGGCCGAATGTTTCGAGCTCCAAACCGGAAAGCTGATCTGGGAGGAACGCTTGAAAGGCGCCGCGCCCAAGGCAGACAACTGGTCTTCGCTAGTCCTGGCGGGCGATCGGCTCTATTCGATCAATCAAAGCGGGGAAGCTTTCGTTCTGAAAGCCAGCCCGAAATTCACCGTACTCGCCACCAATGCCGTCAGCGAAACCACCATGGCTTCGTTAGTGCCGTCGAACGGCGAGATCTTCATCCGCACTTACCAGCATCTCTGGTGTGTGGGCAACAAGTGACCGACGGTCGCTTCGCCTCAAGGCGTCTGGCGCGGGCTGCGGGCTGCGGCGACAGTCGTCTTGGCCTTGATTTTCTTCCAACGCTCCTGCCAATCCCCCCATGAAAGCACCCAGTCGTCGCCGGTCAATTGTTTGCGCGCCGCTTCAAAAATCTTCTCGAGTCCTGCAATAAGAGGGGCGGCGTTTTTTTTCTCGCCCCAGCCCAGGTAAGTTTCGATGAGCGTGAGGTGGTTATCGGGATAGGTGGGGGCCACTTCGAGGGCCTTCTTGAGATGAAAGCGGGCCTTGGATCGATCTCCCAGGCTGGTAGGCCAGCCCGGAGCGTCGCGGTAAAGCAGCCCGAGCGAACGATGGGCGCCCGCGAATTTGAAATTGGGATCGAGGGCGATGCTTTTTTTCCAGCTGGCTTCCATTTCGCCCAGCAGCTTGAGCGCGCCGAACATTTTGGTGCGGGCGAGTTGGCCGAGGTTCAACCCAAGATAGTGGTAACCCTGGGCGCAATGCTCATCGAGCTGGACGGCGCGGCGAGCGCCGGCGATTCCCTCCTGGGCGATGTCGGCGCGCATATTATCGTTGGTGGCAAATTCAGCCCAGTCGAAGCAAGCCTGAGCAAACATCCAGGCGACTTCGACGCTATTGGTCTCCTGGTTACACCGTTTTTTGCTTTCATCATAAAGTTCACGGTAATAGCGGGTCAGATGTTCGCCCGGGGCCGCTGTGGTCTGGCCGTGGAGCCGGTTGACGCCGGTGGGGGCCAGGACACAGCCAACCAGGATGCCGGTGACGCACCAGGAGATGCGGCGGTGGCGTCGGCCGCGGCGCCGCTTATCCGGATTGGCCTTTTCGGCGGGTGCTGCCGTCAAAAACGTGTTCGAATTAGCTATTGCCATCATTTCTGCGCGATCTAATATGTGGCGTGCAATTGGATTGGAAGCCAGCCCGGCTGGTCATAGGCCTCGCCTTGGTGTTATCGGGCGCAGGATGCAGTGGCATTAACACAACACAAAGTGTGTCGCCGGCGACCTTCCTCCTGCCCGGCTTCTTCGGGCAGGCCTCGCCTGCCACGCCTGCCGTATCCGCCCCGATTTCTACGGAGCCGGTCTCCCTGGTTCCTCTCGCGGCCGGTCCGGCTTCCGCATCGCTTCCGCAGCGAGATTCCGTCCAAAGCATCTCCCAAGCAAACTAAAACCTTATGCGCTTTCCGCTCGCGCTGACGGCGAAGATCGCCAGCCATATCGTCAAGCATAAGCTGCGCAAGACCCCGAAGTTTGCCATGGTCCTGCAGCTGGAACCGCTTCACACCTGTAATCTCACCTGCACCGGTTGCGGACGCATCCGCGAATATTCCACCAGCCTCAAGGACATGATGGACCTGGAGGATTGCCTGGCTTCGGCGACCGAATGCGAGGCGCCCATGGTCAGCATCTGCGGCGGTGAACCGTTGATTTACCCCAAGATCGAAGAACTGATCGCGGGCCTGTTGCAGCAGGGCCGCGTGGTCTATGTCTGCACGAACGGCATGTTCATGCGGAAAAAGATGCGGGATTATTTGGCCGCGCATTACAGTCCGGCCCTGGAAGGAAAGCTTCGGGAATTGCTGGACGCCAAGCTGGTCACGGATAAAGAGGCCGAAACCATTCGCGGCGCCGGCGCCAAGGCTCGTGAGAAAGTCGTCATTTCTCCCAGTCGCTGGATGTATTGGAATGTGCACATCGATGGCCTGGAATACACGCATGACCTCATCGTGGAACGGGAAGGCGTTTTCCAGGAATGTGTCGCCGCCATCCGCATGGCCAAAATCCTCGGCTACCAGGTCGCCACCAATACCACCGTCTACAAGGAAACCGACGTGCAGGAAATCGAACACATGTTCGAATTCTTCAGCTCTCTCGAAGTGGACGGCCATACCATTTCCCCTGGCTACGACTACGACGCCGCCAAGAAAGACATGGTCAAACGCCTGGGCAAGAAACCGCAGGATTTCTTTCTGACTCGCGAGATGACCCGCCAGAAATTCGCGAAGATCGAGGAGTGGGGCAGACGTTTCACCATTTTTGGCACACCGGTTTACCAGGAATTCCTGGCCGGCAAACGCGAGCTTACCTGCACGGCCTGGGCCATTCCCACCCGCAACATCCGCGGTTGGAAAGCGCCCTGTTACCTGATGACGGAGGGCCATTACGGCGGCTACCAGGAGATGCTGGAGAAGGTCGATTGGAACAAGTATGGCGTCGTCGATGGCAAGGCCCGCGACCCGCGGTGCGAGAATTGCATGGTGCATTGCGGGTATGATCCTAGCGGCGCCCTCGGCACCAATTATCAGAAGGGCGATAATTGGAAGAATTTCAAATACAACTTCTCGCCCAAACCCAGGCCCTATGCCCCCGGTGCCCTGGTGAAGGCTTTTAACGGCGTCTCGATTGGCAAGGGACATCTCGCCGAAGCCAAAGCGGCTTTGCGGACCGCCGATGCAGCGGGTGGCTGCGGCAGCGGCGATACCTCCCAGCGCGATGAGCTCCTCGCCCGGATCGCGGCCAAAAGCGACACGTGACGGCCGATGTTCAGCCTCGTCGGGAATCGGCAAGGGAAAAAGGTCGTTCGTTGGGGTTACGTGTTTGTCGCCGCGTTCGCCAGCACCATCGGTGCTGCCTTAGTCGCGGCTGGTCTCTACGCCGCCTTGACGCGAAGTTGGAATCCGTTCGTGCTGCTGGTTGGACCCGTGGTCGGGCTCGCCGCCACCTTCCTGACTTTGCTGGCTTCGCTCCGTACTCCGCTCCAACGGTTGCCCATCTTGCGCTCAACCGGCCATCTCGAGTAGGAGCCGACGTCAGGAGGCGCATTCCAATGCGGACTGCGGAGTGCGGAGTGCGGAGTGCGGAGTGCCGAATGCCGAATGTCCGCGTTCATCGTCCCAATGTGCGTGCAAAAGCAGATGAAAGCTCTCCATGAACCGACCCTCAGGTAGCAGCCGACGTCAGGAGGCCCACTCTGCCCCAACGCGTCCTCCGGGAAAAAGATCAGAGCCTCGTTACCTCGGCTGCTACGTGAGATTGGGTTGGGTTCAAGGTCCCAATGCGCGTGCACATGACGTGCAGGTGGAAGCTCTCCATGAACCTCACCCCTCTGGTAGGAGCCGACGTCAGGAGGCTTACTCAACGTTCAACCGCTCTCTCTTTTCGTTGAAAGTTGAACGTTGGACCTTGAACGTTGAACGTTGTCGAATGGGGTGTGCCCATGATCCCCATTGCGCGTGCGAAGGTTGAAGGTTCCCCATGAGCAAGACCCTCTTTCTTTGCCCGCCGAGTTTTGATGGGTTCGATGGCGGGGCCGGTGCGCGGTATCAGGCCCGGCGCGAAATCACCAGCTATTGGTATC
>DATLUX010000244.1:0-21096 GCA_035577805.1 Verrucomicrobiia bacterium
TCGTCGGGAAAGAGATCAGAGCCTCGTTACCTCGGCTGCTACGTTAGATTTGGGTTCATGGGTCCAATGTGCGTCCGAAATTCGGAGGTCCCGGCTACCCATGAACCGACCCTCAGGTAGCAGCCGACGTCAGGAGGCTCACTCTACCCCAACGCGGTCTCCGGGAAAAAGATCAGAGCCTCGTTACCTCGGCTGCTACGTGAGATTGGATTGGGTTCATGGGTCCAATGTGCGTCCGAAATTCGGAGGTCGAAGCTCTCCATGATCCGTCCCTGGCGCCATCTGCGATCCCAGCCCTCCGGCGACTACCGGATCTTCACGGTGCGTTCAGACGAAAAAATCTCCCCGCGCACCGGTCAGCCCCATAACTTTTTCATCATCGAATGCGTGGACTGGGTGAATGTCCTGGCCGTCACGCCCGACGATCATCTGGTCATGGTCGAACAATTCCGCCACGGGACCAACACGGTCGAGTTGGAAACGCCCGGAGGCATCATGGATGCAGGCGATCGGTCGCCGGTGGAAACAGCCGTGCGCGAATTGCAGGAGGAAACCGGGTATGCGGGCCAGAACCCGCGACGGTTAGGCAGCGCCTTCGCCAACCCGGCCATCATGAATAACACCTGTCATTTTGTCTTGGTGGAGAACTGCACCCGCCAACACGAGGTGCAATTCGACAGCGGGGAAGATCTGATCACCCGCCTGGTGCCCGTGGCGCAAATACCCGAACTGGTGGCGGCCGAAAAGATCCGCCACCCGCTCGTCCTGGTGGCGCTTTACCATTTTGAACTCTGGCGCCGCGGCCTCAAGGGACCACTGTAGGGTTCGGGGTTCAGGGTTCGGGGTTCAGGGTTCAGGGTTGGGGACAGAGCGGTCTTCAAGGGCGGGGCCGAGTCACTTTGTAACGCCCTTCGACGAGCTGCTGACTCCCTCTCCCCTCAACGGCCTCAACGGGGAGAGGGCCGCGAGGGGTGAGAATGGCAAAAGAGGCTCGCTTCGCCGCCCTGAACCCTGAACCGCGAACCCTGAACCTTGAACCCTGAACCCCGAACCGTGAACCCTGAACCGCGAACCGGGAACCCTGAACCGTTCACCGCACGGTGAGTTGCTTGGCGCGTTCCTGAAGAGAGTTTAGCAAGGCTTGCAGGATGGGGGTGAGTTTGCCTTGCCACAAGGCGCCGATGGTCACCTGCGGGAAATCCGGCAACGCCAACACGCGCACTCCAGACGACACGGGTGTTTTGGGCGCAATCACCGTCAGCCCGATGCCGTAGCCATTCAGCACATAAGCCTCGAGCACATCGAGGGAACTGACCTCGATCCCGGCGAACCATTCCACCCCCCGACTGGCCAGTCCCTCCTGAAACCGGCGAGTGATCGGCTCGCGCAACGGCAGACAGATCAAAGCGTCATCAATCTTGTCCCGCTGCCAAAGATCTTCGGCGGAACGAAACGGGCTGGCCTTGGGAACCAGCAATCCGAGCGATAACTGAAGCAGCGGCACGCCAGTGAGGCCGGGCGGCAGCTTGTCTTCCAGCAGAGTGACCGCGAAATCGAGCTCCTTCCTCTGCAGCAACCCTTCCAACTCCGGCAGGTAACCGGAACGAAGGGTCACCCGCAGGCCGGGGAATTTCTTCTTCCAAGCCTGCAAAGGGCCAGGTAGATGGTCGCGCAGAATAATTTCCGCGCCGCCAATGCGGACATGTTCATAGGTGCCGCCGCTGCGGAGCTTTTCCTCGACGCTTTCGAGTTGCTCAAAGAACGGCCTGATAAAAGCGAAGAGCTCTTGGCCGGCCGGCGTCAGCTGGAAGGGGCGTCGTTGGAAGAGGGTTACGCCCAAGTGTTGTTCCAGCTGAATGATCTGACTGCTCATGGCGGGCTGTTGGATGCCATAAGGCATGTTGCGCACGCCCTCGCTGATCCCGCCGTGGCGGGCCACATGATAAAACAATTCCAGGTGATGAATATTCACGAATTGATGGACTCGATGACCGTTGCCAGATTATCGATTACCATTCCCAGCCTACCTTCCTTACCTTCACGCCCGCAAGAGCTGGCTTGAGACTCCTAGCCCGGGCTAGACATGAACGAACTATGCCCAACCTGGAACCTGGCTCTGGCCTGGTTATGGATCCTGTGCGGGTTCCTCTCCGGGCTGGGGTTGGGCCTGGGATTTCATCGGGAAGATTGGCTGGGCGGTTATACCAGCCATCAACGGCGTCTTTATCGTTTGGGTCATATTTCGTTCTTCGGCTTGGGCCTGGCCAATTGGATGTTTCACTCGACCGCCTCGCTCCTGGGAACACGCACCGGCTGGATCGCCCTGGCTTCGGGCCTGTTCATCGTCGGGGCCTTGACCATGCCGCTGTGTTGCCTGTGGACCGCTCACCGGCCCGCCGTTCGTGGATGTTTTGCCGTGCCGGTGGTGAGTCTGGTGGTGGGTGCAGCCATCGTCTTTGCATACACCCTCCAGCTGGCGGGATCCGTTGTTGCGCTGGATCGGACTGCGAGCGCGCGCCGGGCCGAGACTGGAAAGAGTCCGATCGGCTATCCTGAGATTACCCACCATGAATAACCATCGAATCGGGCTCATCGCCATGAGCGGTGTGCGGGCACAAAACGAGGACCTGATGAAGCTTGGCCTGACGCTGCCAGGCTTCGTGGAACGCAGCCAGGTCATCGCCTCATTGCCCAGTCTTTCGCTCCTTACTTTGGCGGCGCTGACGCCGAGCTGTTTTTCCGTCGCTTACCAGGAAATCCTGGACCTGAAAAGCGCGGGGCCGCTTCCGGACAACTGCGACCTGGTGGCGATCACGTCGTTATCGGCGCAAATCTATGAAGCCTATGCCGTAGCCGATTATTATCGAAGCCGCGGCGTGCCGGTGGTGATGGGCGGTCTGCATGTTTCTTGCGAACCGGAGGAAGCGCTCGCCCACTGCGATTCGGTGGTGGTGGGGGAAGGCGAGCCGGTCTGGCCGGAACTGTTGCGGGATTGGCAAAGGGACGCGCTCAAGCCGCGCTATAGGCAGGCCACGCGCGGCGGATTCGATTTAACGCAGGCGCCCTGCCCTCGTTTCGAGTTGCTGGACCCGGCCAAATACAACCGGATCACTGTCCAGACCAGCCGCGGCTGCCCGCATCGGTGCGAGTTCTGCGCGAGCTCCATCCTGTTGACCCCTCGTTACAAGGTGAAACCGGTGCCCAAAGTGCTCGCGGAAATCCAGGCGATTAAATCCATCTGGGCCCAGCCTTTCATCGAATTTGCCGACGACAACAGTTTTGTGCAGCGCGAACACTACAAAATATTGCTGCGCGAGCTGGCCCGCGAACGAATCCGTTGGTTCACCGAAGCGGACTTGGGCGTGGCGGAGGATCCGGAGCTGCTGGGGTTGATGCGCGACTCGGGTTGCCAGCAGATTTTGATCGGATTGGAGAGTCCGCGCCAAACCAGCCTGGCCGGAGTCGAGCTCAAGACGGACTGGAAAGCGCGTCAACGCGATCGTTACTTGGCGGCCATCGAAAAGATCCAACTCCACGGTATTACCGTGAATGGCTGTTTTATTCTGGGCCTGGATGGGGACACTCCGGAAGTGTTCGATGAAGTACTCGAGTTCGTGCGGCAATCGGGGTTATACGAGGTTCAGATCACCGTGCTGACTGCGTTTCCAGGAACGCCGCTTTACCAACGGTTGAAAGACGAAGGACGCCTGCTCGAAGATCGAGCCTGGCACAAGTGCACCCTGTTCGATATCAACATCGCTCCCAAACAAATGTCCGCGGCCCAACTCGACCAGGGCTTTCGCAAGCTGGCACAAATAATCTACTCGGCGGAGGAAACCAGCCGGCGACGCCGCAACTTCTGGCGCAAACTCCGACAATCGTCCACCGGCCCGCGCCGCAGAAATCGCGCTGCAGCACCCGCAGCGATCTGATGGCCGAGAGGAGTTACTGACGATGCAGAAGCTCGCGTAACGCAGACGCCAAATGCCGGTATTGCGGCAACGAATTGTAAAGTTGAGCGGAGATGCGCAGCAAACGCTGCGGCGGCTGCGGCCAGGGAATAATTGGGACTTCGATCGAATATCGATTGAGCAGTTCATCCTGGAGCGGGTCCAGATAAAGGGGCGAGCGGGACGGTTCGCTGCTCTCGGCGTCCGGCATAGGCAATGACACCAGCGACCCGATGCATTCCTCCGGAGCAGGCGGCGTCTGTTCCAACGCCTGACAAAGCACCGCGCGGGCCGCCAGAGCCAGGCGCCGGTTGCGCTCTTGAATGGCCGGCCAACCCCCGGGCAGCAAAGCACGCAGGAACCGGATGGCTTCCGGCACGCACAAACTAGGCGTGGGATCACCCGTGCCCATCCATCCAAACTCGATGAGAAATTTCGAACGATCGGTTCTCGGCGAGTTCGCGCCGTGACTGATCACCGGCGGCCGGAGGCCTGCGCGCCGGTCCGCCCGCGCCACCAGGAAGGCAGCGCCTTTCGGGGCACAGAGCCATTTGTGGCAGTTGCCCGTGTAATAGGCGGCGCCTAATGAGTTGAGATCCAAGGGCAACATCCCTGGCGCATGCGCGCCGTCCACGAGCGTGTCCACGCCCCGTTCCGCCAAGGCCGCCACTAACCGTGGCAACGGCAGAATCAGGCCGGTCTGGCTGGTGACATGATCCAAAAGCGCCAGACGGGTGCGACGCGTCACCCGCTCCAGGATCGCAGGGATGATCTCCTCCGGGTCCCGCAACGGAAACGGGATGGCAACCGTGATGACCCGCGCGCCGCTCATTTCGGCGACGAATTTCAGGACATTGGCGCACGCGTTGTATTCGTGATCGGTCACCAGTAATTCGTCCTCGGGCGTAAAACGCAACGAACGCAAGACGGCATTGACCCCGGCCGTGGCGTTGGGAACAAAAACCAGCCCGTCGGGGTCCGCTTGCAGGAATTGGGCAAGCTCATGACGGGCTTCGTCCCAAAGTCCTTCCCAGTCCCGGACAAAGAAGCGCACGGGCTGACGTTCCAATCGGGCGCGCAGCTCCTGTTGAAATTGCAGGACCGGCCGCGGACAGCTCCCAAAAGAACCGTGGTTGAGAAAGCAGACGGCTGGATCCAGGGGCCAAACAGCAGGATCACCCGCCGGTTGCTGGAGCGATGCATCCAATTCAGGCTTCACCGGAAGGCGTGGGACAGAAAAGAGAAAGCAAAAGCCAGCAGCAACGCCAAGGCCACCAACCACCAAAGCCAGCCTATCCCGCGCGGTTTGACTCGGTCCCGGCCGCGTGCGCCGACCGCGAACTCTTCCTTTACGAACTCGTCGTAGTCGAAGTCGTCGTCGGGGATGCCCAGACGCTGCGCGTGCGCTTTTTCGGACCAACCGGTTTCTTCATCGGCGCCGCATTCTGGGCAGGCCCGGGCATTGGGCGGAACCATGGCGCCGCACTCAGGACAAGTCTCGGGAGCGCTCACGGTGAATAGGAATAGTCAGACGGCGGCCAGTCGGAAGGGCCAGCAGCCAGGCCCCGTTCAACCCATGCCGGTGTATTCTTCGTCCGTCTTCAGATCCAGGCCCATCAGAATATAATCGTGCGTGACGGATTCCATGTCCTTGACGTAGTCGGCCAACCGGCAGAGCGGCAGGAAACCCAGCAAACCAAACATCTTGAGGGCGGTTTGTTGGTCGCCGATAAACTCGGCCTCGACTTTCTCGAGCCCGACTTGGCGGGCCAGGCAAAGGATTTCGGTGATCAACGCCTTGGCCAGGCCGCGTCCACGGAATTTGGGATGGACCAGCACGCTGACGCGGCCGATGTGCCGTTTCCATCCGCCCAACTGCTGGTGGAGCGTGGCGCAGGCGATGATGCGGCCCTCGAGCACGGCCAGCAAAGGCAGGTTGCGGCCCAGATCGATGTTCTTGCACCATTCCTTGATCACCTCCGGTTCGGTGACGCGATGTTTGATGAACATGCGTTCGTGGGTGGGCACAGCCAGGAAAAATTCATGGAATGCCAGTTCGTCGGTCGCCTCCAGGGGGCGGAGCAGGCAACTGAAACCATCCTTTAAAACCAAATCCTTCGGGAACTCAAAGAGCGCCACGTCCAGTGACATAGAATTGTCTTCAGGCTGTTTTAGTGGGTGCGGGAACGGGACAACTGGCCGGCGATGCCCTGATTTTCGCGGAGCATCCGTGGATCGATGGCGGTGGGATCCACGCTCCAGCGCGCCGCCAGCAGCGGGAGCCGTTCGGTGTTAAGAGCGGCCGGGTCCGGGCGCCCAAAGTCGATTCGTTCCTCGCCTTCCCCGTAAGTAAAGCAGCGCAACCCCAGTTCCATTTCAGCGCGGGTCGCGTTGCCCTGGTTCCACACGGTGCGCCCGGCCCACGCATAGGCGCGCACGATGGCGCCCTGGTCCGCTTGAACCCAGGCATGATGATTGACCGCTCGATTCACGCTGAAAAACTGGACTTGGCCCAGTTTCCGGCTCAGTTCCAAAACAAAACGGTAACACTTGTCCACGTCCTCGTTCGGCTCCGGCAGGTTGGTTCCCATGATCAGCACCCAACCACGAATGGGCGGGGAGATGAACAACCGGCGATCATGCGCCGCGGATAATCCTTCCTCCCACGAACAGGGCGTCGGGTTATGCAATCCCAAGGCTGCCTGCACCAAAAGCGGGTTGCCACTCCGAACCGCCAACCAACGCGCCGGACATTGGAACAGCGGACCATGATAACGACGCTCGCGCCCGGACCATTCCCCGCGCCGACTGGCGTTACGGGCGACGAGACGCCCTTTTCTCAGAAAATGAACCACCATGAGCAGACACGTCAGCCCGATCCCCATCGCGATCCCCAGCACCAGGATCAATAAAGCAGTAACCAATTCGCTGTTCTTCAAGGAAATACTCCCCGTCACGTCAGCCAACACCAGATTCATGCTCACGCTCATCATGGTCACGCTCGCGGACATGCCTTCAGTCTACAGTTTTGGTCCGCTCGTTCAACACTAATTCCCGAATTCCGCCCTTGGGTCCTGACCCAGGTCCGGATAAAGTCGGCCCGCCTCGTATTCATCGTCGCCATTGTCGCCGCATGTATTCGGACCAATCTCATGGGCGCGCGCGCCTCGCGGTGGGCGTCCTGGGCGCCTTTATTTGGGTCGCCGCCGCGCAGGCCGCCGGCCAGCCGGCCCCCGTTGATTTTAATCACCAGATCAAACCACTCTTATCCGACCGCTGCTTCGCTTGTCACGGCCCGGACGAAAAGAGCCGGAAAGCCAAACTGCGTCTCGACACGCGGGAAGGAGCTTTCCGCCGCACCACCACCGGGCAACCGATCCTTCAGCCGGGCCATCCGGACGCCAGCGAGTTGATCCGACGCATCTCCAGTCAGGATCCCGAGGAGATGATGCCTCCGCCCAAGTCAAACTTGAGCCTGAAGCCGGACGAAATCGAACTGTTCCGGCGTTGGGTTCAGGAAGGAGCCGAATGGAAAAGCCACTGGGCTTTTCTGCCGGTGGTCGCGCCGGCCGTTCCGGCTCCGACGTCTCATCCAGACTGGTCCAGGAACGCCATCGACCGATTTATCCTGGCCCAACTCGAAGTGCACGGACTGCACCCAGGGGCGGAGGCGTCGCGGGAACGGCTCCTGCGTCGTCTCACGTTGGACCTGACTGGTTTGCCCCCGACGCTGGCCGAGATGGATTCTTTCGTTTCGGACACTTCCCCACAGGCTTACGAGCGAGTGGTGGACCGGTTGCTCGATTGCCCGGGGTATGGGGAACGGTTGGCCGCGGAATGGCTGGATGTGGCGCGCTACGCTGACACGTACGGTTACCAGGCCGATCGCGACAATCATCTCTGGCCCTGGCGGGAATGGGTCATCAGCGCATTCAATCGCAACGTCCGCTTCAATGAATTCATCCTTTGGCAAATCGCCGGAGATCTATTGCCTGGAGCCGGCCGCCAAGAGCGCCTTGCCACCGCCTTCAACCGGAACCATCGCCAGACCAACGAAGGGGGCAGCGTGGAGGAGGAATTTAGGGCTGAATATAATGCCGACCGGGTCCATACCACGGCTGGCGCTTTTCTCGGGCTGACCCTGGAGTGCGCCCGGTGTCATGACCACAAATACGATCCCATCTCCACCCGCGACTATTACCGGCTCTTCGCGTTCTTCAATTCCACCGACGAATCGGGTCTTTATTCGCATTTCACCGATGCCATCCCGACCCCCGCCCTGCTCCTTTACGCCAGCGACGCTCAGGAACGGCAGCACCAAACCCTCAAGCAGAACCTCCGCGAACAAGAAGAGGCCCTCGACGCCCTCACCCGCCAGCCGACCGTCGAGTACACCAATTGGCTAAAACACGCTGAACCGCCCGCCTCCGCTCCCTTTCCCGGGCTCGTCGGCTATTATTCGTTTGATGCCATCGTCAGCAATCGCGTCAGCAACCTCGCCCTCGCCTCCCCTCAGACCAATGCGCCCGCCCGCTTGGTCGATCATCCGCAGCCGGTACCCGGCCGCTTTGGCCAGGCCCTGCGTTTTACCGGCGAAAACGCCGTCACTATCGAAAATGTGGCTGAGTTCAGCCGGACCAGCCCATTTTCGTTCAGCCTTTGGATTAAGGCCACGGAAGAGCAACCCGAGATCGTCGTGCTCCATCATCAGCAAGCCGGGAGCGATGCCGGCTATCAGGGTTACCAATTGGTGCTCGAGGACGGACGGGCCAGCTTCGCCCTCGTTCATTTCTGGCCGGGCAACGCCCTCAAGGTCCGCACGCGCGACAAGCTCAAGCTCGACGAGTGGCTGCAACTGGGGATCACTTACGACGGCTCGAGTCGGGCCGCCGGGCTCAAGCTTTACCTCAACGGACAGCTGGCTCCAACCGAAGTGGTAAAAGATCAACTGCGCAAGGATTTCGCCAATCGCGTGCCTCTGACTCTGGCCGCCAGGTTCCGCGGACGCGGATTCAAGAACGGTTGCGTGGATGAATTGCGCATCTTTGATCGTTGCGTAACCGGGCTGGAGATGGCCGGGCTTTGGGATCCTAACTCCTGGCCAGGGGCCTTGCGCACCCCCGGCCCCGCCAGCCAGGAATATTATTTCGCGCGCGTCGATCCCAGCGCCCAACAACTCCGCCGCGCTCTCCAGGCCCGCCGAGCCGAAGAAAATCAACTGGTCAATGACATCCAGGAAATCATGACGATGGGCGACCTGCCTACTCCGCGGAAAACGTTTGTTTTGAAACGAGGGGCCTACGACAATCCCGGCGACGCGGTGGAGCCCGGCACACCCGACGCCATCCTGCCCATGGATCCAGCGTGGCCTCGCAACCGTTTGGGTTTGGCCCGCTGGCTGATCGATCGCCGCAACCCATTGACCTCGCGCGTCATCGTCAATCGGGCCTGGCAACTGATGTTCGGCCGCGGTCTGGTCGTGACGGCGGAGGATTTTGGAAGTCAAGGGACTCTTCCCACGCACCCCGAATTGCTCGATTGGCTCGCGCAATGGTTCATGGATTCGGGCTGGGATACGAAGGCTCTTTATCGATTGATCGCTTTGTCCGCCACCTATCGCCAATCTTCCCAGGTTTCCCCGGAAGGGTGGGCCCGCGATCCGGACAATAAATGGTTAAGCCGCGGGCCCAAGACGCGGCTTTCCGCAGAGATGCTGCGGGACCAGGCGCTGGCCACGGCCGGTTTACTCACGCGCCGCCTGGGCGGTCCGAGCGTGAAGCCCTATCAACCCGAGGGCCTCTGGGAAGAGAAATCGGCCGGGTGGAAATACGAACCCGACCATGGACCGGCCCTCTACCGGCGCAGTCTTTACTCCTTCTGGAAACGCACCTCGCCCCCGCCCATGATGACCACCTTCGATGCGTCGGAACGAAATACCTGCGTCGTTCGACGCCAGGCCACCAGCACGCCCCTGCAGGCTCTCGTTCTGCTCAACGACCCCCAATTCGTCGAAGCCGCCCGTTGCATCGCCGAACGCATGCTCCAGGAGGGCGGCCCTCAGCCGGCCGATCGTTTGGTTTTTGCCTTTCGCTTGCTCACTGGCCGCCGGCCGCAGGCGGAAGAGTTGGCCGTGTTAACCAGGACTTACCGGGAACAACTCGGTTTGTTCCAAGCCGACCCGGCGGACGCCGATGCGCTCCTCAAGACCGGCGAAGCCAAATGCGACCCGGCGCTGAACAAGATCGAGTTGGCGGCCGCCACCGCAGTCGTCAATCTGTTGCTTGGCTTTGATGACGTGGTGATGAAACGTTAAATGAAATCATCGCTATGAATCGGCGCGACTTTTTAGGGCGGTTCGGCCTGGGCCTGGGCGGCGCGGCCGTCGCCGGCTTGTGGAATGGTGCCGGCACCGCCGCGGCGTCGGTCAACGCGACGGGCCTCGCGCCCAGCCCGTATCGGGGACAGCCGGAGTTTCCCAACTTTCCGGCGCGCGCGCGGCGGGTCATTTATCTGTTCATGAGCGGTGGACCCTCGCAGATGGATCTGTTCGACTACAAACCTGCGCTGAACCGGATGAACGGGCAGGAGCTGCCGTCCTCCGTGCGGCAAGGGCAACGGTTGACGGGGATGTCCGCCAACCAATCTTCGTTGCCGCTGGCTGGGTCCGTCTTTCAGTTCAAGCAACACGGGCGCTGCGGGGCGTGGGTGAGCGAGTTGCTGCCTTACACGGCTCAGATCGTGGATGAGCTTTGTTTCATCAGATCGCTGCACACGGAAGCCATCAATCACGATCCGGCGATCACATTCCTGCAGACCGGCTCTCAGCAGGCCGGCCGGCCGTCGATGGGTTCGTGGCTGAGTTACGGGCTGGGCAGCGCGAACGAGAATCTGCCGGCGTTTGTGGTGTTGATCTCCCGCAATGCCAGCAGCGATCAACCGTTGTATTCCCGATTGTGGGGCAATGGATTCCTGCCCTCGCTCCATCAGGGTGTCCAGTTCCGGGCCGGAAAGGATCCGGTGCTCTACCTGAACAATCCCCCGGGATTAACCGCGGAGGGCCGGCGGCGTCAATTGGATGGGCTGGCGGAATTGCATCATCTGCAATTTCGGGATCTGGGCGAGCCGGAGATCGAACAGCGGGTGGCCCAATACGAGATGGCTTACCGCATGCAAACGTCGGTCCCGGACGTGCTGGATATATCGGGAGAATCGACGCGGACCTTCGAACTGTACGGGCCGGAGGCGCGCCAGCCGGGAACCTTTGCCGCCAATTGTTTGCTGGCCCGGCGTCTGGCGGAACGCGATCTGCGTTTTATTCAGCTTTACCATCAGGGCTGGGATCATCACGGCGCGCTCCCCAAGAGCATTCGCAACGAGTGCGCCAAAACCGATCGCGCCTGCGCCGCCTTGGTGATCGACCTGAAAGAACGCGGTTTGCTGGACGATACCCTCGTCATCTGGGGCGGAGAATTCGGACGGACGGCCTACTCACAGGGGAAACTGAGCCAGGGCGATTACGGACGCGATCATCATCCGCGTTGCTTCACGATGTGGATGGCTGGAGGCGGCTTCAAGCCGGGCTTGAGTTATGGGGAGACGGATGATTTTTCCTACAATGTGGTCGCGGATCCGGTGCACGTGCATGACTTCCAGGCCACCGTGTTGCACCAGCTTGGGATCGATCACGAGAAGTTAACCTTCCGCCATCAGGGCCGGCGCTATCGGCTGACCGATGTGCACGGCGAACTCGTGCGCGCCATCCTGGCCTAGTGGCCACCCTCTTCTTTTGCGTGTAGGTTCAAGGCCCCAACGTTCGTGCACATGATGTGCAGGTGGACGCTCTCCATGAACCGTGGGGGAAAAGCGGAAAGCGGAAAGCGGAAAGCGGAAGCACGGGGGGGGCTTCGGGAACGAAGGGTTCAAGGTCCCGATGCGCGTCCAAAAGTTGGAGGTCCGGCCTACCCATGAACCTCTCCTGTCTCGTAGCAGCCGACGTAAGGAGGCTCACTCTATCCCAACGCGTTCGTCGGGAAAGAGATCAGAGCCCTTCGACAGGCTCAGGGTGTACCTCGTTACCTCGGCTGCTACGTTTGATTTGGGTTCAAGGCCCCAATTCACGTCCGAAATTCGGAGGTCCAAGCTCTTGTCGAGGGGGTGAGGGTTTTTTTTCATTGGAAGTTCATGGCCCCAATGCGCGTGCACCTCATGTGCAGGTGTTTGCTACCCATGAACCGACCCTCAGGTAGCAGCCGACGTCAGGAGGCTCACTCTACCCCAACGCGTTCTCCGGGAAAAAGATCGGAGCCTCGTTACCTCGGCTGCTACGTGAGATTTGGGTTGGGTTCAAGGCCCCAATGTGCGTCCGAAATTCGGAGGTCCGGGCTACCCATGAACCGACCTTCAGGTAGCAGCCGACGTCAGGAGGCTCACTCTACCCCAACGCGTTCTCCGGGAAAAAGATCAGAGCCCTTCGACAGGCTCAGGGTGTACCTCGTTACCTCGGCTGCTACGTGAGATTGGGGTTGGGTTCAAGGCCCCAATGTGCGTCCGAAATTCGGAGGTCGAAGCTACCCATGAACCGACCCTCAGGTAGCAGCCGACGTCAGGAGGGTTCACGGCGCCCGCTCGGATCCCACCAGAGGGCAAAAAACTCGAACCCCAGGATGGGGCGGCAAGGTTTGCCCAGAGCCGACGAGTCGCTTACGCGAATCATTCTGCGATTGACGGCGCCTCAGGCGCTGGTGATTTTAGCCAGGTTCGGTTGACTTATGTCTAAAATCCAGCGCGCATTGATCTCGGTTTACGACAAGACGAGCCTCGTGCCATTTGCGCAGAGTTTGGCGGAAGCCGGCGTGGAATTAATTTCCACAGGCGGCACGGCGCAAACACTGCGCGAGGCCGGGGTGCCGGTCATCGAGTTAAGCGATTACACGAAGTTTCCGGAGATGCTCGATGGGCGGGTAAAAACGTTGCACCCGAAGATTCACGGCGGTCTGCTTTACATTCGCGGCAATGCGGCCCATGAATCGGCGGTGGCGGAGCACGACATTCATCCGATCGACCTGGTCGTAGTGAACCTTTATCCCTTCGAACAAACCGTGGCCAAGCCGCAGGTTACGCTGCAGGAAGCGATCGAGAAGATCGACATCGGAGGCCCTTCCATGCTGCGGAGCGCGGCCAAGAACCACGAAAGCGTGACGGTGGTCATGGATCCACGCGATTACGGCGAGGTCGCAGAACAGATCAAAAAAGCCGGCACTACCACCGTGGAGCTGCGACGCAAACTGGCCGCCCGGGTCTTCGCCCGCATTTCGGCCTACGACGCCGCCATTGCGTCGTATCTCATCAAGGCCTTCGGCATGCCCAGCGCCACCAGCCTGACCACCGTCGCCACCCCCAAACTTTCCGGCTCCCACCTTCCGGAGAGCCTCCATCTCAAAGTGTCCCTCGCCCAACCCCTCCGCTATGGAGAGAACCCGCATCAAAAGGCGGCCCTCTACGGGCGGTTCCGCGATTTCTTTGAACAACTCCACGGCAAGGACCTTTCCTATAATAACATCCTTGACCTCACGGCGGCGGCCCAATTGATCAACGAATTCGAAAACGATCCGCCCACCGTTGCCATTCTCAAACACACCAATCCCTGCGGAGTCGGTCAGGCCAACAGTCTGCGCGAAGCCTGGGACAAAGCCCTGGCCACCGACCAACAGGCGCCCTTCGGCGGGATCATCGCGGTCAATAAACCTCTCGACCTGCCTTGTGCCGAAGCCATTGCCGAACTGTTCACGGAGGTGATCGTGGCTCCCTCCTTTGACCCGGAAGCCGCCGAACTCCTGCAAAAGAAAAAGAACCTTCGGCTTATTCGCGTCCTGCAGAACCCCGTGGCTCCTGCCACTCTGGATGTGCGCGGCGTCGGCGCCGAATCATTTCTCGCTCAGGAACGCGACACCCATTACCTGGCCCCCAACGAACTCAAGGTGGTCAGCCGCCGGGCGCCTTCCGCTCAGGAAAAGCAGGCCATGTTGTTTGGTTGGCGCATCGTCAAACACATCAAATCCAACGCCATCCTTTATGTCAGTCCTGACCGCACCCTGGGGGTCGGCGCCGGCCAGATGAGCCGGGTCGATGCAAGTCGCATCGCGGTGTGGAAAGCCCAGGAAGCCGGCTTGTCGCTCAAAGGCAGCGTCGTGTGCAGCGATGCCTTCTTTCCGTTTCCCGACGGTCTGGTTGCCGCCGCCCAAGCCGGCGCCACCGCCGCCATTCAACCCGGCGGCTCCGTCCAGGACGACGCCGTGATCGCCGCCGCCAACGAACATAAACTGGCCATGGTCTTCACCGGAATCCGCCATTTCCGGCACTGAGTCGGGAATCCTGGTCAGCCATCCTCGTCGAGTCCGACCTGGGTGCTGTCATCGACAAAGATTGTCGATCAGGACGAGCGACCAGGACCATTCTGTCTTCGGCTCGTTGACCCATTTGAACTGACGAACCAGAACTAACGGTTCTTCCGCTCCTGCTGTCGTCTTCGAAAACTGCAATGCGAGGACGTCTATCAAAAATAGCCCAATTTGTTTAACCACAAAGAACGCAAAGAACGCAAAGAACCGCAAAAACCGTGGAGTGATGACCGGCGATGGGGTCAAGTCTTTGTGTTCTATGTGATCTTTGTGGTTAATCCCCTATGGGGCGCTGTCATCGACAAGATTGTCGACCAAGACTAGCGACCAAGTTTCGGCGCCTTGGACGATCGCGGATTACTGGTCACGATACTTGGTCGGCCAACCTTGTCGACAAAGAAGGGACGCCCGGACCCAGGAAAAGTCTGTCGGCCGTCCAGCTACTCGGCCAGCAGATAGATGATGGCCACTTGCCCAAGACAGACGGCGGTCAAGGCCAGCCAGGTCAGCGCCTCCCGAAAATGCAATCCGGTCTGGCGCATGGGACTGAAACCGAACCGCACCTTAACGGAGCCGAGTTCAATCACGTCTCCATCGCGCACACGGCCGGTCTGCAGCGGTTCTCCATTCAGGCTGGCAACGGCGTCCGGGCCAACAGCCAGGCTGAATTCGTCGTCCAGACATTGGATATCGAGATGTCTGTCCCAGACCCCGGCGTCATCCAACACCAGCGAACAAGCCGAAGCGCGTCCGATGGAAAATGGAAAGGAGCCGCTGACGATGCGGGTGCCCGCTTTCCGGCCGTTCAGGATGATGAGTTGAATCACGCGGGGCGGGGCAACCGGCGACGTTCACCAAAGCCCGGTGGTCCGAGGGACGTGAATATAATCGCCGGGATAGATGGGCAGATCCTTGTTGGGATCTTTGAGCGCGTCGTACCAGTTGACGACGAACCGGCGTCCGGTGCTGCGACGAACCTCGATCTTCTTGCGCTTGGCGAAATCGGTAAAGCCGCCCGCCGTGGTAATGGCGCGCAGGACCGTCAATTCGCCCGCGTATTCATGGCGGGCCGGTTGTTTGACCTCGCCATCGACGAAGAAAGCGCGCCGTTCGATTTTCACACTGACGGTGAGGGAGACGTAGATGCCGGGCACGTAGGCTTCGCGGATTTCCTTTTCGAGGTCCGGAACGGTTTTGCCGACCGCCTGGACATGCACGTTAAAGGGCAAGGTGATGACGCCGCCCTCGGGCACGTTCAAAGTTTGCGGTGGCGGGGGCTTATCCACGTCGGAGAACGTGACAATAACCAAATCGCCTGGGCGCAGGATCGACGAGTAAACGCCCGACCCGTTGAAAGCCGGATCATTGGCGGTCTGCCGTTCCTCTTCGAACACGAAACGGCCGCTGGGATTGGGGTCCAGCGATGAACAACCGGTCAGGGCGAGAACCAGGGCGGCGGCCAGCCAACCACCGGCGCGCGCGCACCAACGGACAGAGACAGAGAAGCAGGGGGTATCCACGTGTTGAGGGAGCCTGGTTAAATTAATACTTGGGTTTGATCTCGACGCTTTCCTCATCCCGCCGGGCGGCTTTCTCGTCGTCACCGGCTTTGTCAGGGTTGGAATCTTCGTTCTTCGAGTAATAATCGTAGTAGTAACCGCTGTAGTAGTAGTAATTCTCGTCGCTGGCCATATTGATATTGTTGAGCACGATGCCCAGCAGGTTGCCGCCGACTTTCTCGATCATCTGCTTGGCCCGGATGGTCATGGGCTGCGGATAACGGCGATATTGGATGACCTGCAGCACGCTGTCGACTTCACTGGAAAGAATGGAGGCATCACTGACACCCATGATGGGCGGTGAATCGAAGAAGACATAATCGTAACGGCGTTTGAGATCGCGGATCAACTCCTTCATCTGAGCGGAGCTCAAGACGCCCATCGAGCTGCTGGGCAGTTTGCCGCTGGGCAGGAAGTCCAGGGTAGCCAGCGGGGTGGTCTGAATCACTTCCTCCAGCGAATTCTGTTTGAGCAGGAAATTGGTCAAGCCAATCGAGTTGGACACCTTCAGGATCTTATGAATGCTGGGACGACGCAGGTCGGAGTCGACCACCAGCACGCGCGAGCCGTTTTGGGCAAAGACAGTCGCCAGGTTGAAAATCGTGGTTGATTTGCCTTCGCCGGCGCCGCCGCTGACGATCGTAATGGTGTTGAGCTTCGGATCCTTGAGCGAGAAAAGGATGTTGGTGCGCAGCACCCGGTACGCTTCCGCGTGCGGGCTGTCCGGCCCTTCGGAAATGAGGTACCCCACGTTCTGCGGAATAACCCCCAGGACGGGTGCTTGCAAGGCCCGTTCCACATCGTCGATCGTCTTCACGCTCGTGTCGAGATACTCGATGAAAAACGCCAGACCGATCCCGATGGCCAATCCGACAACGACGCCCAGGGCGATGTTGAGGAATTTGTTGGGTTTGACCGGCCGATAATCAGGTTCGGCCGAGTCCAGGATATCCACGATGCCGAGGCGAGGCAGCGACGCGTCCACTTTCTCCTGCAGGATGCGGGCATACAGGCGCTCGCGCAGAAACTGCCAGTTTTCCAGGTCGCGTTTCTTCTGGATGTAGGGGCGGCGCGCGATGGCGGTGTTGATGTCGTTGGTCTTGGCCAGCGCAACCTTCTCGGTGATCTTGTCCAGCGCCGCCTTCTTGCTGTCGAGGGTGATCTTCAAGCCGGCCAGGATGCCGTCTATACGCGTGTCGATCTGGTTATTAAGGACGGCAATGCTGTCGCGGATCGCGCGCACGTCGTTGTTGTTGAACCCGAGGGTATTGGTCAAGGCAGCGAACCGGGTTTCCTGCATCGACAACTCTTCGAGCATGCGCGAGAAAAGGGAATCGGTGATGACGTTGACGATGGCGCGTTTGAGTTCAGGACGGGTGGCATTGGTCAGGGCCGAGTAGGTCGTGACCATGCGGGCATACTCGCCTTCCGCGCTGATGCGCTCGGCTTCCAATTTGCGGAGGGTCTCCGGTTCGAGCGTGGGCGAAATCCCGCCCAGCGCGGCTTCGACGTCGGTGATGCCGAGTTTGATTTTGAGTTCATCGACTTCGAATTGAAGGTTAGTGACGTTGGCGGTGTGCTTGGCCATTTCCTCCTCGAGTTTGGCCAGGCCTTCGCCAGAACTGGCGCGCCACTTGGCGATGCGCGCTTGTTTGTAGGACTCGGCGATGGCATTGGCGATCTGGGCAGCCTCGGTGGCATCGTCGTTCAACACCTTGATCTCAATCAAGCTGGTGCCGCGCGGCTGGACGACAACGATGCTGCGCTTGAGCAGTTTGTAGGTGATGTCAGTGCGCAGTTCGCCTTCCTTGAATTTCTCGCCCCATTTGCGGTTGAGTTCCAGGTTGGTGATGACGGAGTAAAGGACGGCTTTGGATTGGATCTTTTCGAATTCGGTTTGCACCCAGTATGGGTCAAAGGGGTTGTAGGCCTGGCCGCCGCCGATGCCGGGGATGTCGCTGGCATCCTTCGACACCGAGATCCGCGCCGCGCTGGCAAAGGTGGGCGGGAGGATGAAGGTGACCAGCGTGGTGGTAATGGCGACCAGAAGGAATACGGCCAGGATGACCGTCTTGCGCACGCGGATGATCCGCCAGTAATCCAAAAAATGGAGCCTTGCTTCCGGCGCATCGAACGACTTGGTTGTTTCCATAACGACGTTTTGGGGCCGGTTCAACCCGGCGCCCGATTGCTTGCTTTAAAATTGTCAGAAGGCCACACGCATCCCGACAAAAATTCGATTCCTGGTGAAGGAACTCAGCGGCCGGCTGGAAAATAATTCCTGCCGGGTGTAATCCACTCGGGTATAGAGGTTCTCCGTGATCTTATACTCCAGACCCGGCACGACCTCGTAGTTGTCATCCGCTTGTCCATCAAAGTCGCCCCCATTATAAATGGAGTGCTGAAAAAAGAACGTGACCGTCGCCTGCAGCCGCGGGGTAAGACGATGCCCGGCGCGCACATCAAAAACGGTCGATAACTGGTCCCGGGTCACCCCTGTTTGGCCTACACCACTATCGGTTGCCGTCTGGCTCACTTGAGCCCCCGCCTCCAGCGCGGTGCCCGGCAAAAGTTGCAGGGTCCCCCGCATCTGCAGATAGGGCGACCAGCCCGCGAAATTCTGGTTGTAATAATCGGTGTAGCTCGCCCCCACGCTGGTCGAAGCCGTCATCCGCGGGCTGAACCGCCGGTCGAACCCCACATAAAACGAATGCGCCCGGGAACTGCGGTAGGAAGCGGGGATAATCGTCACAAACGGTGGTTCCGCCGCCGGTAACGTCCCCAGATCATCGCTGCTGGTATACTCCAGGAAACCGATTTGGTAGCCCGCGAAATAACGGGACCGTTCATTCGCATAATAATGACCTTCCACGTGCACCCGGGTGTCTGAGCGATCCAAGGAGGACGACAACGAACCAGCAAAGCCGGACTGATCGTAAGCGAACCAGTCGTTGCGCAGTCCCATGGACATCCCATAGGTGGGCGCCAGCCGCACGGTGTAGTCGGACCGAAAATAATTCCGCCAATGTCCCAGGTTGCCGCGCAAAAACGTGGTCTGGGCGTTGCCGCCCATCACTTCAGGTTGGGTGGAACGAATGTAAGTCTCCGAAACGTCGAGCGTGGACAGTTCGGTGAACCGATGGTTGATCTCCCCGGCAAACTGATGCTCGCGATCAGTGTTGTCGCTCGTGCGCGCCTCGTAATAATTGAGACGCAGATCATAAGAAGCCTTCAGAACTGTCCGGGCCAACGGCAGGTTCACCGCGATATGCGGATCGAACTCAAAGCCAAAACTGCCCTGCGGGTCAGTGGGGGAACTCAGATTGTTATCGTCGTAAAACATCCCGACATTCGCCGTTATCGTCCACCGCTTGCTGGTTTCCAGCTGGGTTAACCCGGCGACATTTTGCCCTCGTAGCTTCGCGGTTCCGATCAGAAGCAACATCGCCCCGGCCCACGCCGCGGGCCGCGCCATCAAGTGACTATGCTTCAAACAATTCCAGAACGCGTTCCAGGCAAAGCGGCCACTTTTAGGGAGGCCGCGCCGAGTTGTCAAATAGTTAATCCCCGAGTTAATCCCCGAATTAATCCTGTTTCCTGGAGAAATGCCCAGGACCGCGCCAAGCCCCGGGCCGGTCGCCATGACAACTCCTGGCGTCTGCGCGCGCAGCGGCCCAAGATGCGATCCATCGCAGAAAGGGTCTGGAGAGCTACTTCCCTTTGATTGGTTTCCCCTCATTACGTTCAGAATCTCCCAAAAATAGTTCGGGTAACAGCCCGAACGGAGCCCGCTTCAAAGGGAAGCCGGTGGGGATTTCATGCTTCAAGAGGGCCCCCAGCAGCGCGAAACTCTCCCAATCGGAGACCGCTTCCTCCCAATTCTCCTCCATGGTGCCGCTGGCCCAAGCATGCAAGGCCTGCGTGTCAATGCTCTTCAAGGTGCGCGCCGACAAATACAAGGCCCGGATGGGTTTGCCCAGCCGATCAAACACATAAAAATCATTCCGATACTTGGGCGACACGTTCTCGCGATACTTGCTGCTTAACCACACGCTTTGCCGTTCCCCATACCAGGCCACGGCCCAGGGAAAGTCCGACATGATCAAGTCGTCTTTCCCCACCCATTGCGACTTGGATTGGATGTAGGGCGGGTAATACGGAGGATACGCCACCGCCGTCGTCACCGGCATGAACAGCGTGAATAACAAAGGCGCGCTCGCCACCACAATAAACAAACTCATCGCCAGCAGCCGAAACCCAGGCGCCTTGACCCCAAATTGATCCACCAACATGAAAAATAAACTCACCCCAAACAAAAAAACCATCGGCGCAAAAATCACCAGCAGGTTCTCCGAATTGACTTCCGGCGATTCGGTCGTCAGGGCCGTCCGCCCCAGCGCTTGCACCAACGTGAACAACGCCAGCGATCCCAGCACCAGGTTGCGCAGCCGGTTCAGCATCGGCTTGCGAAATGGCACCAGCAACCCCACCAGGAAAAATGCCCCCACCCAACTGCCGCCCAACCTCGGCAATTCCTTCTCCATGATCTCGCGCGTGCCCACCAGCAGCTTGTGCCACAAATCAGGCCCAGCCAACAAACTGAAGTCCGGCTGCAGCGCACGCTCCAGCTCGAATCCTCGAAACAACATGGTGTTTTGAAATAACGCAAACCCCGCCGTGCCAAACGGCGTCCCGCTCACCAACCAGTTGCGAGCCACCCACGGCGCCATCACCCCCAAAAACGTCAACCCGCACGCGACCATCAACCGCACCCGCACCGCCGCAGGTAATCCAGCCAGAAAACCCATGACCGGAATGATGAGTAACCCAACGCTATAACGCGTCAGGCCCGCCAACCCCGTTAACAATCCTGCCAATGCCGCCATGCCCGTGAGCCAGCCCGCGGACGGGGCCTCCGTCCCCGCCCCCGCTCCCGCTCCCGGTCCGCCCACCGCCGCGCCCTCCACCGCCAACCGCGTCTGCGGCCCCATTCGCGAAAGCACCTCCACCAATCCCAAAAACAGAATGATTAACAGCAAGGTCGATTGACCCGACACACTAAAGCGCCAGAATAAGTCAGACCCCGCGAAGACCGCCGCCGTCACCCAGGCCGCGCTCTCATCTAAAAGTCGCCGCGTCAATCGGAACAACATCCAGACCACGACAAAGAAGAATAACTGGTTGACCAGC
>DATLUX010000245.1:0-23324 GCA_035577805.1 Verrucomicrobiia bacterium
GTGGTCGCCGTGTGCCAACAACGTATCGTGGAGCTCTGAGAAGACGCCGGGCTCATAGCGGCTGAAATGGTCGGCGCGGATCAGATCTAATGCCGCACGAGTCTCCGGCTCATTGTCATAGTGCCACTGCGGGCTGTACCAACAACGACTTTGAACCACTTGCTCCGCCGTCAGGCCGAAGAGGAAGAAGTTTTCCTCGCCTGCCGCCTCGGCCATTTCGATGGTGGCGCCGTCCCGCGTGCCGATGGTGAGCGCGCCGTTCATCATGAACTTCATATTGCTGGTGCCGCTGGCTTCGTACCCCGCCGTTGAGATCTGTTCCGAGACGTCGCTGGCTGGAATAAGCCGCTCGGCCACCGAGACGCGGTAGTCCGGCACGAATACCACTTTGAGCCGGCCCTTCACTGCCGAGTCGCGGTCAATCGTCGCGCCGAGGTTATTGATGAACTTGATGACCAATTTCGCAAAATGGTAAGCGGGCGCGGCCTTGCCCGCGAAAAAGAAGGTGCGCGGCGGGACCTTCAGTTTGGGGTTCGCGCGCCAACGGTTGTAGAGCACGACGACATGCAGCGCGTTCAGGAGCTGCCGCTTATACTCGTGGATGCGCTTGATCTGCGTGTCGAAAATCGTGTCGGCATCCACCACCTGCCCGGTCGCGGACTTGAGCCAGCCCGCAAAACGCGCCTTGGCCTCGCGTTTGGCATGGCCAATGGCCGCGCGCAACGTTCGGTCATCCGCCATCGGTTTGAGTTTCTCAAGCTGGGTGAGGTCAGCAATCCAGCCATCGCCGATCGCGTCGGTGATCACCTTGGCCAGCGGCGGGTTGGCGAGTAGAAGAAAGCGCCGCTGGGTGACCCCATTGGTTTTGTTGTTGAACCGCTCCGGAAACACCGCGGCGAAGTCCGGCACCACGGTCTTTTTCAGCAACTCGGTGTGGATGGCGGCCACGCCGTTGGTGCTGTGCGAGCCAACGATGGCGATGTGGGCCATCCGGACCTTTTTCGGGTCGCCTTCCTCAATCAAGCTGACGCGCCCCAGCCGGGCGTCCTCTCCGGGGAAGCGTGCGCGCACCACCTCCAGGAAACGCCGGTTGATTTCATAAATGATCTCCAGTTGCCGTGGCAGCAACGTTTCGAACCACGGCAATGGCCATTTCTCCAACGCCTCAGGCAACAGCGTATGATTGGTGTAGGCCAGGGTGCGCTGAGTCAGGTCCCAGGCGTCCTCCCAGGAGAGCTTGGCGTCATCGAGCAGGATGCGCATCAATTCCGGCACGGCCAGGGTGGGATGCGTGTCGTTGAGTTGCATGGCCACTTTATCGGGCAAGGCCGACCAATCATTGCCCGCCGCCCGGAAACGGCGGATCGCATCGGCCAGGGTGCAAGCCACCAGAAAGTACTGTTGCAGCAGGCGCAGGCCTTTCCCTTCCGCGGTGGAATCATCCGGATAAAGCACGCGGGTTAACGTCTCCGCGGTCAATGTCTCGGCCAGGGCTCCCACGAAGTCCCCGCCGCTAAACTGCTGAAAGTCGAAGTAATCCTGGGTCGCGGCCGACCAGAGGCGCAGGGTGTTGATGGTCTTGCCACCATAACCGATCACAGGCCGATCGTAGGGCACGCCGATGAGTGTGGAAGGGCGTCCCCGTTCGATGCGCAAAGCCCCGGAGCGAAGCGCGAACGAACAACCCAGCTGCACTTGCACCGTTTCATTGGGCCGCGCGACCTCCCAGGGATCGGGCCTGGCCAACCAGTGATCGGGCTGCTCATTTTGCCAGCCGTCGCGCACGGTTTGCCGGAAGATGCCGTATTCGTAGCGGAGGCCGCAGCCCATCCCGGGGATGCCGAGGGTGGCCATTGAATCCAGGAAACAAGCCGCCAACCGGCCCAGACCGCCGTTACCCAGGCCGGCGTCCGGCTCCTGCTCGATGATGGCGAGCGGATCGATCTTGTGCTTGCCACAAAACTGTTCCCAGAGCGGGTCGAGCATCAGGTTGGTAATGTTGTTGGCCAGGGCGCGGCCCATCAAGAACTCCAACGAAAGATAATAAACCCGCTTGGCGTTGCGTTGTTGGTAAGTCTCCTCGGTCCGCAGCCAGCGT
The DNA here is from genome assembly GCA_035577805.1 of Verrucomicrobiia bacterium. Lineage (GTDB taxonomy): Bacteria > Verrucomicrobiota > Verrucomicrobiia > Limisphaerales > JADJPG01 > DATLUX01. Next base: position 2,099 of record DATLUX010000245.1, read on the forward strand.
TGGGCGATCAAGTCGCGGATCGAACGGGCGATGGCTTCGAACTGATCGCGGCCGCTGGCGCGGGCCAGCGGCACGATGTGATCAAAGGTCAAGTGGCGCTCATAGAGCGCGTCCTCGAGGCCGGACAGTTTCACCGGACCGCAATTGTATTGGTCGAGAAGGTTTGGTGAGGAGGTGGTTTTGGGAGCTTTCATGGATGGTGCCTTTCAGCGAATCATAGTTCATTGCAGTTTCAAGGAAGCGAGCGCGTCGCGGAGAATGCCAGCGCTTCGGCGAAGTTGCTCCTGCTCGAGGGCGGTGAGCGGCAGGGGAATGGTGGCCAGCACCCCGGCTCCTCCCACCAGGTGCGGCAAGGCCAGGGTCACCCCTTCGCAATCGGGCACCGCACCGATGCGCGCACAAACGGTCAGGATGGCCCGTTGATCGTGCAGCAGGACGTCGACGATGCGCGCCACCGCGCTGCCGATGCCATAGTAAGTGGCGCCTTTGCCAGCGATGATGTGATAGGCGGCGCGGCGCACTTGTTCATCGATCTGCTGTCGTTCTGCGGCCAGCAGCGGTGTCCCATGCACTTTGGCAAACTCCTCCAGACTCAGCCCGGCGATGGTGGCCTGCGACCAGGCCAGCACTTCGGAGTCGCCATGTTCTCCCAGCACATAGGCGTGGACGTGATGCGGATCCACTCCAAAGTGGCGTCCGAGCAAAGCCCGAAAGCGCGCCGTGTCCAGGGTGGTGCCGGAGCCGAGGACCCGGGACGAAGGCACGCCGAACTCAGCGGCAAAATGCGCCGCCAGATGGGTCATGATATCCACCGGGTTGGTCACGACCAGCACGACTGCAGCGGGCGCGACGCGAAGCACGGAGGGGATAATTTGCCGGAAGACATCCGCATTCCGCTGCAACAGTTGCAAGCGCGTTTCGCCAGGCTTCTGCGCGACTCCGCCGGCAATCACCACCACTTTCGCCTCCGAGAGATCGGCGTAATCCCCGGCGCGCACGGACAACGGTTGCGCGAATGGGACGGCGTGATGAATATCGTTGGCCTCAGCCTCGGCCCGCGTGCGGTTGAGATCCACCAGCACGATCTCCCGGCCCACGCCGCTCATGACCAGCGCGTAGGCCGAAGTCGAGCCGACCATGCCGCATCCGACAATGCCGATCTTCATAGGAGGTTCAAGACCGTTACCATATTAAGCTCAGGCGCGCGTCGTTCTTCTTCAGCTCGCGTTCCCACTGCCGCATGGCCTCCTCAAACGCGCGGCAGGTCCGCACGATGGTGTTCCGATCCAAGGTTCCGGCATTGAACTGACCCTGGAGGAAAGTGAACAACTCGGCGATGACGTTGAGTCCCGCGTCCAATTCGGCCACTGCGTTGCTGGCCTGAGGACGGCCGGTCTGAGCGGCGTAGGAAGCCACCCAATTAAACTGCGTGCGCAGCGACTGGAACTGCAGCTGCATGTTGTTGAAATCGTTTTGGAACTGCTGCACCTGATACGTGCTCCAAACCGCGCGACGGCCCCAGTCGTAGGCCGCCTTCCTCACCAACGCCGCCTGCGTTTGCGTGGCCGTGGCCGCATTGCGCAGGCTCGCTCCCACCGTCGGGCCCGTCATGGGCGGGGGCGGCGTCGGGTATTGCGTCCAGGCATCCAGACTGAGGACCAGGAACAATAACAAAACCAGGAGCCGGCATTGGGGCCATGAACCCATCAATCTAACGTAGCAGCCGAGGTCACGAGGCTCTGATCTTTTTTCCGACGAACGCGTGAGGATAGAGTGAGCCTCCTTACGTCGGCTGCTACCTGAGAGGGTCGGTTCGTAGAGAGCTTCCATCTGCTTTTGCATGCACATTGCCTTCGTTCCCGAAGACGCCCCCGTGTTTCCGCTTTCCGCTTTCCGCTTTCCGCTTTTCCCACACGGTTCATGGAAAGGAGCCATATTCCTCCTCGGTTTCATGCGGGGCATTCTCCTCATTGCTTCGCCATCTCCGTCTTCTGCAATTCGGCCTCGGCCCCATGCAAAGCAGTCAAGACGGAGGTCAAGGTTTGCAGCACCTGCCGGCCCTTCGTGATCAGTCCGTCGAGTTCTTTCCTGGCCGCCTCCTCGTCAAGCACCTGAGGAGAACGGTCCATCCGGGCGCGGAACTCGCGCAATTCGGTCATGAACGGACGAAACTCCGCACGCACTTCGCCCGACCGTTGACGGACGCGGTCAAAATGATCGAGCAGGCGGGCATAACGGTTCTGTTCGGCCTGGGCGGTGAATTGATTGGTGCTCAACTGCGTTTTCCATTCGTCGAAGTAGGCCTGGCCGCGCGCGATAATGGCTTCGGCCCGCGCGCGCGCCGTGACGGAAGTGACCTCGAGCTGCAGGAACGCTCGGTCAAAACCAGCCAGCGCCGGATGCACCGCGGAGCCCGAGGGCGCCGGGTGGGAAAGAGCCTCCATTGAATTCACCACGATGAAAACCGCGCGGTGCGCTTCGCTCGCCAGCTGTCGATATTCAGCCACGCCGCGGCCGGCCTGGGGCCTGGGAGCGGAAGCGGTGCCCGATGAGCTGGCGCATCCTCCGCCGAGCAACCCCACGGCCAGACAGACGAGAGTCCCGGCCAGAGTCAGGACCGCCGCCGCGGCACATCGACGAAGATGAATCTGGCTGACATCCAGACCGTGGGCTTTGAGGTCGAAATGGTTCATGGCGCCTTGAGGGTTGAGCCGGTCAAAGATTGATGATCTCCATCCGGTGGTTGCTTTCCGGGTCGTTAACCGAGGGCCGTTGGGTCAGGATGGCGAACGCCCCTGGAAGTTGATGACGGCGCACCCAGTCTTTCACATAAGCATTCCAGGAGGCAGGCAGTTTGGGCTCATGCACGGGCATCACGCCGCAGCTGAATCTTAGATCCTGGCAGGTCTTCGCCTCCGGACTCACGGCGATCGTCCACACCGGCAGGCGAAAGGCTGCCAACCGCCGGACCGAAGCCCCGCTATCGGTGCGCGCAAAGACGGCCGCGGGTTTCAAGTACTCGAGGCTCGCTTCCACGCCCACCGAGATGAGGTGCAAGGGAAGCACCCGCCCGGTGAGATCCATGCCTGCATACATGTCTTTGACCGTCACCCGCCGGCGGGTCGGCTCGACCGTGGCGGCAATCCGCGCCAGCATCTCCACCGACTCGACTGGATACGCACCGGTCGCGGATTCGCCCGAGAGCATTACGGCATCGGTGCCGTCGAGAATGGCGTTGGAGACGTCCGTGGCCTCCGCGCGCGTGGGCAGACGGTGGGCGGTCATCGATTCGAGCATCTGCGTGGCGGTGATGACCGGTTTGGCGCGGCGGTTGGCTCGGCGCATGATGTCCTTTTGCAACACCGCGATCCGCTCAATGGGCACTTCCACGCCCAGATCCCCGCGTGCGATCATGATGCCATCAGACGCTTCCAGGATCTCGTCGAGTCGCTCGAGCGCGCGCGCCCGCTCGATCTTGGCAATAAGAAAAGGCGCGTGACCCAACGCTTTGGCGGCCTGCCGGACGGCCACCAGATCCGCCCCGCTTTCCACAAAGGATTGGCTGACCGCGTCCACTCCCTGCTCCAGAGCGAACTTCAAACATTCGTGATCCCGCTCCGTGAACGCGCTGATGCCAAGGTCAATGCCCGGAAGGTTAAGGCCTTTGCGCGAACGCAGTTCGGCGCCCGCCACGACCAGGCACTGCACGTCATGGCCGCCGACCCCCGTCACCTCGAGTTGAAGGTAACCGTCGTTCAGCGACAGCCGGTCGCCCGCCTTCACCACGCTCGGCAGACGCGCAAAGCCGACGGAAACCCGTTCCGGGCCGCCCACCACATCCTCGGTGGTGAGCGTGATCCGATCGCCCGTTTTCAACTCGATCGGTTCGGTGGCCAACTGGCCGATGCGAATCTTCGGCCCGGGCAAATTCGCCATGATGGCGACGGACTGGCCGGCCGCGCTGGCGGCCGCCCGAATCTTTTGGATGTTCTGGCGGTGCGTCTCGAATTGGCCATGGGAGAAGTTCAGGCGGGCGACATTCATGCCGGCGCGAATCATCTGTTCAAGCACCTGGGGCGTGCTCGAGGCCGGACCGATGGTCGCCACGATCTTGGTCTTGTTGGGGGGTAGCGCGTAGCCGGCACTCATAGTTCGATGGTTTCGCCCAAGGCGGGCAGAGTGGACTTAAGCCTGAACCGCTGCTGAATCTGCCTGGCCAGTTCGCCGCGTTGTTTGTCTTCGCCATGGGTCAGGATCACGCGCGGCTTGCTTGGAGCGATGGCGCTGAACCAGGTGAGCAAATCGGTCTGGCCCGCATGCGCACTGAACCCACCCAGGGTGTGGACTTGCGCTTTCACCGCGATCTTGTCGCCATGAATGCGGACGAGTTTCTCCCCGTTCACGAGGCGCCGGCCAAGCGAGCCGTCGCCCTGATAACCGACGATGAGGACGTGGGTGTCGGGCTTCCACAAGTTGGCTTTGAGATGATGCAGGATGCGGCCGGCGTTGCACATGCCGGCGCCGGCCATGACCAGGCAGGGGCCGGGCTGGTCGTTGATTTGCATCGATTCCTGGGCGGTGGCGCAAAGCTTGAGGGTCTTGAGATCTTCGCGCAGCGGCTTCTCGGCGACGTACTTGGTCATGCCCTCGTCAAACAATTCCCGGTGCTTCATGTAAATCTTGGTGGCCTCGATTGCCATCGGGCTATCCAGGAAGATGGGAAATGGTTTGACCTTCCGGGTGCGAAACATCCAGCCGAGGAGCCCGGTGATCAGTTGGGCGCGGCCCACCGCGAAAGTAGGCACGAGGATCTTACCGCGCTTCGCTACAGTTTCTTTCACGATGCGCGTGAACTCCGCGACGGTTTCGAGGAACGGGCGGTGGTCATGGTCGCCGTAGGTGGATTCAAGAAACACCAGGTCGGCGTGCTGGAAAGGTTCGAAGTCCTTCAGGATAAGCGCGCCTTTCGGTCCCAGATCGCCCGAAAAGACCACGCGCCTGTTCCGGCTGTCCTGCTCGACGATCAGCTGGATGCTGGCCGAGCCCAGCATGTGGCCGGATTCCGCCCAGATCGCCTGCACGCCCGGCGCGACCGGAAACGGCTGCTGGTAGGGAACCGGACGAAACTGCTGGATGATCTTCTCGGCGTCTTCGGGCGTGTAGAGCGGGTCCTGCGGCAGTTCGCCAGCGCGGGCCCGCTTGCGGTTTTGCCGTTCGTTTTCGCTCACCTGAAGCCGGGCGGCGTCGCGCAGGATAAGCGCGGCCATCTCGATGGTGGCGGGGGTGGCAAAGACCGCCATGGTGTGACCGCGCTTGGCCAGCAGCGGCAAGCGCCCCGTGTGGTCGAGATGACCGTGGGTGAGCAGGACCGCATCAAGCTTCTGCTTAGGGCTGGTAGGCGGACGGTTCAGCGCCTCGGCTTTGCGGCCGCCCTGGAACAAGCCGCAGTCCACCAGCACATTGGCTCGATTGGTTTGCACGGAATAGGCCGAGCCGGTGACTTCACCGCCCGCGGCGCCAAGCACTTTGATTCGCATGGGTCGTGTTATGAGTTGCCTGGTTCGTCGAGCGGTTTCAGACTCGCACGCACCGACCGGGGCAGGCTGCGCACGACCAGTTCCACCGCTTCCTTGGGCGAATCGGTGACGTACCCGAAGCCGATCTCATCGCGGGCGAACACGCCCTCTTTCATCATGGCTTGGCCCCATTGCCTGAGGCCATTCCAAAACTTGGCGCCCATCAGGATGAGCGGGAACGGGCCGATCTTCTGGCATTGAATCAAAGTGGCCGCCTCGAAGAGTTCGTCGAGCGTCCCCAACCCGCCCGGCATGACGATGAAGGCGCAAGAATATTTGACCAGACAAACCTTGCGCGTGAAGAAGTAACGGAACTCGATGCTTTGATCGACGTAAGGATTCTCCTGCTGCTCGTGCGGCAGAATGATGTTGAGCCCGAAACTGCGGCCGCCTGCCTCGTGCGCGCCGCGGTTGGCTGCCTCCATGATTCCCGGACCGCCGCCGGTCAGGGTGGCGAACCCCGCCTGGGCCAGCTCGGCCCCAACCGCGCGCGCCAGCTTGTAGTAGGGATGCGCCACCTTGAACCGCGCGGAGCCAAACACCGTCACGGCCGGTCCGACGTAGAAAAGGGCCTTGAACCCGCGAACAAACTCATCGTTGATGCGCCGAAGGCGCGCGCGCTCCTTTTGCGGTGTGCGCGCGGTCTTGAGAAACTCGCGCTCCTCACCGCCCGGGCCGCCGACCGGCAACTCGTAGCCCGGTTGACCGACTTTGCTCCAGCGTGTCTGCCAGGCACGCTCCCACGCGTCGCGGCTGGGAAACTTGGGGAGCCCGATTTTGTTGTTCCCTGAATAACCCATGGGCTTATGCAAAGGCTGTCAAATTAGACATTGTCCCCCTCGGTCGAACTGCCGCGGACGGCGACCGGGCTTTTTTCGCCCCATTTCCAGCCGAGCACGAACGGGTGATCCTCGCCGCGTTCGTTGATGTACTGGCGGTGTTCGATGAGGGCGTTGCGGATGGCTTGTTTGGCGTAGGCGGCACGCGAGCCGAGCTGCGGCAAACGATCAATCACGTCCTGCACGAGGTGAAAGCGGTCCATCTCGTTCAACACCACCATATCGAACGGCGTGGTGGTGGTGCCTTCCTCCTTATACCCGCGCACGTGGAGGTTTTTGTGATTGGTGCGCCGGTAGGTCAGGCGATGGATCAACCACGGATAACCATGGAACGCGAACACGATCGGTTTGTCTTTGGTGAAGAGGGTGTCGAAGTCTTGATCGCTGAGGCCATGCGGATGCTCGCTTGCGGGCTGCAGCTTCATGAGATTCACGACATTGATCACGCGCACTTTCAATTCGGGCAGATGACGCCGGATCAGGTCGACGGCCGCCAGCGTTTCCAGCGTGGGCACATCACCGCAACAAGCCATCACGACGTCCGGCTCGGCGCCTTTGTCATTGCTGGCCCATTCCCAGATGCCGACGCCGGCCGAGCAATGTTTGATCGCTTCGTCCATGGTCAACCAGGCGGGGGCCGGTTGTTTGCCGGCCACCACGACGTTGATGTAATTGCGGCTGCGCAAGCAGTGGTCCGTGACGGAGAGCAGGCAGTTGGCATCCGGGGGAAGGTAGACCCGCACGACCTCGGCTTTTTTGTTCACGACATGATCGAGGAAGCCAGGGTCCTGATGCGAGAAGCCGTTATGATCCTGACGCCAGACATGCGAGGAAAGAAGATAGTTCAACGACGCAATCGGCCGGCGCCAGGGGATGTGATTACAGATCTTCAACCATTTGGCGTGCTGGTTGAACATGGAATCGATGATGTGAATGAAGGCTTCGTAGCAGGAAAAGAAGCCGTGCCGGCCCGTGAGCAAATATCCTTCCAACCAACCCTGGCATTGGTGTTCGCTCAGCATCTCCATGACCCGGCCGTCCGGCTTCAGATGATCGTCATAATCAAAGCGCTCGGCCATCCAGGCGCGGTTGGTGACTTCCAGCACATCCTGCCAGCGGTTGGAATTATTTTCGTCCGGGCTAAAGAGCCGGAAGTTTTTGCTGGTCAGATTGAGTTTCATGACGTCGCGCAGGAATTTACCCATCATACGGGTGGCCTCCGCGTTGGTGGCGCCGGGCTTTTTGACCTCAACGGCATAATCACGAAAGTCGGGCATGCACAAATCCCGTAATAATAGTCCGCCGTTGCCATGGGGATTGGCGCTCATGCGGCGTTGGCCCTGAGGGGCGAGCTCGGCCCATTCGGCTTTGAAGCGGCCGTTGGCATCAAAAAGTTCCTCCGGCTTGTAGCTCTTCATCCAGCGTTCGAGGATCTTGATGTGTTCGGGTTTCTCATGCATCTCGCCCATGGGAACCTGATGAGCACGCCAGGAATCCTCGGCGCGTTTACCGTCGATTTCCTTGGGACACGTCCAGCCCTTGGGCGAACGCAGGATGATCATGGGCCAGCGCGGGCGTTCGACGGTGCCGTTTTGCCGCGCCCCGGCCTGGATCCGGCGAATGTCATCCAAGGCCTGGTCCAACGCCGCCGCCATCTGTTGATGCATCTTGGCCGGCTCGCTGCCCTCCACAAAGATGGGGGTATAGCCGTAGCCACGGAACAATTGATCCAGTTCCTCGTGGGTGATGCGCGCCAGCACACACGGGTTGGCAATCTTGTAACCGTTCAAGTGCAGGATGGGCAGCACCGCGCCGTCTGTCGCCGGATTGAGGAATTTGTTGGAGTGCCAGCTGGTGGCAAGCGGGCCGGTCTCGGCCTCGCCATCGCCCACGACGGCAGCCACGATCAGGTCGGGGTTGTCGAACGCCGCGCCATACGCATGGCTGAGCGCGTAACCAAGTTCGCCCCCTTCATGGATGGAGCCGGGAGTTTCCGGGGCGACATGACTGGGGATGCCCCCCGGGAAAGAGAATTGTTTGAACAACTTTTTCATGCCATCCAGATCCTGCGAAATGTTCGGGTAGGTCTCGCTGTAGGTGCCTTCCAGCCAGGTGTTGGCCACAATGCCCGGTCCGCCGTGCCCGGGACCGATGATATAAATCATGTTCAGATCGTGTTCTTTGATGACACGATTGAGATGCACATAGATGAAATTCAGCCCCGGCGTCGTGCCCCAGTGCCCGACCAGGCGCGGTTTCACGTGTTCCTTGCGCAGGGGCTCCTTGAGCAGCGGATTGTCATAGAGATAAGTCTGGCCGACCGAGAGATAATTCGCAGCCCGCCACCAGGCATCGATCTTGCGAAGGAGTTCTGCGTTCAGCGGATGTTCCGTGGAGGTGGTGGCGCTCCGGGCCGCCCGTGCGGTCTGGCCTTGCCCATCCTCCATCTTTTTCATAACGGCACCGCCGATGCGGCCGCGGGATTGAGTGATCGTCTTGCTCATAATGTGTGGTCCTTTCGATTCTGTCTCTGTCTTGGCTTGGCTTGGTTTTGTGTTTGAGAATTTTTCATTCAGGGCCGGGCGAAGGTGCTCTGCCCGGGATCCTCTGCGGAAACGGCGCGAACCCGGCCGTTGGCCGCCAGATGTTCCAGCAACAAATAAACGGTTTCCATCCCATCAGCGGCACCCGAATCCATGGCGATTTGTTCGGCCGTGCGCGGAGTGGTCGAAAGCGCGCCAAGGACTTTCCCTTGCAAGGCGAGAATGGAGGCGGCCGCCTTTTTGCCCGCCTCGACCCCTGGCTGATGATAGGCATTAATCCCAAGCAGCGCGGCATACAGACCAACCGCGCGTTCAAACAGAGCGATCAACGCGCCGACGGTCCGGGCGTCGACCCGCGGGATGGTGATGGTGAGCGATTCCCGATCGTTGTCGTAGAGGGCTTCGCGGGTGCCCAGCAGGAAGCCGTGCAGATAATCGCCCGCGGTGACGCCAGGCTCGATCGGTTGCGGGGAGCCGCCCGACTCGAGCACACGGATGAACACGACAAAAAAGTTACTGACACCCTCGCGCAGCTGCTGAACGTAGGCATGTTGGTCGGTCGAACCTTTATTGCCATAGACCGTCAATCCCTGATCGACGCGCCGGCCCTGCAAATCGAGGCGTTTGCCGAGAGACTCCATGACCAGTTGCTGCAAGTAGCGGCTGAATAAGAGCAGCCGATCCTTGTAAGGCAACACGACCATGTCCTTCTTGCCCTGGCCGCCGGTGGCATAATGCCACATCAACGCCATCAAGGCGGCCGGATTTCGCCGCCAGTCAGGTTGGCGCGTCACCGCGTCGCACTCAGCCGCGCCCGCCAGCAGGCCGTCCACATCCAACCCTTGCAAGGCCGCTGGGACCAGTCCAACGGCCGAGAGCTCGCTGGTGCGCCCACCGATCCAGTCAAACATCGGGAACCTCGCCAACCAACCTTCGCTCACCGCAGTGCGGTCCATCTGCGAGCCGGGCATGGTGATGGCGACCGCATGGCGCGTGAACTCCAGCCCGGTGGCCTGATACGCCGCGGCGACCAGCAACATGCCATTGCGCGTCTCGGGAGTGCCCCCGCTCTTGGAGGTGACCACACAGAGTGTCTGGCCAAGCCGGCCAGCCATTTGTTGCAACGTTCGCGCCACACCATCCGGATCCGTGTTGTCAATGAAGTGCACGACCGCCCGGTCGGTGGCCGGGTTGCCCAAGGCATCCGCCACAAACATCGGGCCCAGGGCCGATCCTCCGATCCCAATCACCAGCACGTGGGCGAACCGCGGCGCTCCGGACGGATGGATTGCGCCAGAATGCACACCCGCCGCAAAGGCTTTGATGTCCGCAATGGTTTTTTTGATCTCGGCGGCGATCTCCGGCTTGGGCGCCAGCTCCGGCGTGCGCAGCCAATAATGGCCAACCATGCGGTTCTCGTCCGGGTTGGCGATGGCCCCCTGCTCCAGGGCTTTCATGTCCTCGAAAGCCCGCTGCATCGCCGGCGTCATGCGTTCCAGAAAAGTGTCGTCAAAGCGCATCCGACTCACATCGAGCGTTAAGCCAAGGCCCGGGGCGCGGCAGAGAAATTGACGATGACGCTTCCATAGATCCGCCGCCGGCGATCGGCTGGCGATAGGATGAGTTGCCATAGCTTTAATCCTTTACGTTCGTTTCGGTTTAGTCGAGGCCCGGCCGGTTGTCGTTCCAAAGTCGCAGGACGGCCTCACTTTTGTTGTGTTCGTAGCCGAGGATACCGAGCGTGGTCGTGCTAAGCAGGAACAATCGGCCGCCTGACGGGTCGAGCCCAAGCCAGCGCGCGGCCAGGACACGCAGAAAATGGCCGCTGGAAAAAAGCAGCACATTGCGGTCGAACCCGCGCACACGGCTAATCACCCGATCGGCTCTCGCCCCCACTTCTGCCACCGATTCGCCCGCCGGACATCCGTCCCTGAACAATTGCCAACCCGGGCGCCGCTGGAGGATTTCAGTCGAAGTGAGGCCGTCGTATTCGCCGTAATTCCATTCGACCAGATCTGGATCGACGACGGCCCCGGCGCCGAACCCGGCCAATTCACAAGTCCGCCGCGCCCGCTGCAGCGGGCTGGTGAACACTTGTCCGTACTTGTGATCGCGCAGATGTTCGCCGAATCGCCGCGCTTGGCGCTCCCCGCGTTCGGTCAGCGGAATATCGGTCAAGCCGGTGTGCCGCCGCGACTCCGTCCAGGCCGTTTCGCCATGACGGATCACGTGCACCTCGGGTAACGGTTGGTCTGTTTCGCTTAACACAAAACTGCCGTCCATGCGATTTTCGCAGCGTTCTCGTTCAATCACTTCTAACGAACACCGAGCCCGCGCCTTGAACACCGGCTCCGTTGCTTCAACACAAAACGACCACTCACCGAATCAAGCACCGCCGCATACATGCCCGATTGCGCTGGCAGCCGATCAAGGCCCGCTCCAGCCAGACCTCAGGTTCATTTTTCGCCAGGGTCTGATTAAATTCATTCCTGTGCCGTTTGGGGCAATCCGTTTCGCTCAAAGGTTTCAGTCAGCAACCGCAGTCGCTGCGCCAGCGGGCCAAACTTGACGGACGGCAACCGCCAGCGCCAGTTCCCTTCCAGGGTTCCAGGCCTGTTCATGCGCGCCCGCGTGCCGAGACCCAGCACGTCTTGCATCGGGAAAATGACCGCGTTGGCCGGGGACTGCATCAGGACGCGGATGGCATTGAGATGGGGCGCGGCCCTGCTGCCGCCGGTGTAAGCACGCACCCGCTGCTGTTGGCGAGGTCGCAACCGACGGAACCAGCCAACCGTAGTGTCATTGTCGTGGTTACCCGTATAGGCGGCGCAGAGCCGGGCGTAATTGCAGGGCAAATGATCCGACGCATCCGGTTCGGTGCCGAAGCCGAATTGGAAGATGCGCATGGCGGCCAGGCCAAAGGATTGGCGGAGCCGCACATCGGCGGGAGTGACGTGGCCCAAGTCTTCGGCGATCATCGGCCGAGAACCAAGTTGGCGTCGCACGGCCGCAAACAGCTTGAACCCCGGCGACTTCACCCAACGCCCACTGCGGGCGGTACGAGCGCGAGCGGGGATGGACCAGGTGCGGGTAAAGCCCAGGAAATGATCGATGCGAATGGCATCGAACAACTCGAACATGCGCGCAAACCGCCGCAACCACCAGGCAAACCGCGTCTGTTCGTGCCTGGCCCAGTCATATTGGGGATGGCCCCAAAGTTGTCCCTGGCGATTGAAGCGATCCGGTGGATAACCCGAGATGCGTCTGGGCTGACCCCGTCGATCAAGTTGGAACAGCTCCCGATGGCTCCAAACGTCGGCACTGTCGTGAGCGACGAAGATGGGCAAGTCGCCAATCAATCCGAGTCCACGCCGGTGGGCGTGTTCGCGCAACGCCCGCCACTGGCGGTCGAACTCGAATTGGACGAAGCGATGGCCGGCCATTTCGTGAGCCAATCGCCGCCGGGCTGCGTCCAAGGCCCGTGGCCGGCGCTCACGAATCCCTTGCTCCCATTCGGTCCAGGATTTGCCCAGGGACTCCCGACGCATGGCCGCAAACAAAGCGAAGTCCTCCAGCCAATCCGCATTGGCCCGGCAAAATTCGCGAAACGCATGTTGTTCATCGCCGCGCCGCCGCTCAAACTGAGCAAAGGCTTGACGAAGGCGCGTCTCTCGAAAGCGCTGAACGGCGGGAAAGTTGACCTGCCGCGAGAAGAGACCAGATGCCGGCCGAAGATCGCGCTGGTGCAACAGACCCTGCCGGGCCAAAGCATCCAAGGAGATGAGCCACGGACTGCCGGCGAAGGCGGAAGCCGAGTCGTAGGGCGAAAAACCGGGCGCCCGTCCGGGCGGTCCGATCGGCAGCATCTGCCACCATTGCTGGCCGGCCTGCGAAAGAAAATCAACGAAGCGATGCGCGGGACTGCCGAGGTCTCCACTGCCGTGTGGTCCCGGCAGCGAAGTCACATGCAGCAGGATGCCACTGGCACGCCGGCGCAGGTCCGGGACCGAGGTTGCGGTGGAGGCGGCTGGCTTCATTTCATGCCCGCTCCTTTCGCAGCACGACCACCGAGCGCGCCCGCACCGGGTAGCTCATGGTTTTCAGTCGGGGTTCGCTGCCTGGTTCTTTAATGTCTTCCGGACTGAGCTGAGCCGTGTCCACCACGCGCAACCAGTTTGAGGGTTGGCCTTCCTGAACGGTGAAGAGCTGATCTTCCCAACTGCTGTTAATCATCACATAGAGGTCGTCGTCGCCCAGGGAAGCGCCGCGAAGCCAATAAGCAAGTTGGCGTGACTCGGCTCCCAGATCGACCGGGCCGTTGGGCCCAAACCATGTCACGTCGTGACGCCAGAAAGTCGGCCGCCCGATGGACGGATGCGCTTTCCGAAACGCGATCATAAGTTTGCAGAAGCGAAAGCAATCACGGTGTTGGGCCAATCGATCCCAATCGAGCCAGGTGATTTCGTTGTCCTGGTTGTAAGGATTGTTGTTGCCGCGCTGGGTATGGAGGAACTCGTCGCCGGCTACGAACATGGGGATGCCGTTGGCCAGCAACAAGAGCGCCCAACCATTCCTGGCCTGCTGCCCCCGCAACGCCAGCACGTGCGCGGGAACCTGCTCGTCGCCCTCCCAGCCACAGTTCCAACTCAGGTTCTGGTCGCATCCATCCGTGTTGCCATGGCCGTTGGCTTCGTTGTGCTTGCGATCGTAAGCCACCAGATCGTAAAGGCAGAATCCATCATGAGAGGTGAGGAAGTTGACGCTTTGATGCGGCCGATAGGCTTCCGCCAGGGAATCGGGAAAGAGATCGTCGCTGCCATAAAGTCGCTGCATCAGCGCACCTACCTTGCCCGGTTCACCGCGAAGGAAGGCTCGCACGTCGTCCCGAAACCGGCCATTCCATTGCAGCCAGGCCATGCCGGGAAATCCCCGGCCCAGCTGATAACTGGAAATGTCCCAGGCTTCGGCCACCAACCGGACGTGGCAGAGTCGCGCCAGCAAACCGATCTCGGCCACCACCGACGCTTCATGCAAACCGATCGTGCCATCCGCAGCGCGGGAGAAGATGGAAGCCAAATCAAAACGAAAACCGTCCACCCCCATCGATTGGGCCCAGAACCGAAGGCTCTCCAGCACGAGCACGCGGCCGGCAGGATGGCCGGTCCGCAAGGTGTTCCCGCAGCCAGTGTCATTGATGTAGTGGCGGCCATCGGGCGTGAGCAGGTAATAACAGCCGTTATCGATCCCGCGCAGGCTGTAGGTCGGACCGGTTTCGCCCCCTTCGCTGGTGTGATTATAGACCACATCGAGCCACACCTCGATGCCCGCCTCGTGAAACGCCTGCACCAGCGCGCGGAACTCTTCGAACGCCTCCCCCTGGGCATATTGCTGGTGCGGGGAGAAAAAGTGCAGCGTCATGTAGCCCCAATAATTCCCTTCTTGCGGATCGAACTGATGGACCGGCAGCAACTCCACGACGGTCACCCCCAGATCCTGCAGATGCGGAATCTTCTCCATGACCCCGGCAAACGTGCCGCGCTTAGCCGGCGTGACCCCGGAATTGGCGCGCGCCGTGAAGCCTTTCACATGCAGTTCACAGATCACGATGTCCCGCATGCCGTGGCGGGGGCCCGTCCTGCCCAATGGCGGCATGGCCTGTTTGGTCGGCAGACGTCCCAACGGCGCCCGCCCATCGGTCCGTCCGGGTCCCGCACAAGCCGGCCGACTGTAGTTTGGCGGAAAGAAAACCGACGGCGCATACGGATCGAGCAGCACTTTGCCTGGATCAAACCGGTGTCCGCGTTCGGGTTCCTGCGGCCCTTCCACCCGGTACGCATAGAGCGTGGCGCCGCGCAGTTCGCCGGCCGGAATGCGGCAATGCCAGATGCTGCCCGTCTTGTGCGCAGGATGTTCGAAGCGAAACTCCAGGACGGGCGTGAGCGGGTCCTGCTCCTGGTAGCACAACAAGGTGAGCCCAACGGCATGCCGCGAATAGAGCGCGAAGTTGAAGGCTTCGTCCGCTGGAACCCACTCGACCCCGAGCGGCCAGGGACGTCCAGCCGACCGGAGGCCGGGCGGACTGGGATCAGCGTTGGATTTCACGGCTCCTTTCCTCATGCCCTCTAACTCTGAATGCCGTCGATGAAACCCTGGGCGCCAGTTTGCACATTGGCGGCGTTGCCTTCATCTGTGTCGATATGCATGGCCAGCGAGAAATTCGGATTGACTCGCACCAGCACATCGCCAAAGACCAATTCGCGCTCGCCGGCCAGCCGCACCCGCACCACCGACTTGTCGCGGACCCCATAGCGCAGAGCGTCCTCCGGAGTCATATGAACATGGCGCAACGCGCAAATGACGCCGCGCTCCAGCTGCACCTGGCCGGCCGGACCTTCCAGCGTGCACCCGGGCGTGTCCGCCAGGTCGCCGCTCTCCCGAATCGGGGGATGCACGCCCAGTTTAAACTGCTCGGTCATGGCGATTTCGATCTGGGTTTGCGGGCGGGTCGGGCCCAGCACACGCACCCGCTCGATCCGGCCTTTCGGCCCGACCACGGTCAGTTGTTCGCGGCACGAATACTGGCCCGGCTGGGAAAGATCAGCCTGTTTGGTGAGTTGCTGACCGGGGCCAAACAACGCCTCCACATGCTCCTGAGTGAGGTGAATGTGATGCGCAGAGACTTCAATGAGAAATGGGTGCTGCTTTTGCGCTTCCAGCACGCTCGCCACGTAGGAGCGGCTTAGGCTGCGCAATGCTTCCCGGGCCATCATTCGCTCCTCGTCCGTGGGCACCACCAGAATCGCTACTTTCGAGCTGTCCGCCGAGATCTGGCTGGCTTCATCACCACGCGCAGCGAGATTTCGCTGCGCATCCAGGACCAACCCCATGCGATCAAGCCCCTGCAAGGCCAGGGCCCGAACTTCCGCGCTGCCCTGCCCGATGCCTCCAGTGAAGATCACCGCGTCCACTCCGCCCATCGCGGCCACATAAGCCCCCAGGTACTTGCGAACCCGGTAACAGTAAGCCCGCAGGGCCAGCAGCGCGCGAGGCTGCCCTTCCCCGGCAGCCTTCAGAATCTCACGCATGTCACTGGAAATGCCCGACAACCCGAGCAAGCCGCTCTTACGATTCAGCATCTCCTCGCTTTGCGTGGCCGTGAGATGGTCCGTGCGCTCGAGGAACGCCAGCACACCGGCGTCCACGTCCCCGCAACGCGTGCCCATGATCAGACCTTCGCCGGGCGTAAACCCCATCGAGGTGTCAACCGAACGCCCGTGGTCCACCGCGCAGAGCGACGAGCCGTTCCCCAAATGGCAGCTGACGATGCGCAGTTCGTTCGGACGGCGCCCGAGGAATTGGGCGCCCCGCAATCCGACGTACTGGTGGGACGTCCCATGGAACCCATAACGGCGCACACCCTTGTTTTCATAGAGCTCGTACGGCAGACCGTACAGATAGGCCGACGGAGGCAGCGTGTGATGAAAGGCCGTGTCGAACACCGCCACTTGCGGAACGGCGGGGAACAGCCGGCGCGTTTCGCGGATGCCCGCGACATTGACCGGGTTGTGCAGGGGCGCCAGCGGATTGAGAGCCTCGATTTGCGTCACGACCTCGTCGGTAATGACCGTGGCTTCCGTGAATTTTTCGCCGCCGTGCACCACGCGATGAGTCACCACGCTGACCTCGCCGGGCCCACCGATCACCCCGGTCTCCTTGGCCGTCAGCTCGCAGAGCATCGCCTGGAAGGCGGCCGCAAAATCCCCTTGAGGCAAATCGCGTTTCACTTCCCCTTTTGGTCCCCGATGCACGAGGCGCGTTCCGTTGATGCCGATGCGTTCCACCAGGCCGCGCGCCTGCCGGCCCTCATCGCTCGTATCGTAGAAACTGTATTTCAGTGAGGAAGACCCGCAGTTGACGACAAGCATCTTCTCCGGCCGCTCGCTCTCCAGTTTCAGTCCGTAGGGGTCGTCGCCGGGACGCAGCGCGACCGCTGCTTTCGCCGGATCGGCCAGGATTGTTTTAAGCCTCTCCGCCATGGTCCGAGAGATGTGTTGGACCGCGGCCGGTTCGGCCACCAGGACGGACTGGAAGATCGACACGGGAATGATCAGAACCGAACAGGGCGATTCGGCGATAAAATCCGCCTGCGTCGCGTCGCCGGTCATCAGCGCCATCTCGCCGAAAGTGTCACCGGCCTCAAGCCGGCCGAGAGATTGTCGAACCGCGCCCGGGCCGAGAATGGAGACGGCGATGGTCCCACTCAGGAGGACGGCGAGGTGCAAGGCAGGCGCGCCCTGATGAGCCACCGCCTGGTTGGCCTCAAAGGACACGACGCGCGAGCCGTCGACCAACTGTTGGAGACGTTGATCGGACAGATATTTGAAGAGGCCCACCTGTCCTTTGAGGAAATCGAATGCGTTCATGGTCAAGGTGGATGGTTCCCGGCGCGATGAGGTTCCCGGGGTATTGGGGCGCGGGCTCAATACCCCGGGCACGACTTTGGGTGTGATCTAGATCTACTTCTTGGCCACTTTGGCGGGCGTGATGGCGGCCACCACGCTGTTCAATTCGGCAATGACGCTGTCGAGCGTTTGTTGAACATCCACGCCATCCTTCTTTGATTTTGCGATCAAGTCTTTGGCGGCATCGATCCCGCTGATGGTCAGGTCCTGGTTCAGATATTTCTGGAGATCCTTCAGGTCGGTCAGCCAGGAGTTAAACTGCTCTCGAGCCGGCTCCATCTTGGTCTTGATGTTGGCGAAGGTGGTTTGGAGTTTGGCTTTGCGTTCCTCCGCCAGCTTCCGAATGTCGGGATCCTTGACTTCCGCCAGGTCCTTCTCCCACTTGTCGAAGTAGGTTTTGCCCCGCTCCCGCATGTCCTCACCCCGTTTCCGGGCACTGGCTGCGGCCGAATCGATGCGAGGCACGCTTTTGTCGAACTGCTGGAAGGCTTTGCGCGGATCGGCCGCCGCGTCGGCCACGATCTTGTCCAGAGAGGCCAGGGTGGCGTCCACCGCCTTCTTCACGTCCACGATCTCATCGCGGAACTCAGCGATGCCTTTGCCTACTTTGTCGGCGAGCTTGTAACCCGCCGCACCGGCATTGGAACCGGCGAGGAGGAGGCTACCGATCCCCAGCGCGACCAGGCCGAGGCTTCTCATGTTTTGGGATTTCATAGTCCGTTATGCTTATTTCTCTAGCTTTGTGTTCGAGATGTGTTTGGGTCCGTTAACGCCGGACCGATTCATCGAGTTATTCCCACGTTCGATCCGCACTCACTGATACTTGGCCAGCTCGGCTGCGACGCGATCGAGTTCCTTTTCCACGTCGGACAGGGACTCGCGCACGTCTTCGCCGTGCCAGTTGGCCTGGCGGATCAAACCTTTGGTGGAAGCGACGGAACTCGCGCTCAGCTCCGCGTCGAGGAGCTTATTAACGTCGTTGAGATCGGACATGAACGGCACCAGTTCTTCTCTGGCATCCTCCATCGTTGACAGGATCTTGCCGTAGGACTTTTTGCGCTTGGCGATACGCTTTTCGGCTTCCTTGCGAATGTCTTCATTCGCGATGGTCTTGGTTTGCCGCTCCCACTCGGAGAAGAAAGCCTGCCCTTTTTCCTTCATGGAAATGGCGCGTTCGCGCGCAATGCGGGCTCTGTCCTCCATCTTGGCCAAGTTGAATTTGAACTTCTCGAACTGAGGCCGTAATTCGACGCCTTTGACGCTGAGCCGGCTGAGTTCTTCCAGGGTGAGGGTGATTTGATTACGGGTCTGGGCGGACTCCTGGCGCAAGTCCCGGATCTTCTCCTTGATCACGGCGGCCTGTTCCGCGGAATCGGCGCCAATGGCAAGGGGTGCAGGCGCTAAAGCCAGGGCCAGCATGGCGGCGTAGGTGTTTGATTTTAACAATGTCTTCATGATGTGTCTCCTTTGGGTCAGCTTGATGTTTATCTTGGTTTTCGTGTCCGTTTTCCGTCGCTCAAATGAGTCCTCGGCGAGGTGACTTTTCCGGTCGTGAATCTCCAATGATTGGGATGCCCCGTAGCTGTTCGGGCCACACGCGCCTTGGCCAAGACCAGCCAGGCCTTGCTCTCGTCGCCGCAAAAGGCGCCGCATCGATCCAAGCCGCTGCTCTTGGGCCCAAGCCCCCTCTCGCTAATCATGCCCCGTACGCTCATCGGTTACCCCATCATCGGAGATCCGCGAATCCGTTGAATGTGGACATCCTGCAGAATCCCCGAGGCTTTGTGAACTGCTAATTCTACGAGGGAAAGGCAGGCTTTTTGAGCTTGCCCGCCGTAGCCGGTCAAGCTGCCGGCGGGTAACGAGGTAAAACCTGAGCCTGTCAAAGGGTACAGCGCCATTGCCGACGAAGGAAAGATCGACGAAGGAAAGATCACCGCTTCGTGGCACAGATTTCTTGCAAAGGTAGCAATTTCATCCGAATTTCCCCGGTCATGGAGTTCAAGCGTGGTGTCCCGCACTCGGGAAGAGTAGCCATCGCACTGGTGGCCCTCCTTACCCTCGCGCCCGCGGCCCAAGCCGGCATGACCGTCTATGGTCTGCGCGACATTTACCGCCTGCGCCTTCAAGAGATGTCGTTCTTCCTCCTCTTGCTTGTGATCTGCGCTTTCACGCTAAAACTCCTTTGGAATCACGCGATCAAGAATGTGCCCTCCGTCCCGCGGATCAAGTTCTTCCAGGCTTTCTGCCTGGCACTGTTGCTCGGTTTGTCGATGCTTCTCATCCTCACCATGATCTCCGGCATTCGTGAGGTATTAACCCCGGAGGCTTGGCGGCATCAGGGAACCTCCTATCGTCTCAACGATCCAGCCCAGGAACCGGCGCGCCGGCGAAGTTTGCAGCATCTACGCACCGCTCTTTTCGATTACGCCCGCGCCCACGATGGAAAATTTCCCCTCCACGATTTCGTTCCGGACATTCCGAGCAAACTATGGGAGTCGCCAGACCAGTCTGGTTCCCATTATCTCTATTCCGGAGGTGTCTCCACCAACAACCCGGCCGTGCTCCTGGCGATCGAGCCTCCCAACTTCGGTGACCAACGCTTCGTGCTTACGGTGTCAGGCGAGATTGAACTCCTCTCCAAACGCGAACTCGACCAAAGGACGAGAGGACAACCCCGGCCATGATGATCGAGCCAGAACCGCCGACGCCGCGGAAGGATCTCGGAAGCATTGCCAGGATCGTGGTCCGCACCGCCCTCGGCTTTCTCATCGCTCTGTTCCTGCTCGGCATCGTCGGGCCGGGCGCCTTTGAACCGCTGGTGCTCCTTGGCATTGGCTGGATCGGTTTTCTCGCTCGAACGGTCCCGCGCATCACCTGGGATTGGGACTTGCTGGGCATGGCCCTGCTCTGCACGGCCGGCGTCCTAATTCTAGCCCACTGGTTCCTCCATTGGCTGACTGGACAACTGGCCACGTCGCGCGGCCTGGCCGGCAGCTGGCGATGGAGGTGGACCTGGTGCGCGGCTTGTATCGTAGGCATCGCGTTCCTGGTCGGAATGGCAGTGGGCGGCATTGCCCACCAGACGGCCTGGATCGCCTCCAGCCACGAATCGTGGTACGAACAAAGGGGACCAAGCCCGATCCGAAGCGAACTCAGCCAATTGCAATGGGCATTGCAATCGGTCATGGACAACGCCAAAGGCGATCTTGAAGAAACCAGAGCCGAACTCAAGAAGCTCGAACGACAGCAGCGGACCGGACCGGCGCTTTTCGAAATCCACCAGTGCCTGCTCATCGTTGACTTGTCGGGCAAACTCGCCGGCGCCATTCTTTTTCCGCGCGACCCGTCCCAAGCAGAGTCAGCGGGAAGCTTGTTATACTGGTTCCAAGAGGCACCCGATTTCTTGCCCATGAGCAAGTTGCCGGAGTTGCTGCGAAAGCATCAGGGCCGCTTGGTGTCGCTTTAGGAGCGCGCCAATTTCCTTGCCAGTGCCGGCCCAAGGCTTGCGTCCGCTGGCACCCGCGGACGCGATCGCGAGTAAGGCCTAACGTAGGCCTTGAGCGATGGCGACCCAACCGCCCAAAACGATCCCTGCCTCGACATGCCCGTCGCAGGGAAACATCGTGGCCGAGGCCTGGGCGCAATGGCCAAGCAGACAAACGCGCGCGCGCATGGTTTATCGCGAGCGCTGTTCTCGTGAGGAAGTCCTCCAGGAATACAAGAATTGGCGCGCGACGCTCGGCTAACGAGGCAGAGCCTCAGACCAGCAAGGCTTCGCGAAAGTACGTGTTTAGCGTGCTGAC
>DATLUX010000246.1:0-8787 GCA_035577805.1 Verrucomicrobiia bacterium
GGGTTCGGGGTTCAGGGTTCAGGGTTGACGGTTCCCGGTTCGCAGTTCGCGGTTCAGGGTTTGGGGCTCACCGTTCACAACTTTCAACGTTCAACTCCGACAGCACCTTGCGAGAGGCGGAAATCTGAAACCCTGAACCCTGAACCTGAAACCCTGAACCCTGAACCTGGAACCTGGAACCTGGAACCTGGAACCCTGAACCGGGAACCGGGAACCTCATTTCCGATAGCTCGCCACCACCCATTCGCTCAGAATCTTGTCGGGCGATTCGGCAGCGGCGCGGTCGACGGTGAATTCCTGCGCGCCGGTGTTCTGGGCGATGAGTTTCAGTCCGAACTGGTAATCCTTAAAGCGCGCGGTGCACAAATCGCGCACGGCCATCTTCTGCGCCAAGGCTTGTTCGACCAGCCATTCCGCGGCGTCTTCGTTGAACTTGAGGGCCAAGCCATGCGCCTCCCGAAAGCGTTCGCCGAACTGATGAACGAGCTGGCGCATCACGACCCGCTCCTGCTTTTGGTGCTCGGCCAGCAATCGTTCCAGCTCCGCCGCGGGATTCTCAACCAACTCGCGGGTGACCACGAACCGTTTCACCTGCGTGGACGGCAACTCAAACTTCAACTCACGGAAGGCCCGCTCACAGACCGTCATCAGACCGCGCGCGCCGGTCTTTTCTTCCGCCGCCAGTTCCGCGATGCGACGCAAGCCGTCTTCCTGGAACAATACCTCGATGCCATAAGCGGCGAAAGACAGTTCGTACTGCCGGATGATGCTGCCTTCGGATGTTTTCAGAATCAGGAACAAATCCTCCACGCTTAAGGGCTGGCAAACTACGCGCACCGGCAAGCGCCCGATGAATTCCGGTTCGAAGCCGAATTCGATAAAGTCACGCGTCTGCACATGAGCCAGACAATGCTCCGCTTCCAGCGTGGGCTGCAGGCCGGCCGCGAACCCGATGGTCGCTTCGCGCAGACGTTTCTGCACGGTCTTCTCCAACCCCGGAAACGCGCCGCTCACCACGAACAGAATATGTTTGGTGTTAATGGTGGCCGGCTGTTTTCGGCCGCCGCGCGTCGCCTCCATCATGGCCTGGATTTGCGCGGCAATGTCATTGGGCGCCCGCGCCGGCACTTCCGTTTCCTCCATCAATTTCAACAAATTCGTCTGCACGCCCCGGCCGCTGACGTCCCGTCCGTTGGGCGAGGAGACCGCTGCGATTTTGTCGATCTCATCGATGTAAATGATCCCGTATTGCGCCCGTTCCACATCGCCATCGGCCCGGCGGACCAAATCCCGCACTAAATCCTCCACATCACCGCCCACATAGCCGGTCTCGGAAAACTTGGTGGCATCCGCTTTGACAAACGGGACGCCGATCAAGTCCGCGACGCTGCGGATGAGATAGGTTTTACCGACGCCGGTGGGGCCGACGAGAATGACGTTTTGTTTGGCGTAATTGGCCTGGTCCTCGCCGTGCAGGGCCCGGCGCACCTGATGATAATGATCGCATAACGCCACGCTCAGCACTTTCTTGGCTTCCTCCTGTTTGATCACAAACCGGTCCAGATGCGCTTTGACTTCGCGCGGCTTGCGATCGAACTGGAACAACTCGGCCGCCTTCTCTCCGGACGAGGCCGGCGAGTCGGCGGTTTCGTCGTCCTGGGGGCGGGCCGCTGCCCCAGGGCCCGGCGAGGGGAAATGTTGACGCATGAATTCCGAGAGTTGTCGTTGGAATTCCTCGGGAGTAGGCGGGCCGCCGCGAAATGTGATGCTCATGTAAAAGTAAAACTCGCTGGATGCTGGTTGCCTGGCCGACGGTGTGCGCCATCCACAGCGCTCATCACCTCGACAAGAGAGAATACACTCGGCGGGTCGTCAACTTCTAATTGCGGAATGCGGAATGCGGAATGCGGAACAGATGAATGGTATTGGCACGGGAAGATCGCCAGAGTGTGCGACCCCTCCGGGGTCGCGTTGTTTTTTCGTCTTTCCGGGGGTATCGTCGTTCCGCTAACGCGGAACTCCTCAACCCCCGGCTACGCACTGGCAACCCTTCGGGTTGGGCTCGAGTCGTTTGAAACCTAAAATTCGATCAGGAGTGAAACGTAAGATCCCCAAGAATCTTGAAGGTTTTCAAGAGCCCCGCGAATGTTGTGGGATGACTGTGAATTGAGAATAGAAGGCGCCTCCTGACCTCGGTTCCTACTTAGGTCAGCTCCTACTTGCTGTGGCGGGCGAGGAAATCCTGGTAGGCCAGGGCGATGCCGGTGCGCAGATCGATCTTCGGACGCCACCCCAGCGCGAAGAGACGCGAACTGTCCATCAGCTTGCGCGGGGTGCCGTCGGGTTTGGTGCGGTCCCAGAGGATGTCGCCGGTAAACCCGACGATCTCACGCACCAGCTCAGCCAATTGACGGATGCTGACATCGCTGCCGAAGCCGACATTGATAAAATCCTCCTGGCTGTAGTTCTGCATCAGGAAAACGCAAGCACGCGCGAGATCATCGGCATAGAGGAACTCGCGAAACGGCTCGCCGGTGCCCCAACAGGTGACGGACGCGGCCCTCGCGCATTTGGCTTCGTGAAACTTGCGCAAGAGCGCTGGCAGCACATGCGATGCCTGCGGATCATAATTGTCGTTCGGGCCATACATGTTGGTAGGCATGGCGCTGATGAAATCGCATCCGTGCTGGCGTCGGTAAGCCTGGCATAACTTGACCCCGGCGATCTTGGCGATGGCGTACCATTGGTTGGTGGGTTCGAGCGGGCCGCTCAGCAGGTATTCCTCCTTGAGCGGCTGCGGGGCCAGTCTCGGATAGATGCAGGAGCTGCCCAGAAACAGGAGCTTCTTCACTCCGCTTTGCCAGGCGTAATGAATGAGATTCGATTGGATCTGGAGGTTCTCCCAAAGAAAATTGGCCGGTTGCTGGTCATTGGCGAAAATCCCGCCCACACGGGCGGCCGCCACAAACACAAATTCCGGCCGCGTCTCCAGGTAGAACTTTTGGACCGCCGCCGGATCCAGCAGATCAACCTCCTGACGCGTGCGCCCGATCAGGTGCGAACAGCCCATGCGTTCCAGCTCGCGCCAAATGGCGCTGCCCACCAGGCCGCGGTGTCCCGCCACATAAATTCGCGAGCGTTCGTTCATGCGCAGTCCCACCGTAGCCGGTCGGACGCCGCCTCCGCAAGCCGCCGGCCCGGATCGATCGTGCCTCGACGGAGGCATTCAAGAGCCGCGCTCAGCTCCATCTTTCCCGGTTCCCGGTTCCCGGTTGCTGGTTGCCCTCATCTTTCTGCCACCCATCTTTCTGCCCTCCATTTTTTCTGCCTCTGCCCCCCCATCTTTCTGCCATCCGATCAACCCGGCAGTTTGGTCCGGCCTTCCCGATGTTCCTTGAGCGCGCGGATATCGGCGTCGACCATCAATTTGACCAGGTCTTCGAACTTGGTTTTGGGGGCCCAGCCCAGTTTTTTTTCAGCTTTGGAATAGTCGCCGATCAACAGATCCACTTCGGCGGGCCGGAAGTATTTCGGGTCGATCTCGACGAACTTCTGCCAGTTCAAGCCGACGTGCCGAAACGCCACTTCGAGGAATTCGCGGACGCTATGGGTTTCGTTGGTGGCGATGACATAGTCGTCGGGTTCGTCCTGTTGCAACATGAGCCACATGGCTTCGACGAATTCCTTGGCATAACCCCAATCGCGTTTGGCGTCGAGGTTGCCCAGATAAAGTTTGTCCTGGAGTCCGCACATGATATGCGCGATGGCCCGGGTGATCTTGCGGGTGACGAATGTTTCGCCGCGTCGCGGAGATTCGTGATTGAAGAGAATGCCGTTGTTGGCGTGCAGGCCGTACGATTCGCGATAATTGACCGTGATCCAATAGGAATAGACCTTGGCGCAGGCGTACGGGCTGCGCGGATAAAAAGGCGTGCGCTCGGTTTGGGGCACTTCCTGGACCTTGCCGTACATTTCACTGGAGGACGCCTGGTAAAAGCGCGGTTTGATCCCGGACTCGCGGATCGCTTCCAAGAGGCGGACGGTGCCGCTGCCCGTGATGTCGGTGGTGTATTCCGGACAATCGAAGCTGACCCGCACATGGCTTTGGGCCGCCAGATTATAGATCTCCTGCGGTTCGATGACGGATAGGAGCCGGGCCAGGGCGCTGCCGTCGCTCAAATCGCCATAATGCAACTTCAAACGCGCGCTGCTCTCGTGAGGATCCGCATAGACATGATCCAGGCGCCCGGTATTGAAGGTACTGGCGCGTCGAATGATCCCATGCACCTCATATCCTTTGCTCAACAAAAGCTCCGCCAAATAAGAACCGTCTTGTCCCGTGATTCCCGTAATCAATGCGCGTTTCGCCATAATGCTGTCCTAGCTTGGGCCTGCTTGCGGATCGGCCAAATTAAACCTGAACCCGCTCTGGAGCCGCTCGATCCGGCCGGCAGGGGCAGAATCCGACCCGAACGCGCGCGAGGCAAGCTTAACCTCGGCGCGCGGGGCGTCGGCCACTGCGGCTGGATCGGAAGAAACCCGAAATGGGTTGAGCCCAATCTGATCGAATGCGGAGTGCGGAATCCTTCGCGTTGAACGTCTTTTGCGTGCATTTCCGCTTTCCGCTTTCCGCTTTCCGCTTTCCGCTTTCCGCTTTTCCCCCGCTAGTTCCCTTTGGCTTCGCCTTGGCTGCGCGGATCGGCGCTTCCGGCCAATCGCTTCTTGTCGGTGTCCCAGGCCACGGCCTGAGTGGCGCCGAGTCGGTCCACTTCCTTCACCACATGTCCGCGTCGGCGGAGATCGCGCAACACGGATTCGCCCGCTTTGCGTTCGATGCGCAACTCATCGGGACGCCATTGATGATGAAAACGCACTTGCTCCAATGCGCGGTCGACCGGCATGCCGAAATCGAGACAATAAATCAAAGTCAGCACGGTCTGGCTGATGATGGTGGGGCCGCCGGCCGCGCCCAAGGAAAGGATGGGCTGACCGTCCTTGAGAACCAGGGTAGGGCTCATGCTGGACAGGGGTCTTTTGCCCGGTTGCACCGCGTTGGCTTCGGCGCCGATCAACCCGAAGGCGTTGGGCACTCCAGGTTGGATGGAGAAATCATCCATCTCATTGTTCAGGAGCACGCCGGTGCCTGGGACGACGACTTTGGATCCAAAGGACGTGTTGATCGTGGCCGTGCAAGCCACCCAGTTGCCTGCGCTATCCGCCATGGAGAAATGCGTGGTGTGCTTGTTGAAAAGGTCCGTCGCCGCGTTTTCCGGCGTGCCGTGGTCCGGCACTGCGGTGACGCGTTTTTTGTCGATCTGCCGAGCCAACGCGGCGGCATAATCCTTCCCGACCAGACCGCGCGGCACGGCGGCGAAGTCCGGGTCGCCCAGCCAATAAGCGCGATCGGCGAACGCCCGCTTCATGGCTTCGGTCACCACATGGATGAATCCAACCGAACCGGCCCCCAGTTTCTTTAAGTCGAAATGCTCCAGAATATTCAGGATCTGCGCCACGTGCGCGCCTCCGGAACTCGGCGGCGGGAATCCCACGATCTCGTAGCCGCGATAGGTGGTTCGCAGCGGCTCACGCAGTTTCAGCCGATAGCCCGCCAGATCGCTCGCCGCCATCAGCCCGCCGTTAGCTTTCATCCAGTCTTCAACGCGTTTTCCGAATGGTTCTCCGTAAAACCAACTCACGCCTTGGTCCGCCACCGCGCGATACGTGGCCGCCAAGTCAGGCTGCCGAATCAAATCCCCCGCCCGCCACGGATTGCCGTCGGCATCCAAAAAAATGGCGCGCGCTGCCTCAAAGCGTCGGAGTTCTTCGGCCGAGCCTTCGAGCCGTTGCACAAAATCTTTGCTTGGATTGAATCCTTGCTCGGCCAATTGGGCGGCCGTCTGCAGCTGGGTGGCCCAGGGAATATGTCCATAGTTGGTGGCGGCGTAGGAATAAGCCGCCAACGCTCCGGGGACTCCTGCGGCCAGAGCTCCGGTCTGGCTGAGGTGCACGTCGCCCTGGCCATCGCGCAGAAACATGTCGCGTGAGGCCTTCCCGGGGGCTTGTTCGCGTCCATCGATGGCCACCACTTGACCATCGGCCAGTCGGATGAGCAGAAAGCAGCCCCCTCCAATGCCGCTGTTCTGAGAATCCACCACCCCCAGGGTCAGCGCGGCGGCGATCGCCGCATCGATGGCGTTGCCGCCGTTGCGCAAGGCCTCCACCGCCGCGGCGGTGGCCAGGGGATGAATTGTAGCCACGATGCCGTTGCGGCCCCAGTCCGCCGTTCCAGCAACGGTCGTCCAGGCACTCGTCATCAAGCAGGCCGCCCCAACCAACCAACACATCCGAAGCCCGAGGCACGATTCCCGCCCTTGCCCTGCGCCCGAAGCGCCGTGCGGCCACCCGCTGGGATTCCGCTTTGAGATCATGATCGGTTCCATGCGCGCCATTCGGCTCAATGAGGCCGGTTCTATCCGCCCGGTCAAGCCCTGGTTTCAAATGGCTCAAGGTGTGAAAATGCCGAATGCCCAATATGCCCAATGCCGAATCCCGGATGACAAAGTGACCTCATTGCCCACAATCTTTCTGCCCCCATCCAGCTCGGATCGACGAAGTGGTGCCCCCGTTTCCGCTTTCCGCTTTCCGCTTTCCGCTTTTCTTTTCCGCTTTTCTTTTCCCGCCCCCCATCTTTCTGCCTGGCTTGCTCATCTTCCTGCCCTGCCCACTCCGCGCTTGGCAAGGGCGTCGGTTTATTGTGAGATTCGCCGGCTGACGTGAATGAAACTTTATGCCTATGAACCTGGCTTCTTCTTTTCTCCCAAGGCGAACGATCGAGTTGATGCGGATCGCTTTGGCGAGTTCCCTGATTATCGCCTGCGCCCAGCTGGGGGCGGCCGACAAGACCATGACGATCTACAGCCGTTTTGAGCAGACCCTGGAAAGCGCGGCGAATTACGCCAACCCGGTCCAGGAAGCATCCCTGACCGCCAGGTTCACCAGCCCGAGCGGAGAGAAGTTCACCGTTCCTGGGTTTTGGGACGGCGGCAAAACCTGGCGCATCCGATTCATGCCTATGCAGCCGGGCGCTTGGAAGTTTGAAACGATCTGTTCGGATGCCAGCAACCGCGGGCTTCACCAGCAGACCGGCAGCTTCACCGCCGCGGCGGAGGCCCGCAAGACGCCCACGCGCTTTGCCCAACACGGCCCGATCCAGGTGGCGCCGGACGGCCGCTACCTGATGCACGCCGACGGCACGCCCTTCTTCTGGCTCGCGGACACCGCCTGGAACGGCCCATTGCTGTCCTCCACGGCCGACTGGGCTCAGTACCTCAAGGAACGCAGCCGCCAGAAATTTAGCGGGGTCCAGTGGGTGGCCACGCAATTCCGGGCTGCGCCGGACGGGGATGCCAAGAAACAGCTCGCCTATGTGGGCAAAGAAAAGATCTCGATCAATCCGGCTTTCTTCCAGCGGCTGGACGAAAAAGTCGACGCGATGAACGCAGCCGGGTTGCTGAGTATTCCGGTGTTGCTGTGGGCCATTCAAGGCGGTGGGAATGCGGAGGTGAATCCGGGCGTCTCGCTGCCGGACGATCAAGCCATTCTCCTGGCCCGTTACATGGTGGCGCGGTGGAGTGGCAACGCGGTGGCGTGGATCCTGGGCGGCGACGGCGATTATCGCGGCCCCAAGGCGGACAAGTGGAAGCGGATCGGCCAGGCCGTGTTCGGCGACATCGCCCATGCCCCCGTCACCATGCATCCCGGCGGCATGCAATGGGTCTGGAAAGAGTTCGTAGACGAAAAATGGTACGGGTTCGTCGGTTATCAAAGCGGCCATGGCGATGATGACAAGACCTTGCGCTGGATCACCGAAGGACCGGCCACCGAAGATTGGGCCAAACTGCCGCATCGCCCCTTCATCAATCTGGAGCCGCCTTACGAAAATCATCTCGCCTATCAATCCAAGAAGCCGCACACGCCGGAAAGCGTGCGACGGGCGATCTATTGGTCGTTGCTTTGCAGTCCCACCGCCGGAGTGGCGTATGGCGGACACGGGGTGTGGGGTTGGGATGATGGCACGAAACCGCCCACCGACCATGCTTACACCGGTACGCCTTTGCCCTGGCAAAAGGCCCTCACCATGCCCGGCGCCGAGCAGATGAAGCATCTTTACGAGTTCTTCACTTCCATCGATTGGTGGAAACTTCGGCCGGCCCCCATCGTGGTGGTCGGCAATCCTGGAACGCAAACCACCAGCAAGTACATTGCGGGGGCCAAATCCGACGACAAAGATCTGATGGTGGTTTATATCCCGGACGAACGCACGGTGGAGATCAAACTCGACAGCATGCCCAGTTCACCAAATGTCTCCTGGATCAACCCGCGCACCGGCGAGAAAAGCCCCGCCGTCGCCGTAGTCACCGCCAACACCTGTCAGTTCCCCAGCCCAGCCGAGGGCGACTGGATCCTGTTCATGAAAATGGACAAGAAAGAACCCGGCGCCGGCGCCGCCGACGGCTCGACGACCGGTAAGAAATAACCGCCCGAACAGCCACGCTGGCAATCGCTTTTGGGCTTGGGAAGTTTCCCTGGGTCAGTTTCCCTGGCTCAGGGCAAGCTCTTTGGGCGCACCTACCTGAGGCGCGTGCGACTTCAACCGGGAGTGGGCAAGGGAATTGGGGGCAAGGGAATTACTGGAAGCCTAGACTAGAGGCCCCGACATTCGAGGTCGAGAACGAGAACGAAGGACAACAACGGGTCCCCCCCCCGCCGTAGCCTTTCGTCATTTCG
>DATLUX010000247.1:0-14256 GCA_035577805.1 Verrucomicrobiia bacterium
CCTGACGATACCAGCGGACAGCTTCGAAGTAGTCTCGCGGGCCGCCCCGGCCATGATCCAGCATGTATCCGAGGGCACACTGGGCGACGGCGTGTTTTTGGTCCGCGGCTTTTCGGAACCAGGCGACTGCTTCCGCGTCATCTTGCCGCACAGCTTGGCCATTGGCGTGACGCAAGCCCAGGGCGTGTTGCGCTTCGGCATGGCCTCCCTCCGCAGCGCGGCGAAGCCAGTCGGCGGCCTCGACATCATTTTTGGGTGCTTGCTGACCGGCAAAGAGCATCAAGCTCAGTTGAAATTGGGCCTCGCTATCCCCCTTGGCCGCTGCGGTCCGCACCTGTTCAAAAACCGTCCCGCGCACCGGTTGGAGTGCGATGACCGGGACCGGCGCAGTCGTGCCGCCACGTTGTGCCTGCAATTGGGCCAACAATTCGGACGCCGGGATCCAATCGGTCAAACCGTCGCGCCAGACCAGATCGGATTTCAGGATCTTGCGATCCGCGACATGCTGGTGGAACTCCGCTTCGGGGTAAGGCCCGAACTGCTCACCGTTGATCAGCACATGAATGCGGTTCGACATCGCTCGCGCGGCCAGAGTAATCAAAAAATGGAGTGGAGCGGAAGAGAGGAATGAGTAGGGCTGCATGCGCGCATCCTCAGTGGCATCCCTTAATCGTAATCATAATCGTAATCGGTTTTGGAGAGTAGGACTACGATTGCGAGTAGGATTAGGTGTCGCAGGGCCCGCCCTGAGCAAGCCGCGCAGCGGCGTGTCGCAGGGCCCGCCCTGAGCAAGCCGCGCAGCGGCGCGTCGAAGGGCTCAGTGATTAAACAGGAATTCGCGGCTGCTGAGGATCGCCCAGTAAACATCTTCGAGGGGGGCTCGGCGTTCGGATTCCTTCGCGTCGGCAAGCACCTGAGTCAGGCGGGTTCGTTCCTTTTCCGTCGGAAATCGGGACAGACCGGCGAGAAACGCGTCTTCGACCATGCGCGCGGGAGACAAGGAGTGGTCGGCCAGGATCTTGGTGAGAGTCCCATCCTTGGCGGTGAGTTTTTCATTCAAGGTCTGGCCATTGGCGATATGGAGCACCTGGGTCATGCTGGGTTCGGAAGTCCTTTCGCATTCGCAGGTTTTTTCGCGGTCCGGGCGTCCGAAGGTCTTCAGGAAATAAGAGAACACCTTGGTATCGGGCAGCTGGACAGCGCGCAAACCAAGAGGATACCGATCGCCCAGCCCGCGATTCTGGTTGCGCAGATCCAGGCGGAATTCGGTCGGGACGCCGGTAATCTGAGCATAAGCATCGAGCAGCACCTCGGCCATCAGCCGGCGCGGATAATAACGGGAATAGAAACGCTGATCGGCCGCATTGTCGGGTCGGGCCTGGCTGGCCCGTTGGTAAGTTTCGGACTGGAGGATGGCGCGCATGAGCGCTTTCAGATCGAACTTTTGTTCCACCAGATAACGCGCGGCGCCGCTCAGCAGCTTTTCGTTGCTGGCCGGATTGGTGACGCGCAAGTCGTCCACCTTCTCGACCAAGCCGACACCGTAGAAGTTAGCCCAGATCCGGTTCACGATGGCGCGAGCGAAATAGGGGTTCTCGGGCGAAGTCAGCCAGTCGGCCAGGGCCACGCGGCGGTCCGCCGGGTCGTCGAATTCGAGCGGCCGGCCGTCGAGGGGCCTGGGCTTTTGCGGGCGGCCGGTCAGGGGTTGGTTGATGTTTCCCGTCTGGGCGGCGAACACGACCTTCTCGCCGTCGGCCGTTCCGGTCTTGGCGCGGACGCGAGCAAAGAGGTTGGCAAAGCCGAAGTATTCGTCATTCGTCCATTTCTCCATGGGATGGTTATGGCAACGGGCGCAATTGATGGACATGCCGAGGAACGCCTGGGAGGTGGTCTCGGCCATGTTGGGCGGATCCTCGTGGAGCACGAAAAAGTTGGCTGCGCCGTTCTCGAGGGTACTGCCGCGGGCGGTCAGGATTTGGCGGACCCATTGATCCCACGGAGTATTGGCGGCGACGTGGTTGCGGATCCAATGGTAATAGCTCCACATGGCGGCGGGACGCAGGTTCTCGCTATTGACCAGGAGCAGGTCGCTCCACTTGTAGCTCCAGTAATCGACGAATTCAGCGCGAGCGAGCAGGGTTTCGATCAGATGATCACGCTTGGCGGCGTTGGTGCGTGCGAGGAAATCCCGCGCTTCCGCCGCGGTCGGGAGCACGCCGATGGTGTCCAGAGAGGCGCGCCGCAGGAACTCGCTGTCCGTGCAGCGCGGCGAGGGTGGAAGATTCAATTCACGCAGCTTGGCCAGGACCAGGTCGTCGATGAAGTTCCGGCTGGGGGATTGCGCAAACACGACGGAATCGACGGTGTTAGTAAAAGGCACGGTGACCGTGGCGATGGCGATGCGGCTCAGGTACCAGGCGGTGATCGCGCCTTCGCCAAAGCCGAGAACCTTCACTTGCCCCTGATCATCCACCGCGGTCACGGCGGCGTTAGCGTCCGAGTATTTGACCCAGCGCGTGACATCCTGCTCTGAGCCGTCGGAGAAAAACGCGCGCACGGTCAGTTGATTGGTTGCTCCCGGCTGGAGGGTGGCATGCTCGGGCGACGCGACCAACCTGGTGATCTTGGGGTCGTCGGCTTGCGGCGGCGGGGTGCCGGCGGCAATCCATTCGGAGAGGATCTTGTATTCGAGGGAATCGACCGTGAAACGCGTGCCCCCTTTGTGCGGCACGGCGCCGGTCGGTTTCAAGAGCAACAAGCTGCGGGCGGGTTCTGCAGGCACGATGCGACGGCCCAGAGCGTTGCGCGTGATGGCGCGCCAGTCTCCTTCGTTATCGTAACCGCGCAACGAGAGTTTGAATCCGCCTTGGCCCGCGGCCGCGCCATGACAGGCGCCCGAGCTGCAGCCGGCCTTGGCCAGCACAGGCTGAACATGATTCCGAAAGGTCCAGGGAACGGGACCATTAGTGGAGGCCATGGCCGGGGCGGCGCCCACCAACAGCGACAGCAGAGTATGCAACAGCAACCTGGGCTTGGGCAATAGCACCAGGCTCGCATGTGATCCGCCTGCACGGCCCAGAGCCCGGCGCCACCGCAACGACCCGTTACTCTCTGCGGCCCGAGACCGGCCGCGGGCCGAGCATTCCGCACTCCGCACTCCGCACTCCGCACTCACAACAGTTCCCGAATGGGTTGCGTTCCGAAATCCACCAACGGGAAGGGACGCCCGGCCGGTCCCGGCAGATGAATGTCGAGATCGAGGCCCAAACAATGATAGATGGTGGCCACTACTTCCTTGGGGGCGACTGGGCGTTCGACCGGATACCCTCCGATCTCGTCGCTGCGTCCGACGACGCGTCCGCCTTGGACGCCGCCGCCGGCGAAATAGATGGTCCAGCATTGGGGCCAATGATCGCGGCCGCCGGCGGGATTGATGCGGGGGGTGCGCCCGAATTCGGCGAGGTTGGCGACGAGGGTCGTGTCGAGCAGGCCGCGCTCGACCAGGTCTTCGAGCAACGCGCTGTAACCCTGATCGTACATGGGCGCCACGATCTCCTTCATCCCGGCGATGCTGGTGAAAGGTTTCGACCCATGGATATCCCAGCTGATCTCATCGAAGACCGTGATGAACGTGTTGATGGTGACGAAACGCACCCCGGCCTCGACCAGGCGCCGCGCCAGGAGACAACATTGACCGAACCGGGTCATGCCGTAGCGTTCGCGCACTTTCAAGGGTTCCTTGGTGAGATCAAAGGCGTCGCGCGCCTTCGTGCTGGTCATCAGCCGGTACGCGGAGGCGAAGTTGGCGTCCATGAGTTTCGCGCTCTCGCTCGCCTCAAAGTCCCGCACGGTTTCGTCGACGGCTTTTCGCAAGTCGCGCCGGCGTTGCAAGCGGGCTTCGCCGATCTCCTGGGGAGGGAGCAGATCTGGCACCTTAAAATCCTTCTTGGAAGGATCCGCGTTCAAGGCGAACGGGTCATAGGTTTTGCCCAGGAACCCGGCATCCTGCCCGTGCGGCATGTTGCCGCCTGTGGGTCCCATCGGTTCCGGCAGGATGACATTGGCCGGCAGTTCGCTGCGCCGGCCCTGCAGGAACTCGAGGGCGCAACCGGCATGAGGCGTGTTGATGCCGCCGGTGAAGAGCCGGCCGGTTTGCATCATCTGATGCCCCGTGTCATGCACCGCCGCCGCCGTGTGATAACAGGAGCGGACCAGGGAAAACTTGTCGGCGTGCTTGGCGTGGAGCGGAAAGATCTCGGAGATTTGGATGTCGGGATTGTTGGTGCGGATGGGTTGGAAGGGTCCCCGGATCTCGCGGGGCGCGTCGGGTTTCATGTCCCAGGTATCGAGTTGACTGGGAGCGCCCAGGTTGAAAATCAGAATGCAGGATTTGTCGCTGGCCTTCTTGTCCGCCGCGCCCAGGGCTTCCAGTTGAGCCAGGTTGCCCAGCGAAAATCCCAAGGCACCCAAGGCGCCCACCTGTAGAAAATCGCGGCGCGTTATCCCGTCGCAAGTGGTGATCGATCCGTTGCCAGTGATTTTCAGCATATCTGTGGTGCCGGCGCCCCGTTGGCCGTAGCCTGTCGCTTAAAGGGGCGAGCATGAAGATCGCAAGAGCAGCCCGGGGCGCCAAGCCTAAATTAGGTTCAACTCGGGGTCGCCAACCTCGCAGGCCGCCCGCCTGCCCAGGGCTTGGAGCCAGTTCAGTCTCAACCTTCTGACTTCTCGGAGTCGCGCCAGATGTTGGTCAGGGCTTTGCGGTAAGGGCGCCAATCGCCCGGGCCAAGAAAGCGGGCGGCCACATCGCCCAGGCTGAGGCCGAGGCAATCCAGGGCCGCGGTTTGTCCGCCGTCGCGATAGTGGGCCTGGCGCATAAACTCCAAGAATTGTTGATGCTTGCCCGTGAGCAGTTCCACCAGAATTTCCGCGAGGCTATAACTCAAGGTTTGCGGATCACCCGGTTGACCAAAGGAAGCTCCAGCCCAGAACTCTTGGATGTTCGTCTCGGTCCAATGATTTCGATGTTGATCGGCAAGTTCCCGGTGCAACATCGGCTCGGATGGCCGGGTCATGAATCGTTCTACCCTGACGGCGACACCCTCGTTCAACCATAAGGGCAAGGGCAGATGCGCGACGCAGTTATGGGCCAGCTCATGCGCCAGAGTAGGCCGGACCGCCCGTCCGGCATGATAGGATATCGCGATGTGGACATAACCACTGCCCAAAAGGACCCCGCCGCTGGCCACGTTGATCCCGTCGCGCAAGAACGGCGCCTGGTACTGATAATAATCATCGTCGTCCATGAAAAGCAGGACGACGTGTTTGCCGCAAAATCCTTTCCAAGCCACGTCTTGGAATTGTTCGCGAATGGCGTGCAGCGCGCGTTCCGCGAACGCCAAGACACGTTGAGTATCGCCTTGGTCGAGAGCGCTGAGCAGGAAGAACTCGGATGACTCTGTCACGTGATAGCTGCCACCGAGCTCGTCCCGAAGTTGAACCAGCCACTGCAATACCACCTCCACCCAGGCTTGCGACCGGTCTTCAGGGCTGACCAATTCAGCAATCTTCTGACTGATGACTTTCCAGTCCGGTCGCGAGAATGCCTCTTCAAAACGGAATACCTCGGGAATGGCCCGGAGATCAAGCAACGGCGATTCCGGCACCGGCGACGTCTGGAGATACTCCAGCGGCAAGGAATTATCGGGCGTGAGCTGTTCACAGCTACATACCGGGCAGCACTTTTCCCCCTCGGGAATGTCGCCGCCGCAATACGAACAGTTCCTCATGCCAAAATGACCATAGTCCCGAGATTTTTGCGGATGGAAAGACGGATCTGATCCATGGTGCAATCCGCCGATGGACAAGAACGACGTATTGAGATGGCTTGAGCAACGGGGCTCCCGGCGCATCGCCGAGGGCATGGGCCGTTATGGCATTCAAACCGAACTGAAGGTGTTCGGGGTGGCGATGGGAACGCTGTTGTCGTTGCGGAAACAACTGGGCCGCGACCACGCGCTGGCCGTGGCGTTGTGGAAGAGCGGCTGTTACGAAGCGCGTCTACTGGCAACGCTGGTGGATGATCCGCAACGCGTGACCCGCCAGCAGATGAATTCGTGGGCAGCCAGCTTCGAGAATTGGGCTGATTGCGACACCGCCTGTTTTCACTTATTCGACCGGACGCCGTTCGCATGGGATCAGGCGCGTCAGTGGGCAAAGGCACCGCGGGAATTCGTCAAGCGCGCCGGCTTTGTTCTGATGGCCTGTTTGGCGTTGCATGACAAGGACGCGCCCGATTCGAAGTTTCTGCCGCTGCTGACGTTGATCGAGCGAGGCGCTAATGACGAACGCAACTTTGTGAAAAAAGGTGTCAACTGGGCGCTTCGATCCATCGGCCGGCGCGGTCTGCACCTCAACGAGGCGGCGCGGCTGGTGGCCCGGCGACTGGCGAAGTCGAAAGCAGAAGCGCCCCGTTGGATCGGACGCGATGCGCTGCGCGAATTGGCGAGCCCGAAAGTGCGCGCGTCACTGAGAAAGAAGAAAAACAATGAGAAGCCGTAATCAACGAACCCGTTTTCCGTCGATTTGATTTAGATTTGATGTTTGGAGGAATCTGCCACCGCAATACGACTCCCATCTCGAAGCGGCCTAAAGCTGAACCGACCCTTCGCGAACGGACCGCGGCTGAGTCGAAGACCAGCCGCAGCGGCTGGAGCGCACCAGCCCACTGGAAGATCGAGGACGCCGGACCGTTCCACCCGCTGCGCCTGGTCCTGCGGACACAGGCGCGGTCCGGTTCAAGGTCCCAATGCGTGTGCAAAAGCAGGTGGAAGCTGATATGTAACCGCGAGCTCGTTTCCGGTCTGTTAATCAGAGTAAGCTGCTGCCATGAGCCGTCCGACGTCTTCCAGCCCCGGGCCGGGCCTGTTTCCGCACACCCGCTGGTCGCTCGTGCTGTCGGCCACGCGGGGCGACGCTGCCGAATCCGCGCCGGCGCTCGAAACCATCTGTCGTACCTACTGGCAGCCCCTCTATGCTTATGCCCGGCGTTGCGGTCAATCGCCCCACGATGCCCAAGACCTTACTCAGGAGTTCTTTCGGCACCTGCTGGAAAAACGCTGGCTCGATGCCGCCGATCCGGACAAGGGCCGGTTGCGGACATTTCTCATCGTGATGCTGAAACATTTCATGAGCAAGGAATGGCGGCGTGCCTCCGCGCAACGGCGAGGCGGCGGACAGGCTCTCGTTCCTTTCGACACCGCGCTCGCGGAAAGTCGTTATGCGGCGGACCAAACTCAGCCGCTTCCGGCCGACGAAACATTCGATCGGCAGTGGGCGTTGACTCTGCTGGAGTTGGCGGTGGAACGGTTGCGCGTGGAATTTGAGACGCAGGGCAAGCCCGGCGATTTTGACGCGCTCAAGGATTGCCTTACGGCGGGGCGGGGGGGCATCGACTATGCAACGATGGCGGAACGACTCGGCCTAAACGCAGGCGCCGCACGCGTGGCAGTACATCGGTTGCGCAGGCGTTTCCGCGAAATCTTCCGCGAGGAAATCGCCCGCACGCTGGCTGATGGGGTCGATGTGGACGGCGAGGTGCATCATTTGGCGGCCGCGCTGGCCCGAGGTTGACTTCTCTCATTCTCTTGCCCCAATTCCTTCGCGAAAAAAAACGCGGCAGACAGTCGGCCAGGATAATTCCGGGCGGGACGTTTGGCTGCTCGTTCATTTTTCTGCCCGCCATCTTTCTGCCCTATCCTTGAAAATCCGGGAGAGCCAAAATGCCAGGGCCGTGTAACAATCCTGCACTAACCGGTAAGTAGCGGGCATGAGTAACCTTTCAGCCAAAGACTGTCCGCAATGCGGCGTGCCGCTCCCCGCAAACGCTCCGGCGGGATTATGTCCGAATTGCCTGATGGCGCTGAACTTGAAGACAGAAACGGTCTTTACAAATCCGGACCATCCGGCCGCCGCACCGTCGCCGCTGCCGCCCGAACAAGTTGCGCCGCAATTCCCGCAACTCGAAATACTTGAGTGTCTGGGACGCGGCGGCATGGGGGTGGTTTATAAAGCGCGGCAGAAAGCCTTGAACCGCTTCGTCGCATTGAAATTGCTCGCGCCGGAGCGCGTGCAGGATCCGGCCTTCGCCGAACGTTTCGCGCGCGAGGCTCAGGCCCTGGCCGCGTTAAGTCACCCAAACATCGTCACCATCTACGATTTCGGACAGGCGGGCGGATTTTATTATCTGCTGATGGAATTCGTCGACGGCGCCAACCTGCGCCAACTGCTGCGCACGCAAAAGCTCACGCCAGCCGAAGCCCTCGCCATCGTGCCGCCGCTCTGTGACGCCCTCCAATTCGCCCACGACCGCGGCATCGTCCACCGCGACATCAAGCCCGAGAACTTGCTCCTGGACAAAAGCGGGCGCGTGAAGGTGGCGGACTTCGGCATTGCGAAGATGTTGAACGCGGGCGTCGCGGAAAGCGGCGGTGGAACCGGTGCCGGCGAAAACTCCACCGCGGGCGCCGTGGGCACACCCGGTTACAGTGCGCCCGAGCAGCAGACCGATCCGCGGCGAGCGGACAATCGTGCCGACATCTATTCACTCGGCGTGGTTTTCTACGAAATGCTGACCGGTGAACTACCCGGGCAACGCATCGAGCCGCCATCCAGAAAGGTCCAGCTCGACGTCCGGTTGGACGAAATCGTCCTGCGGGCGTTGGAAAACAAACCCGAACACCGCTTCCAAAACGTCAGCGAGGTGAAGACCTGTGTGGAGACAATTGTGGGGGCCAGTCAGGGCAGCGAGATCCCAAAGCGAGCCGGGGTTCAGCCCGAGTTTCGGACGGAGACGTCGCCACGGTACGGTCGGGTGGGGTTCGCGCTGTTTCTCACCGGCACGCTCGGCACGTTGTTCTTGATGACGCTTTCGCATCGACATGAACTGGCGCTGCTCTTTGGAGGACTGGCGTTGGTGTTGGCGTTCATTTTCGGTGTGATGGGCTGGCGCGAGCGCTTGGGAAAGTTTGTTGTGATTACAATGGGCGCCGTTTTCACCATCGCCGTCGTGCTGTTGTTGGCCTGGGTGGCAGCTTATGTGCCGTATCGGCGCGCCGAGGCGCAACGCGAAGTCGCCGTGCGCAAGGCCACGGAACTCGAGTTCCAGCAACGCGCAACGGCGGAGGCCGCTGCCGCCGGGTTCGAGGAGGAGCCAGGCGCAGACGATTCAGCGCCGCAATTACAGTTCCTGGCCTGGCAGGACGAATGGAAGACCAATCAGCCCGCCGCAGCGTGGCACCCAGATGGTTCCCCGGTGACCGACGCAACAGAACTCGCCTGGCTACGCCAGGTGATTCCCGGAGGCATGGACGTGACCAACTTGAAACTCAAACCGGAGCCGCGCTTTTTGCATCTGTGGTTTTCGCACCCTGCGCTAGCCAAGTGCAATATCAGTGAGATTACTCTATTCGATGCAACGGGGAACACGATCAAGCTCGGCGGACAAGGCTCCAGGACCAGTGGGGAGCAAGAAGCCACGCCAGCAAACGGCCAACGCCGTTGGAGTTATTGGACCTTGAGCCCGGGCGAGGGCACCAACATCCCCTCGCGCGTGAGCGTGCGAGCGCGTTTTACGGCCGGCCGTTTGGAACGTGTCCGTGACCTGAGAGTTACTCCGAACGCTCACACCTCGATGTCGTTGGAAGGTGGGAGTCAGTTGAACGGTGTGGGCCAGGATGTAGACGGCAGAGCCTTTGTGGCGATCGCCGTAAATGCCAAGGACATGCCGGCGCGGCAGTTTGATGTGGTGGCAGTCGCCCGGGACGGACGCGAACTTCAAGCCACCGGACGACAAACGGCAGGGAACATCGGCGCCGGAGTCAGGGTTGAGAATTTTGCCTTCGAGATCCCTCTGGCGGATGTGATGAAGTTCCGCATCGGCACGCGGCGCGTGCTCACGCGCGAATGGAACAACGTGGGGCTTCCGCTCCAAGCGCCGCCATAAACGTCCCGGAGGGAACAAGCATTCCACGCAAGCGCAGCCGGTTCCATCCGTGAAATCCGTACCACCACCCCTCGGGTAACAGTTACTTTTGGCGCGCCGCGCCACTTGGCACAAGCAGCTCGTGGAACAACGGATCACGGAGGCATCGAAGGCGCAACACCCGACTCCATCCAATCCGATGTCTTCCGGAACACGTCCATCCTGCTAAGACCCAATCTTGGGTCTTTATGCAGGTTTCGTCTTAAGTGCGGGCATGTCTTCCAAGGCCGATTCAAGGCCATTGTCATCGAGGATGTGGCTGGGGGTGGAAGTAGCCCGCTACGTTCATCTGAATCCGGTGCGCCTCGGCGGGCTCGGCCTGGGCAAAGCCGAGCCAACGCCGCGCCAAGGCAGAGCCATGGAGATTGGGGACGGCGCAGGACGATGTATGTGGCCGTCCGTTATGAGGACAAAGGGCAATGGGGTCGGATCTATATGTTTATGTTTTACATTTAGCCCTTGGCTGGGCTCTTTTGCTAACCGCACCTTCATCTTGTCCACAAACCGGGTTTTCTTCCGCGTCCTCGCCCAGCACCGCCCAAGTTTCCACTTCGCCGACACCTCGGATTGGTCGGGTAGGAGAATCCTGCTATGGCGAAGCACTTTTTCTGGTTACAGGAGCAGAAATCCTGCTCGAGCAGCCACTTTTTTGGTAAGCGAACGACAATTCCTGGTCGTGGGTGGACTCGGGGTGCTTGGCGGACCGAAAATTCAGGTCGATGGACCAGATTTCTAGTCATCCGCAGTAAAATTCTGGGCTCGGAGACCAGTTCCGTGGGTCAGCTTGGGAGAATCCTGCTACACGGACCCAAAATTCTGGTCGGTGGACGAGGATTTCTGCTTACGTAACGAGAATTTCTGGTCACGCAAGCCAGAAATCTCACTGGTTATTGGCCAGGATGCG
Organism: Verrucomicrobiia bacterium; assembly: GCA_035577805.1. Classification (GTDB taxonomy): domain Bacteria; phylum Verrucomicrobiota; class Verrucomicrobiia; order Limisphaerales; family JADJPG01; genus DATLUX01. The sequence goes on from DATLUX010000247.1 coordinate 10,944, forward strand.
CAGCTGGCGGGATTCCTGGTAGTCCAGACTTTGAAAGAACAGGGAACATCCGGACAAACGGTCATAGATCTCGCGGATGACGCGCATGGTGGGCAGTTGGGCGAGGCCGAGGCGGATGGAGGCGTGGACTTCTTCCAGGCAATAGCAGCCATGTTCTTGGGCGAAACCCGGCGGTAACAAAGGGGACAGCCGGCGCACTTCTTCGGGGCGCCATTCGGTGGCGCGCGGCAGAAAACAGATCTCGCGGAACGCCTGGTTAAGCTGCTCTTCGGTTACGAGGTTCTGCACGAGCAGCCAGTTTGGGATGGGGTCCACCACGAGGCTCCGCGCGGCTTTGGCCCGCGCGATGTCCTCAGGCTTGAGGATACCTTTGTCGCCAAGCGCATCGAGCACGAGCTGTTCAGGGTCGAGGTCGGGCCCCGCGGTCCGCGCGGCCAGCTCGAGTTTGCGCGGCAATTCGGCGACGAACCTGGGTTCGGCCTCGAGTTGCGCGCTCAACCAATCGACCAGCCGCGGGTGCAGGGGCGCCGCGCAGGCGATGTAATGGTTTTGCAAAGGCAGCAACCGGTGCAGCCACCAGAACAAAGGCCCAATGCGATAATAGAGATCCTGGTCCAAAACCACGGCAGACAAGCCGGACGGCGGACAGTCCAGCAACTCGGCCCAGATGCGGCGGACTTCACCCTCGGTCAGCACGGCCATATCGGCCACGACATCCGGCAGGCTGTAGCGGCCGGCCTGCTGGCTGCTGAGCGCATCGAGGAACACCATGGCGTCCAGCGTGCCGGAACGTTGGAAACGTTGGGGAAGATTAACCACCGGCGAACCACTCAGCGTATAGCGCGGATAAGCACGATTCCTGGCAAAGGCCAGCGTAGACGGCCGGGTTAACACCGGAACAACCGGCACACCATAAAGCTCGCGCAAATGGTCCAGTTGCGGCATGGGGGGCGGTTCACGGAAAGCGATCACCACTCGCCCTTCTTCCTGGGCCACAGGCACGGCCCCGAGTTCCAAAGACAGTGTCTCCGGGCAACGCGCCAGGAGACGGGACGGAATGTCGTACGGGTTGATAAAGCGGGCATCCAGACCGGAATGCTTCACCCACACGGAAGTAAAATCCTCTTCTGAGAGCAGGCCCATGCGCAACAACACGAAGGGCACGGAAAAACCGTTGGCCTGCCGGACCGCGGCGAACAATTGTTCTTTGGTGACCAGTCCTTCCTGCACCAGCAAATCTTCGATGGTCTTGGTGTATTCGGACAGATCCGCTTCCGCCGGAAACGTGTGGGCGGTCTTGGCCCAAACGATGGGCACGCGAAATAGTTTGTGCCCAAGATAAAGACGCGTGGCGCGCACGGTGGCGGTAAAATTGATCAGGTTGCTGACGATGACCCGCGGGACGGAAGCGAAGGCTTGAGACCAGTTATAGATCGACGCCACACTGATGAACTTCTGCGCCGCCCGATAGGCCAGCAGCCAGGTATCCACGATCACGATCTTCCACAGCCAACTGTCCGTGGCGAACACCGGTCGCAAATAGAAATCGGTTCCCCAAGGCCCCGCGCGAAACAGCCATTGGCAGAACGCGAAGGCCAGCACCAGGTAGCCCATCATGTTAATAAAATGGGTCAGCGGCGCCCGGCGATCCCGCGCCAGCGTGTAACGCATCGGCCAGGTCCCTTCCCAGCCGGTCTGTTCCCAGGTCTGGAAGGAAATCCCCAGGATCCAGCGGGCACGCTGCCGAACGGCCGTGCGGAACGTCCTGGGAAATGCCTCCCGCACCGCCACCAGTTCCGTCACCAGCTTGGGCGGACCCAGCGTGCCGTCCGGCCGCTTGCGGCGCACCATGCGTTCCACTGGAACATTCACCACCCCGGTGCGGTACCCGGCGCGTTTGATGCGGATGCCCACTTCGTAGTCTTCGGTGAGGTTGCCGACGATAAACGGATTGCCGTGATTTCCGTCAGCCAGCCGTTCGAGCACCTGACGGGCAAAGGCGGTGCCGACCCCAGCGGAGGGAACAACTCCACCGATGCTTTGGCGGACATAAAGATCTTTGGTGTGCAACTCGGCGAAGTCATCGACGTAGGTATTGCCGACCCAGCCGCGCCAGGCGGGCAACTCGAGGCCAAACACGGGTAGTTGCGCCATGTCATACTGCTCCGGCACCACGTAGTTGTAGACCTTGAGCATGAGCGGATGAAGCAGATCCTCGGCGTCATGGATAGCGATGACGCCGTATTCACGGACACCCGGCGCTTCATTGAGGCGCATGGCCCGGTAGATCCAGTTCAGGCAATCGGCTTTGCAGGTTGGACCGGGGTGCGGGACCACGACTTTGTGGATGCGCGGGTGAGTGGCGCAGATCTGGTCGACACAACGGTTGGTGTCCGGATCGTTGGGGTAAACACCGATGAAAATGTCGTATTTCTCGTAGCGCACTACCCGGGCGGCGTATTCGGCCATTTTGTTGATCACGCCGCCTTCCTGCCAGGCGGGCACGAGGAGCGCGATCCACTGTTCCTGCGCCAGCCGCAGATCCTTCAGCCGGAACGGCGGTTGCCGACGCGTCCGCCACAGGTGCACCAGGAACTGCGAATCGAAGAAGAGATCGTCCAGCCCGCTCACCAAAAAGCCGAGCGCCGCAATGTAGGCCAGGATAAGAAATGTCTGTTCCAGGAATTCCACTACCACCTCGCTCCCACCGACAGCGAAACACGCGCGCCGTCATACTGCGCAGAAGCATTGCCGCGATTACCCAGGTCATCGCGTCCGAAATAAAAGCCCGCCAGCCATTCTGCACTCAACACCACCTGCCAGTTTGGGTGCGGCAGCCAGATCACCCGCGCGCCGGGCCCAAGCTCAAAGGAGTTATCGAAAAAGTTCCCTTTCACATCCCAGGTCACATTTTCAACCGCATAGCCGTCCAGGGCCACCCGCGGACCAAATTGAAGGAGCCGAAATCCTTCGTGGACCTGCCCATAACCAATGGCGCTCCGAAAACGGCGGTAATAGGAGAAGTTGGCGCCCGCATCCACAAACCAGTCAGCACGCCAGAACACGGCATCACCCGATCCAGCCTCCTCCCCTGCCCCCGGAACGCGCGCCTGCGCCGGCTCCTGGCTCCTCTTGGAGAAAATGATTCCCGGCCCCCACGATTTGAACCCGTAGATGCCGGCCTGGTAATCCGCGGCCCAATCCCCATTCTCACGCTGGTCCAGCAGGTCCTGGTTCAGGCCGCCCTGCCCATAAACAAACAGGTATTCCGTCGGCAACAATTGCGCGCGCGCCCCCCCGTAAAAGCCCAGCG
>DATLUX010000248.1:0-37023 GCA_035577805.1 Verrucomicrobiia bacterium
CTTCATGCACGAAAACCTGATGGACATGAACCATCAGTTCTTGCATCGCCGGCTGATGGGCGGGATCAAGACCACGCATCTGGAGACTCGTCAGGGGGATAGTTGGATTGAGGCCGACTACACCTTCTCGCGCACGCGTGGGCGTCCACCGCTGGGTGGAAAACTCATGTTGAGCCAGCGCGGCGCGGCCGCTGGCGCGGGGAAGGATTTGATGACCATCCGCACGGGCTATCCATATCAGACCTTGCGTTATCGCGCGGCGGGCAGTGCCAATGCCGCCCTGGAGTTGTGGAATGCCTATGTGCCCGTGGACCGGGAGCAACGGACTAATCACACTTTTGGTCTGATGATGATTCGCCGGCCTTCCATTCCGTGGCTGGCCGAATTGTTCTGGCCGTTCATTGGCTGGTTCACCAACCACATCTTTGCCGAAGACCGCGACATTTGTGAGTGGGAACAGGCCGCTTTCGACCGGCAGGGGGCGGATTGCAATCACGAGATTTTTCCAGTAATTCGGAGCCTGCGGGAGGTGCTGTTGAACAACAGCGTACCGTTGGGCGCCAGCAATGGCGCGAGCAGGCCGACGGCGGTGACTCTAGATCGCTAACGAGGCAGGGCCTCAGACCTGCCTCGTTAGTTAGTGAAGCCCTGAATGCACGCTGCGCGCCGCAGTGCGATGTGACACAATTAATTTCTTCGCCGAGGGGAGTTCTGGTACAATGCGGCCTCATGAAGAACAAGCGGTGCAAAAATCGGGCCGCCCTCCGATGACATGGGAAGCCGCGATTCGCCGCCGCCAAGCCAGATTGGCTATGAGCAATACGAGCAATCAACATTCCGATGCCACGATCGCGGTGTTCCTGGATCTGGAGAACATCGCCCTCGGTGCCCGTGACGCTCATTATCCTGAATTCAGCATTCAGAAGGTTCTAGAACGTCTCCTGCTTAAAGGGCACATCGTCGTCAAAAAGGCCTATTGCGATTTCGACCGCTACAAGGAGTTCAAGCGCGGCCTTCACGAAACGGCCTTCGAGCTCATTGAAATTCCGCATGTGCGACAGTCGGGCAAGAACTCCGCCGACATTCGCATGGTCGTGGACGCGCTCGACCTCTGTTATACCAAGGAGCATGTGGACACCTTCGCGATCATCAGCGGCGACTCGGACTTTTCGCCGCTCGTGAGCAAGCTTCGCGAGAACGCGAAGACGGTCGTTGGCGTGGGCGTGAAGAACTCGTCCTCCGATCTGTTCATCAACAACTGCGACGAGTTCATCTATTATGATGATCTGGTGCGCGGAACAGCGGCCAAAACCCGGAAGCGAGCTCCAGCGGGCGCGTCCCCGATTAAGCCGGCGGCAGGCGAGAACCAGGGGCCTTCGCTGGAAAAGGCCTTCGATCTGATGGCGGAAACCCTCGAAGCGCTCGTCGAGGAACGGGGCGTGAACGAGCCGATCTGGGCGTCCATGATCAAACAGGCCATCAAGCGGCTGCACCCCGGTTTCAACGAACGAGCGCACGGGTTCCGTTCGTTCAATGACCTGCTGGAGGAAGCGGAGAAGCGCGGGCTTCTCAAGTTGCGACGGGATGAGAAGTCCCGCAGTTACACCGTCCAACCGGTCGACTGATCGGTCTTTCTGACGCAGCCACCAGCTTCCAACTTTGTCACCGTGGATTCGGAGCAGCGTGGATTCGGGATTGAGTTAGCCGCGCCACTCGTGAATTCTCCAAGTCAATATGAACACATTATCCAATTCTCAATCGTCCCGCCGGGAATTTCTCGTGGCCGCCGCGGCGGCTGGCATTGCGCTTTCGGTGCGGCCCGTCTGCGCCCAAACCATGATCGTGACCCCAGCCGACGGCTTGGAGGTCGGAGACACCAAAGTCACGGCCCGCGATGGCACGCCGATCGCCGTTTACTTTGCGGCCCCGCAGCGGGCTGGAAAATTCGCCACGGTGCTGGTCATCCCGGAGATCTGGGGCGCGCATGAACACATCAAGGACGTCGCCCGACGGTTGGCCAAGACCGGCTATTTCGCCCTGGTGGTGGAGCCCTACACCCGCATCGGTGACCTGACCAAGTTGCCCGAGATCAAGGATGTCATGGCCGGAGCCAATAAACTGACGGACGAACAATGCTTCGCGGATCTCGATGTCGCCCTCGAATGGGCGGGTAAACAACCGAAAGCAGACCTCACCCGACTTGGCATTACCGGATTCTGCCGCGGTGGTCGAACGACCTGGATGTACACAGCGCACAACCCGCGGATCAAAGCGGCCGTGGCCTGGTATGGTGGCTTGAACGCCAATCCGCCGGCCCAGCCCAAAACGCCCATCGACATAGCGGGACAATTGCACGCCCCTGTGCTCGGCCTTTATGGCGGCAAGGACCAAGGCATTCCGCAGGCATCCATCGATAAGCTGAACGCGGCCCTGAAGGCAGCAGGCAAGGACAAGGAATCGCAAATCCATGTCTATCCAAACGCGCCGCACGCGTTTCACGCCGATTATCGTCCGAGCTATCGGAAGGAAGAGGCGGAGGATGGGTGGAAGCGGATGCTGGCTTGGTTTGCCAAGCACGGCGTGGCGTGAGGTTACGCGGCATAGTGGGCCCGAACCAGTTTCCAACTTTATTGTTCGTCGCCAAGCTCGACACCGGCGACAAGCGGTTGTCGCGTGTCAGCGAATGCCTGATCGACATTGCCTGATTCATTCCACGGCCTCTGGCGGTTGCATCTATGGGCTGGCTGAGGCAATGATCGCTTCGCCATGAACGAGCCAGATTCCATCGCCGGCTTCGGAAGCGTCCGCGGCCAACTCTCCGACCAGAAATTTCGACCTCTTCGCACTTGGCCCGCCTTGGGGTTGGTCGTGCTCATGTTCATCGCGCGCTTCGGGCCGGGCTTCCTCGAAGGAGGTATGGGCGTTTATTGGATGCTCGCGGTCTTCGGTCCGTTGCTGTGTTGCCTGCTCCTAATCCTTTGGTGGCTCATCGCCAGTCGCGCCACCTGGAAGGAGCGGCTCTTCGGATTCCTGGTCCTGGTCGGCGGTGTCGCTCTTACCATGGCGCTGGTCCATCCCACGATGCGCGGGCCGGGAACAAATTACCTGACCCTGCCCATGGGCATGGCCGCTTTCGCGATCGGGGCCGCAGTGCTTCGCCGGCAGCGCCCGGCGCGTAGAACCAGTGTGGCGGTGCTGTTGGCGCTGGCCGGTTTTGGCTTTTCGACCTTGCTTCGCAATGAGGGCATGACCGGCGATTACAAGCTTGGTGCCCATTGGCGATGGTCGGAAACGCCGGAGACGCTGATGCTCGCCAAAGGGTCGGCGGAAACGACAAAGGATCAAACCGCTCTGGACCTCACGAACGACCTGGCCAACCCGGAGTGGCCGGGCTTCCGTGGTCCTGATCGCGCTGCGCGCTCCCTGGGGCCGGCCATCTCAACCAACTGGACAGCTCACCCGCCGAAACAACTGTGGAAAATTCCCGTCGGTCCGGCCTGGTCGTCGTTAGTGGTCGCGCGGAATCTCCTCTACACCCAGGAACAGCGTGGCCCGAATGAGACTGTTGTTTGCTACGAGGCCGGAACGGGCCGCGAAATTTGGAGCCGTCCGATCGAAGCCCGGTTCGACGACCCGATGGGCGGTCCCGGACCAAGAGCCACCCCAACCCTATCTCAGGGCGGCTTGTTCGTCACCGGCGCGACCGGAATGTTTCTCCGTCTGAAACCCACCACCGGCGAGGTCGTTTGGCAACAGGACCTGAAAACCGTGTCGGGCCGCGCGACTCCGATGTGGGGCTTCGCGGCGTCGCCGATCGTCGCCGGCAGTGTGGTTATCGTTTATGCCGGTGGCCCTGGTGACAAAGGATTGCTGGCGTTCGACGTTGAGTGGGGAGCACTGCGCTGGTCCGTCGCCACCGGCAAGGATTCCTACAGTTCGCCGCAATCGAGCACCCTGGCCGGACAGGCACTTGTGCTCATGTTGTCGAACGACGGCTTGGTCTGTGTCGATCCGGCCACCGGCAAGGCTCAGCTGAATTACGAATGGAAATTCGGGAATTACCGCGCGCTGCAGCCTCACGTGGTCAGCAATGATACGGTGTTGCTGCCGACGGGCATGACCACGGGCACGCGCGCCATCCGAGTCACCCGCACAAACGAGCAGTGGTCCGCACAGGAATTGTGGACGTCACGGCATCTGAAGCCGGACTTCACAGACCTGGTGACCTATCACGGCTTCGCCTACGGCAATGATGGCGGAATCCTGACCTGCCTGGACCTCAGGAACGGCGAGCGACAATGGAAGGGCGGTCGCTACGGCAAAGGTCAAATCCTGCTCCTGGAGAATTCAGGCCTGTTGCTGATCGCGGCCGAACAAGGGCAGGTGGTGCTGTTGCGCGCCGATCCAAAGCTGCACATTGAACTGGCGTCGTTCCAGGCGTTGGAAGGGAAGTGCTGGAACCACCCGGTCGTGGTCGGCGACCGACTCTACGTTCGCAACGCGCAGGAGGCCGCCTGCTTTCAATTAACCCTGGCGGAATCCAAAATAGTCGCCAATGCAGCGACGAAATAGCAGCGCTTAATCTCTACTTTCGACGGGCCTCTCATGGACAGACCCTCACCCGGCCCCGCAGTCGCGTGGCCACCCTCTCCCACCCGACCCTGGCTACGCCGGAGGCTTCGCCGAGACGAGTGGGAGCAGGGGCTGGGAGCCTGCCCCGAGCTTGCCGAGGGGGTGAGGGTTCTTTTGCGTGTAAGTTCATGGCCCCAACGCTCGTGCACATGACGTGCACGTGAAAGCTCTCCATGAACAGCGGGGGAAAAGCGGAAAGCGGCCCGCCACGCCGTAGCCCGCAGGGCGAAGGCGGGAAAGCGGAAAGCGGAATTCTTTGCCCACCTGTTTGTCGACTGCGCAGAAATTTCCGAGAGGATTTCCCGCCTCAAAGATCAGTAATTCCACATCGCCTGCAAAGTTGCTTACACTCTAATGCTCGTTACGCTGGCAACGTGAGTTTCACAGGAGTGTGGCTCGTTTGAACACGGAGGTCCGTTGTCGTGTTAACCCTCTATTTGAATTGCTGCATGCCCTATTGGACTCTCGAAGCTGGCCATCCTGGCGAAGAAACCCGAATCAACATTTCCTGGCATGACGAGCATGGAACACGTCACTGGCACACCATCGTCATCGGCGTGCAGTCGCAGGACTCCCCGCGCATTCTGGACATCAAAGTCGATGGAGTCAGTGTCGTGGAGGTGCGCTCGGATTACCCGTCTGATGGCATTGAGGCTTTGCCCTGCCCGTTCTGTGGTGCGCCGGCGGCAGCGTTCCTGTATGCGCGCTTTTCCAAGCTCCCCTGGAGGATTGGCTGCGAGAACCGCCACATCCTGGAGCAGCAATTCGAGACGGCGGCACTAGCCCGGGCGGCATGGAATGGCAACCGGGCCGTGCAGAGGCCTGCGTCAGTCCCCGGGAGGCAGGAGTAGCATCTTGAACTTTGGGCCTCCCCACCTGCGTGGGGAGGCTCAGTGTCCGTCGTCTATTTCCTGCCAACAACTGCGCAGCGATATACTTCGTCCGTCACGGTGAGAGTGATTTCGGGATTGGCTCCGGCCGCAGCCGCCTCGACCTCGTCATCCGAGAGGAATTGGTGGGGCGTAAATCCCGGGTTGAATGAGATGAGGACCTGTAGCCACAAGGGGTTGAATCCGTCACCCTGGATGGCGTCGAGGACCGGAGCGAAATCCTGTTCCTCGTCCAGATCGTTGGTCGCGTAAATGATGTTGATGCTGGAGTTGTTCTCGATCAACGGGTCGGAGGCGGGCACCTCGAACATATTGACGGTGAATAACTCACCATCGTAAATGGCGGGCATCTGACCGGCGGCACCATGCATGCTTCCATCCGCGGCCTGACCCTGAGAGGCACCCCAGCCAATGTAAATTAATCCCACGGCCACGAATAAACACGCCGACTTCCATGCGCGGTTCATCTTGTTGCCTCTTTCGATCTTTCGCAGGTTGATGTTCTGTTTCATATGTTTCTTCTGGTTGTGGAACTGGCTGTTGGCCAGCTCCCTTGTTGACTTTTCGTGCTAAGCAGAGCTCATCTCCTTTTTCGGAGATGACTCGGTACCGGAGATTGGACAAATAATTCACGTACTTGTTCCCACGAAAAAGCCATCTTCAGCATCCAAATGTTGGCGTGCGAATTGCACGGGTTTGGGAAGAGGCTCAGTTTTCCAAAGGGAATCCAGCTAACCTGATGTCGCGCTGGTCGCTGGCGCCAGCTCGACGCGGTCAGGACTCTGGGGCTATCATCGTCGAACTGTGCGGAGCATTGGAATGAATGGTCATGGGCACTTCCGCAGATCTCTATAACAGCTCATACGTCAACTTCGAAACCCGGGTCCTGACCGGCATTCGGGTCGAAACGTATGGAGAAGACCTTGGTCAGACGGGTTGGATGACGTCGACTGAACTCCGCCGCTTCGTTCGGCTGCTGAAGATCACGTCAAAATCTCATGTCCTTGAAGTGGGCTGCGGTTCTGGAGGCGCCGCCGTGTTTTTGGCACGAACAGCGGGTTGCAGTGTCATTGGAATCGACCTCAATGAAAGCGGGATTCGAAATGCAAGGAGGCTCGCTCTCGAGACGGAGCTGAGCCAACGGACTGTCTTTCAGAAAGTCGATGGAAGCCGCAGGTTACCTTTCGCGGACGATTCCTTCGATGCGCTCCTCTGCAATGACGTCATGTGCCACATCCCGGATCGAGGAAAAGTGCTCAAAGATTGGTTCCGCGTTTTGAGACCTGGTGCCCGCATGCTCTTCACGGATGCGCTGGTGATCACCGGGCTAATTTCAAATGGAGAGATTGCCGCGCGTAGCATGATTGGGAATTACTTCTTTCTGCCTCTGGGCGAGAACGAACGTTTGGTCCGGGCCGCAGGGTTTCGATTATTTAAGAGCGACGATCTCACATCCGCCTGCTCGAACACGGCCACTCGATGGCATGACGCGCGCGCAAGACATTCGGCTGAACTTTTCCGACTGGAGGGCGCCGGGAATTATCACGCATTGCAAAAGTTTCTGTGGTGCGTTCGAACGTTGACGCTCGAACGACGCCTCTCTCGCTTTTCCTACCTGGCGATAAAACCAAATCTCCGACACCACCGGTCACCTAGGGCACGACATAACACGAGACGGCAACGGGGAGATTGATTACTACATTGCGAGGATTGCTCGCTTTTGGTCCGGATGGGCACGTCACTCGTTCAGCGGGGAGCGTAGTCGCGACTGCCGCATGAATTCGAGCGTCTCGATGCGCCGAACGTAAGCGTGCGGATTCTTCTCGAAAGTCTCGGTGCAAAGCGGGCAGCAAAGAGCGACCATCCATTCGCCCTGCTTGATTCGGGCGAACCACTTGCCGCCCGTAATGCCTTTCTCGCAGACCGCGCACCGCACGTATTCACAGTCTAAGTTGCTAGCGTCGAAGTTGGGCATAACCTCTCTTCTTGTTCGTGGTTGTTGTCGGTTAGCCTTGTGCCGCTCAGGCGTCGTGAACGCCACACGTAAAAAATCGCGGGATAAACAATCAGCTCCATCATGGTCGAGGTGACAACGCCACCGATCATCGGCGTGGCGATGCGCTTCATCACGTCGGCGCCGGCGCCGTGGCTCCAGAGAATGGGCAGCAAGCCGGCGATGATCACGGAGGCAGTCATCGCTTTGGGCCGGACGCGCTTCACGGCGCCGTGGTAAATGGCGTCGCGCAAATCAGTGACGTTGCGCATCAGGCCCTTTTTCACCCACTGCTCGTAAGCCAGGTCGAGGTAAAGCAACATCACGACGCCGGTTTCGGCATCGAGGCCGGCAAGCGCGATAATGCCGACCCAGACGGCCACGCTCAGGTTGTAGCCGAGCCAGTGCAGCACGGCAAAGGCGCCGACTAAGGAAAACGGCACAGCCAGCATGACGATGGCAGTTTTAATGGTCGAGCGCGTGTTGAGATAAATGATGAGAACGATAATGAGCAGCGTGAGCGGCACGACGATCATAAGGCGCTGCTTGGCTCGGAGCATGTATTCGTATTGGCCGCTCCAGAAGATGTTGTAACCGCTCGGCAGCTTGATGGCGCCTCTGGCCACCGCGTCGTTCACCGTCCGCATCGCCATCTGGACGTAGCTGCCGATGTCGATGCCTTTCACGTCCACGTAAATCCAGGCGTTCGGGACGGCGGCTTCGCTCTTGATGCCCATCGGCGCGCGCACCGTTTCGATCTTGGCCAGCTGCCCGAGCGGCACCTGCGCTCCGGTCGGCGTGGGCACGATGATTTCACGCAAGGCTTCGAGGTTCTCGCGGAAATCGCGGCTGTAACGCAGATTCACTGAGTAACGCTCCAAACCTTCCACCGTGGTCGCGAGCGGCATCCCCCCCAGCGCGACTTCGAGCACGTCTTGAACATCGCCGACCCGCAGACCGTAACGGGCAATCTCATCACGATTGATGTTAAACTCAATGTAATTGCCGCCCATCACCCGCTCGGCGAACACGCTAGCCGTTCCTGGAACCTGCCGAACAATGGCCTCAATTTCCGACCCAACACGCTCCAACTCCGCCAGGTTCGGTCCCGCGACCTTGATGCCTACGGGCGTCTTGATGCCAGTTGCGAGCATATCGATGCGCGTTTTGATGGGCATGGTCCAAGCATTGTTCAGGCCGGGGATTTGGATCGCGGCATTGAGCGCGTCGACCAGTTCGTCAGGCGTACGGCGGCGGTGCGCAGTGACGCGGCCTTGGTCGTCCTTAATGTCCACGGCCGGCCACTCCTGCTCGTCCTTAAGCATGATCGTGGTTTCCAGCATATCGAACGGCGCCGGGTCCGTTGCCGTCTCCGCGCGGCCGACTTTGCCGAAGACGTGATGCACTTCGGGAAACTGTCGAATGAGTTTGTCGGTCTGCTGGACCAGTTCACGTGCTTTGGTGGGCGAGATGCCTGGAAAAGTGGTCGGCATGTAGAGCAAGTCGCCTTCATAGAGAGGCGGCATGAACTCGGAGCCGAGGTTCTGGTACGGAAAAATCTTTCCAATGTGATCCGCCACGGTCTTGAGCCTGCCGTCGGGCAGGCGGTCCGTGACCAGCCAGTGCCACGGGAAGAAAACCCAGGCCATCACGACGGCCGCACTGGCGATGACGGCCCAACGCCATTTGATGACGAAATCAATGAGCGGGTGGTAAAGCCAGATGAGGAGCCGATTGATGGGATTCTTTTCCTCCGCCGGAATCTTGCCGCGAATGAAGTAGCCCATCAGAATGGGGGCCAGCGTAATCGAGAGGAGCGCGGCCGCGCCCATCGAATAGGTCTTCGTGAACGCCAACGGTTTGAACAGCCGCCCTTCCTGAGCCTGCAACGTGAAGACCGCGACGAACGATACCGTGATCACGAGCAGGGAGTAGAACAGGGTCGGGCCGACTTCGACGGCCGCGTCGCGGATGATTTCCCAATGCGGCTTCTGGCCCTGGTCATGCTCGAGATGCTTGTGAGCGTTTTCAATCATGATGATGACCGCGTCCACCATTGCGCCGATCGCAATGGCGATGCCTCCGAGCGACATAATGTTCGAGCTAATACCCTGTCCAAACATGATGAGGAACGAAATCAGCACCGCGATAGGCAGGATGATGATCGCCACGAGCGCACTGCGCAGATGCAACAGGAACCCGATGCAGACGAGGGCGACGACGACGCTTTCCTCGATGAGCTTTTCCGCCAGCGTCTTGACCGCGCGCTGAATGAGCGCGCTGCGGTCGTAAGCGATGGTGTAGTTCACGTCTGCAGGCAAGCCCGCCATCGCTGCGTCGAGCTTCTTTTTTACGTCGAGGATGACTTGTCGCGCGTTCGCGCCGTAGCGAACGACGACAATTCCGCCCACCGTTTCGCCTTGACCATTCAACTCGGCAATCCCGCGCCGCATGTCCGGGCCAAGCTGGACGTCAGCCACTTCGCCCAGGAGAATCGGCACACCTTTGTCGCCCACGCTCAGGGCAATCTTTTTCAAATCTTCGATGTCCTGGATGTAACCCCGCACGCGCAGGATGAATTCCTTCTCGGCGAGTTCGATGGAACGTCCACCGACCTCGCCATTACTGCGTTCGACGGCCATTTTCACTTCCCGGATGGAGAGGCCGTAAGCGCGCAGACGCGTCGGGTCCACGGTGATTTGATATTGCTTCACGAAGCCGCCGAGGGACGCGACTTCCGACACGCCCTCGACGGAAGCGAGTTGATAACGCAGATACCAATCCTGGATCGAGCGCAACTCGGCGAGGCTGCGGTTGGTCGAGTTGATGCAATACATGAAAGCCCAGCCAACACCCGTGGCGTCCGGGCCGAGTGATGGCGCGACGCCGCTGGGCAGCCGGCCGCTCAGACCGCTCAAGTATTCCAGCACCCGGCTGCGCGCCCAATAGGGGTCCGTGCCGTCCTCGAAAATCACATAGACAAAAGAGAATCCGTAGAACGAGTAGCCGCGCACCACCTTGGCCTTTGGCACGGAGAGCATTTTGGTCGTGATAGGATAGGTGACCTGATCTTGAACAATCTGCGGCGCCTGCCCTTGCCACTCCGTGTAGATGATGACCTGCACGTCCGAGAGGTCAGGGATCGCGTCAAGCGGGATGTGGCGGAGAGAGTAGAGGCCACCGAGCACGAGCGCCACCGTCACGAGCAAGACGATGAACTTGTTCTTGAGCGAAAAATCTATGATGCCTTTGAGCATGGTTCTTCCTCGCGCTCAGTGTAGGTGGGCGGGTTTTTCTGCGACGCCGGCGGGTGATTTCGCGGCCTGTCGTTCGCGCCAGTTTTCTTCGGCCACTTTGCCGTGCTTGACCGTGCTCGTGAGGACCAGGTCCATCTCACACTTCGCACACTTGCCAGGCTGCTCGGAAACCACGTCCGCGTGAATGGCCATCGGGCAAGTATAGAGCGGCGCGGCGCTCGACGCTGCGCTTGGCTCCGGGATGGACGGCGACTGCATGACCGGGATAAGCGTCATACCGCACTGCGGGCACTTCCCGGCCTTGTTGAGCTTCACGTCGGTGTGCTCCGGCATCGGACAGGTGAAGTGCTGAACTCGGCCGAAAGGTTGGAGTTTGGCCAGCATCGCTTCGTTGACTGGCACCAGCGTCATCCCGCAGATGGGGCATTTTCCAGGTCGGTTGTACTTAATCGAAACGTGCTCCGGCATTGGGCAGAGGTAAGCCGTGGCTTTCGTTTCGGTAGATTTTGTCTCGCTCACGGGTCCGGCGGGATCCATTCCTTGCCTGTCATGGCCCGAGTGTTCAGCGTTGGCCGGAGTAGTCGGGTTGAGCATCTTTTGAATCGCTTCACGAAGCTGGCTTTCCGAATCCAGCATGAACTGGCCGGATGTGACCACGCGCTCGCCTTCAGTCAAACCGCTCAAAACCTGATACAGGTTGTTCTCCGATCGCGGGCCGAGGGTCACCGCGCGCGGGTCGAACTTGCCGCCATCGAGCGCGACAAAGACGGTATTCTTCTCGCCGCTGCGAAGCACGGCCATGTCAGGCACGAGCAAAGTCGAAGGCTCCAGTTCGGCCCGGATTTCCACCGTCGCGAACATGGCGGGCTTGAGGAAAAAGCCCGGGTTGTGAAATTCCATGCGCACGCGAGCGGTCCGGGTCTTTTCGTCCAGCGTCGGATAGATGTAAGTCACCCGTCCGCGGAATTCGCGGTCGCGCAGATAGGATACGCGCATGACTGCTTCCTGCCCGAGCTTTACGAAGGCAAGGTCCTGTTCATAAACTTGCGCCAGCACCCAAACGAGCGAGAGATCCGCCAGCCGATAGAGCTTCATACCTGCGTCCACCATCTGCCCTTGCACCGCCATTTTCTCGACGACGATGCCGTCGCGCGGCGCGTTCACTCGCACCGTTTTGTTGGCCTGTTTTGTTTTCCCCAACTCGTCGATTTGCTCATCCGAAATGTCGAAGAATTTCAACTTGGTGAGCGCGCTGGCCTTGAGCGAGTCCGAGCCGGACGTTCCTCTGGCGACCTGGTCCAACGCGAGCAGGTATTCCGTTTGGGCGCTGTAGAGTTCGGGCGAATAGATTTCGAACAACGATTCGCCGCGATGGACTTGCTTGCCGGTGGAGTCGGCGTGCAGCTTCTCAATCCAACCACGGAACTTCGTCGTGACATCCGCGAGCGCCGTCTCATCAAAATCAATCACACCCACCGTGCGGATGGTTCGACGCAATGGGCCACTCGTGACCACGCCAAGACGGATGCCCATGTTCTGGGTCGTAACCGGGTCGATCACAATCGTGGCCGAGTCGGCGGCCTCGTCCTCGTAAACCGGCACCATATCCATGCCCATGCTATCCTTGCGCGGGGTCGGGCTGAGTTCACCAAGCAGCATCGAGGACTTGTAGTACTTGACCCTTCGCTCGCCGCCATCCGTCGCGCCCCCGGCCGGTTTGCGAATCGGGGTGAGCTTCATCCCGCAGATCGGGCAATTGCCCGGTTTCTTCTGGATGACTTGCGGGTGCATCCCGCAGGTGTAGAGCGTCTCGTCTTTCGCGGCGCTCTGTCCGTGGTCCTGGCCTGGGCGCGTGATGAAATACGCACCCGTGCCAAGAGCCAGCAGAATCACGGCGGCGAGTGTGATCAAGGTGATTCGTTTCAGCTTCATTTGGAAATCATCGTTGAGATTTGGAAGTATTCTGTGACACGAGGGGTTGGCCCAAAACGGGCGCGCCCGCCGGCGGTGCGCCAAGGATGAGCAACGAAAGCTCAGCCAGCGCGAGTTCGCGTTGGATGCGAGCTTCGACTTCAGTGAGTTGGAAGCTCAACAGCGTCCGTTCCGCGTCGATGAAATTGATGAAATCCACCGTGCCAGCGGCGTAGCCGGACCGTGCGACTTGGAATGATTGTTCGGCCTTTGGCAGAAGCTGGCTTTGCAGCAGGGCGAGATTGCGGCTCGCTTCACGGAATACGAAGGATTTTTCCGCGAAATCGACGGCCAGCGTAATTTGCTCGGCCGTGAGCCGCGCTTCCGCCGCGCGTTTTCCCGCCTGCGCCTGGGCGATCTGAGCAGCGATCTTGTCGCGCCAGATCGGAAGCGTGATCGCGATTTGCGGAGTGTAAATCACCGGTGATGCCTTTGCGTCCGCTTGCAGCCCGACGGTGAAGTCCGGCACACGCGCTTTGTAGGCCAGGCGCAGCGAGGCTTCGGCCCGCTGCACTTCAGCTTGCATCACTCTGAGACGCGGGTTCCGCTCGAGCGCAACCTCGAACAGTCGTTCCGCGGTGAGATCAAGCGGTGTGGATTCAAACTGGCTGGGCACAGGCGGGTTCGGTTGTTCCGGATTCAATCCGAGCGCGGCCTTGAATTGTGCGAGCAGCGGATTGCGCGAGTCTTCCAAGTTCGTGATTTCGGTG
Organism: Verrucomicrobiia bacterium; assembly: GCA_035577805.1. Classification (GTDB taxonomy): domain Bacteria; phylum Verrucomicrobiota; class Verrucomicrobiia; order Limisphaerales; family JADJPG01; genus DATLUX01. Next base: position 13,454 of record DATLUX010000248.1, read on the forward strand.
GTAAGCCGGTCCTGCTCGATCTGCGCGCGAAGAACATCTTGCAAGGTGACTTTGCCGGCTTCGTTTTGGGCGCGTGCGAGTCGCTCCAGGTCGCGCATCAAATCGAGCGTCTGCTTATTGACGGCCACCCTGGCGTCGAGAAAGTGAAGTTGATAATAAGCCTGCTTGAGAGCGAAGGCGGTTTTCAGCACGCTCGCCTCGAAATCGAAATACCTGGCGCGGCTTTCTGCGGTGGCAACGTTCGCAGCCCATTTCAATTTACCGGGTCCGGGAAAATCCATCATCAGACCCGGCATCACTGACATGACCGCATCGGAAATGTCCGTCTCAAATGTCAGTCGCGGGTCAGGTAAAGAGCGCTCGCGGGTGATGCGCTGAACGGAAGCCGCCCAGTCGAAGTAAGCCCCCTCGACTTGTGGCTGGTTCAGCATCGCGAAGGCGAGGAAATTACTCAGTCCCGCGTTCGTGTGCAGCGTGGGCAACGCGGGCCGTTGGTTCTGTGGCCGGTAGACTTCGCTCACGTTCCGCAAATCCGCCCGCGCTGCGCGTTCGCCTGGCGTGGAGATTCCTTTGCACCCTGCGAGCAACACAGCTGCGAGCACGAGACCGCCGAATACCGTCGCTTTTCGTAGAGTTTTGCTCGAACTGAGGTCGTGCATAGGTCTTATTGGGATTACTTCAGCGGCGCCACTTCAAACTTCTTGTTCATTCCTTTGGTAGCGATAGTGCCAGACTCCGACGTACTGCAGCAGGCGAGGCTCGCTTCGCCGCAGCTCGTGCATTTATGGCTGGCGACGCTCACTTTGTCTTTGCCGTGGCCGATGACGTTCCAATCCGTCCCGCAGCCATCGCAACCGTGGCGCGATACGGTCTTGGTGGGGAGCGCACCGGTGAGCAGCGTACGCGCGCCGCCTTTCGAGTCAGTGTCACGCACCTGCACCACCTCGTTGTTGCACTTGCTGCAAGCCATTGGTTTGGACACGCTGAGCTCGGATTTCGGAGTCACTAAACTCCCGTTGAGTTGGAGCAGCTTGGTTGCGCCGCCTTTGGCGCTGTTCTGCGCGTAGGCCGTTCCGGCCATTCCAGCAAACAGGGCGAGCGCGATGGTCATCCCGGTCAGCCGGGCCATTCTGTTGATGTGATTGGTTTTCATGTCCTTGTCTTTCTTTGTTGGTTGATTTTCTGTGAATCGTTTGGCGGACTTCTCGCGTCATCCCTTCATACGCCGCCCCCCCAACACGCCCTCGACACTCGTTGCTAAAACCCTTCCATTTTTTGTCAGGTGTGGTATGGGGGGGTACGGCCTACCTGATTACTTCTTCTCCTCCATTCCCTTCGTGGCACTGCCGGGCTTGGTCGCACAGCAAAAGGCCGAGTCGGACCCGCATTTCTCGCAGGTGTGGGTGATCTTCGACTCCTTCGCTTTACCGTGCCCGACGATCTCAATGTTCGATCCGCACCCGGTGCAGAGATGCTTTCCGATGAGTTTCGTGGGCTTGCCGTTGGCAGCGATGACTTCGGCGCCCTTGGCTGTGCTGACGATTTCCTTGACCACGATCGTCTCGCATTTGGCACAAGCCATGGCGAAGGTATCGCCGACTTTCAGCGCTTCAATCTCGCCAACTGTCTTGACCTTGTTCATCTCCATCAGCTTCTGTGCGCCTTTGACCTGGTCCGCAGCGGTCGCCGTGGTCGGTAGCCACGCGGCCATTGCCAAAGCGAACACCGTGGCGATTCCGAGGATTGTCTTGTTAACCATCTTCATACTGTTGTTCCTTTCTTGCTTTTGGTTATTGGGGACTGCTGTTCATTGAGCGAACGTTCATGTGGTTTTCTGGTTCTCGTTTAGCGAACATCTCGCGTCATCCCTTTATACGCCGACCCCCCAACACGCCCGCGACACGCTGTTGCTAAAACCTCTCCATCTTTTGTCGGGATGCGGCAGGACGGGTTAAGGACTACGTGATTACCTTGTTCGCTTCCAAGGAAAGCTGCGCGTCCGCGGGGAAAGACGCGGCAGATGAAGAAAACGCTATGCCTCGCGCTGCTGCTTTGCCAATACGGTGCCAATCCTAGCCGCGAAGCGGATTCGAGCGGCAAGCGCCTGCCCAAACCGCAGTTCGGGCACGAACGCAAAAACGCCCCCGGCCACGCTTGGCGGACGTGCATCTCATCGTTTTCTTACACTGCCATTGATGTTTGCGGTTTGGCCAAGCGGGAGGGCATGTGCGGAGCGCCCTGCCCTGCCCAGCCCCACCCCTGCGGGACCGGGCCGGTTCCTAATGCCGGAAGCGCCCTTACTTCTTTTCTTTTTGGGCGTCCTCGATTTTCTTCATGTACTTGGCCGGTTCTTTCTTGAAGTCCTTCAGGCAGTCTTTGCAGCACAACTTGATTTCCTGTTTCTCGTGCGTGAAGACGTAGGGCTTGCCGTGCTCGCCAAGCTTCTCGTCAGAGACGACGCACTTGTCCAGAGGGTAAGGTTTGGGTTTGTCGTTGTCGGCGGCTTGGAGGCCCAATGTGCCAGCAGCGAATCCAACGAGCAGCGCCGCGGTGAGGATATGTTTGGTGAACGTCATACGTTTTTCTTTTGTTGAGGTTGGTTATTCGCCGTCACGGTGACGGCAAAATCATTTGGTCGATGGGTTAATGGTCATTGAATCTTGATGCGGGCCGTTACATCGTTTCGCGCCAGGAGCGGCGCTTTGACCGCTGGCAAACCGCACCACCCTTCGTCTTTCGGAGTAGTGCGCATGGCAGTAGCCTTCGGCAGGTCTTTCGGCAGCTCAATGCCGTCGCGTTTCAAGTCATCGGCAGGGGCGATTTCCGCAAGCGTGCCGGGCGGCGCCTGATACCAGCCGGGGTCGGAGCCATCGGCGGGAAGTTCGTCGCGCACCTTCACAATTGTGAACATGCCGCCCATGGTGATGTAGTCGTGCGGCCCGCGTCCGCCGATCATCGGCAGGGAATTCGGCGGCAGGGCCATCCGCATCTCGCCCATGTCCCCCATGCCATCTTGCCCCATCGCCATGTAGCCGGGGACGAGCTTGCGGATTTTCTGGCTCAAACCATCCGTGTTGATGCCAATCACATTGCCGAACCGATGCCCCATTTGATTCATGACGTGATGCAGCATGTGGCAGTGCATGACCCAATCGCCTTCGGTGGCGGTGAACTCAATCGTCCGCGTGCTGCCGACGGGCGCAATCACCGTGGTCTCGGGCCATTGGCCGGCTGCGGGGATCTCGCCGCCATCGGTCTCGATGACTTTGAAATTATGCCCATGCAGATGGATCCCGTGATGACTCATCGTGCTCAAGTTGCCGATGCGAAGACGCACTCGTTCGCCGGCCTTCGCCAGCAACGGTTGCGTGCCGGGAAAAGCACGGGCGTTCATCGTGAAGATGTTGAAATCGGTCATCTCGTTCGGGTCGGGACGCCGCGCGCCGACTTCGATTTTCCACTCGCTCAACATGATGGCATAGTCGCGGTCAGGAGGCGGCTGGGCGGGATTTTTCGGGTGAATGATAAACAGGCCAATCATGCCGAGCTGCATTTGTGTCATCTCGTCATGGTGCGAGTGATACATGAACGTGCCGTGCTGCTTGAGGGTAAACTCGTATTTGAAGGTCTCGCCCGGCTGAATGGCCTTTTGCGATACCCCGCCCACGCCATCCATCCCGCTCGGCAACAAAATGCCGTGCCAGTGAACGCTCGTCGGCGCGGAGAGACGGTTCGTGACGTAGATGCGAATCCGATCGCCCTCGACGGCCTCAATGGTTGGGCCGTGAACGCGCCCGTTGTAACCCCAGCACTCGGCCACGAGATTTGGATGGTCCTCCAGCGCGGGAATGAATTCATGCGTGACAGGTTCGGCGATGAGATGAAACACCTTCGCGCCATTGACGATTTTCCACGTGAGCGTTGCACCATTGGGTGTGGTGACGGGTTTGTAGCCCTTCCAATCCGCCGGGGGCAGAAAAGGTTCTGTTTTTCCGGTGCTGATTGCTTTGGCGGTGGCCGCATCCGCCGCGCGAGCCGTCGGCATCATGCGCGTAAGCAACGCGCCGCCAGCGGCGGCGGCGGTTCCAGTGATAAAATTTCTTCGATTCATCGGCGGTTCCTTTCAATGCTGATCGTGTTCATGAGCCTCCGGCTTTTTCGTATCCGTCTTTGCGGATGCCGGCGCTGGCAACCGTTCGTTGCTGAGGCTGCCGCCGACAGCGCGCTCCAATTCCGCGCGGGCAATCCAGTAGTCACGCAACGCCTCGATGGCGGCTTGGACTTCCTGCTGTTCCCGCTCCTTGGCCAAGAGCAGCTCATAGTTACTCTTCTGCATGGCGTTGTATTGAAGAAGCGTCTCGCGCAGAATGCGCTGGCGTTGGGGGAGGAGAACTTGCTGGTGATAGTCGACCACGTCCCGGGCGGCAATCAGGGCGTCCCGCGCCTCGCGCACTTCGGAACGAACGTTCACGGCCAGGGCCTCCAAGGTCCGCATGGCCCGCCGATGCGCCGCCGCCAGCCGGGCGATTTCAGGCTGGCCCTGGTCGAATAACGGCACCTCGAAGCTCAACGTCGGCCCCACCACCCAGGAATGATCAAGATCATGTTCGGCGCTGACGCCGATGCTTGCCCCGGGAATCCAGCGCACGCTCTTTTTAAGTTTGAGCGCGCTTTGCACGTTCACGACTTCACCGCGCGCGGCCGCCAAATCGAGGCGTTGGGCAATCGCCAGTGCCTCCACATTTTCCACTGGTATTTCTTGCTCCGGGAGAGGCGCGAGACTGCCCGCGGTCTGCCATGGGGTCTGTCCGCCCCACAGGCCGAGCAGCCGGTTGCATTTCTCGCGATCGGCCCGCAGTTGCACCTGGGCGTGGGCAAGCTCGAGGCGCGATTGCGCGTAGGTCGCCTGTTGGTGATGAAGTTCGAGATCGTTGATGTTGCCCGCGTCGTGCTGGCGCTGGGCGAGGTCGGCCCCGGCCTCATTGACCTCGACGACGACGGCGAGGCGATTGGTCAGCTGCTCACCGGCTTGCACCTTGTAGAAAGCGCCTTGCACCGCCGCCGCGAGCGCCAACACTTGGTGGGCGATCCGAAGTTTGGTCGCCTCAAGATTGCGCGAGGCGATCTGCTTGCGCCCAGGCAGGGTCAGCAGGTCCAGGAAGTTCTGGGCCAGCGTATATTCAGCGTTTACAACCTTGGGACCGTGAGTCGGCAAACGCCACATGCCCTCAAATTCCGGATTGCGCAACCGGGAGGCCGCGGACAGGTCCGCCTGCGAGATTCCGATGTCCTCGAACTGGGCCTGCAGCGAACGGTTGTTTAACAGCGCGACCGCGACAGCCGATGGCGCGGTGAGGTTCGTTCGCAGGAGAACCGCGACGGCCTTTCCGATTTCGTCCTGCTCAGCATCGTCGCGCATCCAACGCGTTTCGTAACCTGCGCGTGCCGCCACTTGCTGGCCGACGTCGTCGAACGCCGCCTTGGGATTCGTGCTGGTGCAACCGGCAAACGCGACGGGCACAACGCTGAGGAGCAGCAGCGATTTCTCCAGCCCTCTCATGGCTTCTCCTCTGTCTTGGGTTTGGTGTCATGCGCCCCATGCCCATGCTGGTGTTCGGGCGCTGGACCGGTCACGGGCTTTACCATCACCAGGTTCGTGACCGCCAGCAGGCTGGGCTGGAATGGCGGCAGGGGCGATGCTGCGCCTTGCGCGTTCGCAGGATGGGAAGTTGAAGCATCGGGCGGCGCAGATGTGCTCGCGCAACCGGCGGCGATCAGCCCGACTAACAGAGTGGACATGGCTAACGTGACTTTGTGTTTCATAGACCTGAACAGAATTCAATATGGCGATAGATAGCGTTGAAATCAAAGCAACCCCGCCAGGCTCACCCGGAGATGTTGCCGCGCACGAGAGATGCGGGTCTCCACAGCTTTTGGACTGCAACGAAGAATCTCCCCAATCTCGGCGTGGGAGCGTTCTTCGTACTCCGCCAGAATGAGCGGGATGCGGAGTTCATCCGGCAACGCACTGACCGCCTGCCGCACCGTCTGGGCACGTTCGGCGGCAGCTGCCGTTTCGCTGGGCGACGGCGCGTGCTCCGGCAAGGTTTCGCGGAAATCCTTTCCGATCATTTCGTTCTCGGCGTCGAGCGAGACTTGTGGATGCCGGGTGCGGTAGCGAAAGCGGTCTTTGACAAGATTTGTCGCGATGGCATAGAGCCAGGTCGAGAAGCGTTGGCGCGGGTCAAACCTGGCGCGACTCTGATAAACGCGGACAAAACTTTCCTGCGCGGTGTCGGCGGCGTCTTCCTCGTTCTGCAAACAGCGCAAGAGATAATTGAAAAGCTTGGGCGCGTGACGTTCCATGAGTTCGTTCAACGCGGCCTCGTGACCTGATGCCAAGCGTTTCATATCGCCACGATCGCGCTCATCGGTTTGGGTTTCCGCGCTGGACAACTCTGCTCGATTGGCACTTTCAGCGTTCACGAGTGTTCAAGGAGATTCAATACTTGAAACCGCTCTCGTGGAAGTGGCCCCAGCTTCGGTGGTGTTCATTGAATCGCGGGTCGATCGAGGCAGATGACGGCGGCGCCAGAGCACATAGATGACGGGATAGATCAGCAGTTCCAGAACGCCCGAAGTGACGACGCCGCCAATCATCGGCGCGGCGATGCGTTTCATCACATCCGCGCCCGATTGCGTGGTCGGCGACCACATGATGGGCAGCAAACCGAACAGGATGGCGCAGATGGTCATGATTTTGGGCCGGATGCGTTGAACGGCTCCTTCGATGACCGCAAGGCGGAGGTCTCCCATCGTGTTCATTCGACCTAAGCCGCGAAATTTATCCCAGGCGTGATCAAGGTAGAGGAGCATGACGACACCTGTCTCTGCGTCGAGGCCCGCGAGCGCGATGAGACCGACCCAGACCGCAACGCTCATGTTGTAGCCGAGCAAGTAGAGAAACCAGAACGCGCCTACGAGTGAGAACGGCACTGCCAATAAGACGATGACCGTCTTAACTGCCGACTTGGTGTTCAGGTAGATGAGGACGAAAATGATCAGCAGCGTGAACGGGACGACCACCTTGAGGCGCCGCTCCGCGCTTTTGAGGTACTCGAATTGTCCGGCCCATTGCATGTAGTAACCGGGAGGGAATTGCACGACGTCGTTGATGCGCTTGGAGGCCGCGTCCACGTAACCTTGAATGTCATCGCCCGTGATGTCCACGAAAACGAACCCGACGATCTGGCCATTTTCATTGCGGATGGACGGCGGGCCGGTTTTGTAGCTGATGTCCGCCAGCATGGAGATGGGAACCTGCGCCATCATCGGTGCTCCAGCATTCGGGGTGGGCTTTGCGGGTTTGGCCATCGCGCTCCCTCCGCCCATCGCGCTGGCAGACGCGGCCGGGATCGAAGCGGACTCACTGCCGTCCATGGGCAGCGGAACAAGCACTCGCTTCAATGCGTCCAAGTCTTCGCGAAAATCGCGCGCATAGCGGACGTTGATGGGGTAACGTTCGCGGCCCTCGACGGTAGTGGCGATGGTCTTGCCGCCAATGGCGATCTCCACAATCTCGTTCACGTCGCCAACCGTGAGCCCATAGCGAGCGGCGACTTGCCGATTGGGCGTGAAGTCGAGGAAGTAGCCGCCGGTGGTGCGTTCGGCGAACGCGCTGCGCGTGCCGGGGAAGTTGCTCAACGCCTTTTCGATTTGCACGGCCACGTCCTGAATCCTGCCCAAGTCAGGCCCGAAAACCTTGATGCCAAGAATCGAGCGGAACCCGGTCGTGAGCATCTCCGTGCGCGTTTGAATCGGCATCCAGAAGATGTTCGCCATGCCGGGGGTCTTGATTTTCTCGTTCATCTCGGCGAGCAGCTTTTCCCAGGTCAGGCCGGGCCGCCATTGATCTGCCGGTTTCAGTTTCACGACGGTTTCAATCATGGAAAGCGGCGCGGGGTCAGTCGATGTTTCCGACTGGCCAGCCTTGCCGAAAACGTTTTCGACTTCAGGAATCTGCCGGAGGATCCGGTCCTGAACTTGAAGAACCTTGGTTGCCTCGGTGACAGTGATGCCGGGGATGGCGGTGGGCATGAACAGGATGTCGCCTTCGTTCAGTGGCGGCATGAACTCCTTGCCGAGCTTTTTGAATGGATAAACCGTCACTCCCATGATCAACAGCGCAGTGATGAGCGTGAGCCAGCGGAAACGGAGCACGAGCTTCACGAACGGTTGATAGACCCAGATCAAGGAGCGATTGACCGGATTTTTGATCTCGGGGGTAATCTTCCCACGAATGAGCCAGACCATGAGCACCGGCACCAGCGTCACGCCGAGCAACGAAGCAAAAAACATGGAAAAGGTCTTCGTGAAAGCAAGCGGACTGAACAAACGGCCCTCCTGCGCTTCCAGGGAGAAGACCGGGATGAAACTCACCGTGATGACCAGCAGCGAAAAGAACAACGGACGCCCGACGCTCTGGGCGGCTTGGATGATGACATGCAACCGTTCCGCACCCTTCGCGTCACGACCCTTTTCCTCACGGAAATGTTCGAGAGACTTGTGCGCGTTCTCGACCATGATGATGGCCGCGTCCACCATCGCGCCGATGGCGATGGCAATGCCGCCCAACGACATGATGTTAGAAGTAACGCCGAGCTTATACATCGGCAGGAAAGACAGGATGATGGCGATGGGCAGCGTGAAAATGGCCACCAGCGCCGAACGGATATGCCAGAGGAACACCAGACACACCAGGGCCACGACGATGCTTTCCTCGATGAGCTTCTCGCGCAACGTGGCGATGGCGCGTTTGATGAGCTGGCTGCGATCGTAGCTCGTGACAATTTCCACGCCCGCCGGCAGCGAGGGTTTGATTTCCGCCAGCTTCTTTTTGATGCCGTCGATGACCCGAAGGGCGTTCTCGCCATAGCGCATGACCACGATGCCGCCCACGACTTCGCCTTCACCGTTCAGTTCGGCGATGCCCCGCCGGAGGTCCGGACCGAGATGGACGGTGCCCACGTTTTTGACGAAAACCGCCGTGCCGCGCTGGGTCTTGAGCGGAATGTTTTCGATGTCTTCGATGCTTTTGATGTAGCCGCGTCCGCGCACGTAAAACTCCGTCGAGCCAATCTCGAAAATCTTCCCCCCCACGTCGCCGTTGGACGCACGGATTTTGTTCACAACTTCGCTGATGGGAATGCCGTAGGCGGAGAGTTTGTTGGGATCGAGGTCCACCTGATACTGCTTGACGAAGCCGCCCACGGGCGCGACTTCGGACACCCCCTTCACCGATTCGAGCGCGTAGCGAAGATTCCAATCCTGGAAGGAGCGCAACTCGGCGAGGTTGTGTCGGCCGGTCTTATCCACCAACGCATACTCAAACACCCAGCCTACGCCCGTCGCGTCGGGACCGATTTGCGGGTTCACGCCCTCGGGCAACATCCCGCGCACCGCGCTCAAATACTCGATGACGCGCGAGCGCGCCCAATAGATGTCGGTGCCGTCCTCGAAGATGATGTAGAGGAAGGATTTGCCGAACATGGACTCGCCGCGGACGAATTTGACTTTGGGCGCGGCGATGAAGCGGGTGGAGATCGGGTAGGTGATTTGATCCTCCACGAGGTCGGGCGAGCGACCGGCCCAATCGGTGTAAACGATGACTTGCACGTCGCTCAGGTCGGGGATGGCATCGAGGGGCGTCTTGGTGAGCGCCCAGATGCCGCCTGCGATGCCGAAGAACGTGAGGATAATGACGAGGAACGCATTGCGCGCGCTGGCGTCAATAATGCGTTCGAGCAAAAAGGGCTTTCTTGGCTCGGTGGTTGAACTGGGCGAGTTCATGCGGTGTTCCTCTCCGTCTACCAGGATTTGAGCGCCCCTTGCACTTTCGCCTCGGCGTCGATCAGAAAGTTGGCGCTCGTGACCACACGCTCGGTTTCCTGCAAGCCGGACTTCACTTCAAACACGTCGCCGAACTTTCGGCCAAGCTCGACGAAGCGCGGCTCAAGTCTCCCTTCGCCCTTATCCACGAAGACAATGTTCCGTTTGCCGGTCGGCAACACGGCGGGCACCGGGACGGCCAGGCCTTGGCCCATGTCCATCGTCAAGTCGACATCCACGTACATGTCGGGCCGCAACTTGAGATCGAGGTTCTCCACATCGATGCGAACGCGGCCGGTGCGCATGGCGTCGTTGATGAACGGGTCCACCACGACAATCCTGCCGCTGAACTTTTCACCTGGGTACGAGCTGGTTGTGATGGTGACGGGCAGGCCCTTCTTTAGCATGGGCAGTTCGTCCTGATAGAATTGGGCCCACACCCACACTACCGAGAGATCGGCGATGTCCACGAGATGCTCTCCCATCAGCACTCGTCGGCCCTGGTCCACGCCGAGGTCTTGCACGACCCCTTTGAAGGGCGAATAAAGCGTCAAGTGCTCCTGCGGCTGGCGCGTCTTTTCCAGCTCCGCGACTTCCTGGTCGGAGATGTTCCACAGGCGCAGGCGTTGCTTGGTGGACTCGACGAGTTTCCCGGTGCTCTCCAACACCGCTGCTTGGTTTCTGGCCCGGGCTTCATCGCGCATCTTCAGCAGATCCACGAACTCGTTCTGCGTTGTGAGCAATTCAGGGCTGTAAATGGTGAGAATCGGCGCGTCCTTCTCCACGAGTTCCCCACGTGAAAAGACGAACAACTTCTTCACGTAGCCCTCGACCCGGCTGACATAATCCCAATGCCGCTGCTTGTCGTACGCCGCGACGCCCACCGCGCGGATCACATTGGTGAATGATCGTTTCTCAATCGTGGCGTAGGTCACGCCGATCTGTTGCTGGCGCTCAGGGGCGACCGTGAACTCAGTCGGCTTGTCTTCGGCCGGAGTATTGGTATCGGTCGGGCCCAGCGTCGGCTGCCCACCGTGTCCAGCGTGCACCGCCTGAGCGTCGGCAGCCGCGCTGCCTTTCTTCATCACTGGCGTCAGATCCATCGAACAAATCGGGCACTTATCCGTGGGGTTTTGTCTCTTCACAGAGGGATGCATGGGGCAAGTGTAGTAATCCACGTCCCCGCCCGCGCCGCCCTTCTTCTTGACCGGCGTGAGGTCCATGGAACAGATGGGACACTTATCGGTCGGACTCTGCTTCCTCACCGATGGATGCATGGTACAGGTGTAGTAGTCCACATCGGCAGGCTTGGCATTGACGCCACCCTTTTGGCACGAAACCAGAAATAGCCCAGCGAATGCCCAGAGGGGTAAGGTCCACGAAAACGCCCGTGGCAAACGGCGCGGCAACCTCGAGACGGAAATCATGTTCATAGTCAGGGTTCGGTTAAAAGGCGTCATGGTTTTGTGGCACGAGTTTCGTGGTCCGGAAGCAAAGGTGACTCAGCCGCCAGGGGTGTCAGAGCTTCCAAGTTCTCCAGTCCAGTCCATCGCAGCATCTCCGCGAGCATCTGATGCTGCTCCGCGGTGGCGCGGGCGGACATCAACTGGCTTTCCAGCAGCATCCGTCGTGCGTCGAGCACGTCGCGGAATGCTCCCCGGCCCGCCTCCCAATCGGCCAGTCGGCTGGCGAGGGCCTGGCCGGCGCGCGTGGTGATTTCGCCGGTGTGCAGCAAAGATTCCCGCCGCATCGCTTCGATGCCGACCGCCAGATGATGCAATTCCTCACGCACCATCAGGATTTGATCTTCACGCTCCTGCTCGGCGGATTTCTGCTTCTCTTTGTCGCGTTCATATTCCTTGCGGTAGCTGCCGCCGTTCGCCCAAGGCAGCGAGAAGCGAAGTGAAAACATCCCGGAACGAAAATCCCCGTCGCCGGTGTATTGCCGTCCTTCGACGCCAAGACTCACCTCGGGCAAGCGCAGCTTGCGAGTCAATGCCGCGGATGCCCCAGCCTGCTTGATTTCCTGCTCCAGCACTTTGAGTTTCGGTTCATTCTGAAGCGCCAGGGTGAGAAGCTTGTCGCTCAAAGGAATCGCCGGAGCGACCGACGGCAATTTCAAGGTCGGCCACCGCGAACCTGCATCGCGATTCAACAGGCGATTGAGGGTAAAGTGCTCGTGGGCAAGCCGCCGGTGGTCTGTGCGCAGTGTGTCATTGCGCTTGGCAACTTCATTTTGAATCTGGAGCGTGTCGGCGACCACAGCCTGGCCGGCGCGGTATTTGTTATCCGTGGCCTTGGCGGTGGCTTCAAGCCATGCCAGATCTTGCTCTCCGACCTCGACCACGGTCTCCGCGAGCGCCGTCAGCATGAGCACTTTGGTGATCTCGCTGCGCAACTGATGAGCCCGATAGTTCACCTCCGCCTCGCGCGTGGAGGTCTCCGCCTCGGCCAGGCGACGACTCAGCTTGGGTCGGCCCCATAAGGGAAGCTTTTGCTCAACACCATAAGCAAGATTGCCGTCCTCCGCCGGGTCGAATCCCCGTGCGCTGTAAACGCTGCCTCCGAACATCGCCATTGGATCCTCCCACGTTCGCACCGCCTGGGCGTTGAGCATGGCGGAGCGGACGCGCGAATCCGCCGCCTTCAAGGCCGGGCTGTTGGTGCGGGCCTCGGCGACAAGGCGATTGATGTAATCGGTCGAGATGACGACAACGTCGGTTGCGTCAATCGCCTTCGCTTGTTCGGCGGCTGGGCTGTTCAAAAAGCTCAGACTCGCAAGAAGGACAGTTCCAAATAGTTTCATAGCAGGGTCACCACGGGTAACGGGAAACGGGAAACGGGCACAATGCGCCAACAACGGCTAGGGCCGGGCACACTACGGGCGGGACGGGGGAAGTCTCAGAGGAGGTAACTGCAATTCCGCTGGAACAGTGGAATGTCAGTCACCGGAATGGCAGAACTCGCCCAGGCTGGTGGTTCACATACCGAGCGCGCGGGCGGCAACGTCAACCAAGCAACCGCCGCGGCCAAAGCGTGGATCTCATGTTGTGAAGCGGAAGGAAGTGGCGCACGCGAGATTGGAGCCGTTGGCGTGCTCGGCCTAACGCAGCACGCTGGAGTTGCGCAGTGTTTATTGTCGCATCCAGTACAGCAGCAGCTTTTGGCGACACCCGAGTCCGAGACGGCGATGGCCGGCGCGCTGATAACGCTCTGCCACGCCAGGAGAAACCCCAGCAACACAACCATCGCAGCTTTTGTCATTTTCAGAGCCATGACGTATTTGAGTAGGCCAAAAATGCCGTTCCTTGCGCAGCCTGCCACATTTGAGGGGTGGAGGGAATGATTTTAGGATTATTTTTCCGGCATGTCGAAATTCGGAGCGAAGGCCTTCTCCTTGACCCAAGCGAGATACCGGCGGCCTTGGTCCTGGGGCATCGCCTGACTCACCTGGAAGAAGTGTCGCAGCATCATAGCCTGACATTCCGCCCGCAATCGCGAAGTCTCGGCGAGCGACCGTTCAATCTCCGGGGTCACATTCGTCGAGACGGCGAGCAGCTTTTGCAGCTGCACACTCTGCTGATCGATCTGGACGCACCTCTCTCGACACTGGGGCAGATAGGCAGCGTGAAGATCAGACACGCGTTTGAATTCGGCGTCAGTCAGCTTGAACTCGTCCCTTAACCACGTCAGTTCGGGCCGCTCGCTCGCCTGCATGTTTCGTGCTGACGACGAGCAGACGAAGTAAATGCAACCGTAAGTTGCCGCCGCGGCGACCAGCCCAAGCATCAGGATGATGAGGCCTTTCTTCACTACCTGCGAGGAGCTTGGTACGGGTTGAGCACGCGGACATACCGGTCACCAAGCTCGTCTCTGACCCTTGTCGTCTCCTGCCGAGCTTGCGTCCAACCCGCAGCCCCGCCGATGGCAATGAGAGTGGCCATGTAAGCAACCGCCAAGGCCGGACGCGGCAGAAGCCCGCCAATCCAATGCCGAGCCAAGGTCCACAGCGACAGGCTGGCGGGGGCTTGCCCTCGCTCAATCCGGTGCCAGACGGCTTCCCGAAAGTGGGGCGGAAGCGGCGCGTCCGAGCGCCATTCCTGAAGGACTTTGCGAAGCGATTCGTCCTGGTTACCGCGATCGTCGGGTTTCATGTCACGAAAGCGAGAGCGACGGATGTGACCGCCGCCTTCGCGATGGAACGTTTGGGAATGCTGTCGCCGCGGTTATTTCAAAGGTGCGACCTGAAACTCGCGACCGCTTTCGCGGGTTTGTTGGAGGCCTCTGGGTGAGCCGGCTTTGGTCCACTGTCCCCGCACCAGATCCGGGTCGTTGCTGGACGTGCCAACGACCGTCGACGGAGCACCGGATGCTTTGGCTATGGCCGCAACGCCGGGGCCGTTCTTCCCACGAACGAGGTCAGGATGGGTGCCACCGCCTGAAGTTTGTGACGGCAGGTTGGCCCTGGCGCGAGGAGACAGCGCCGAGTCAGCAGCGCAAGCAGTGCCAGTGGCGGTGAGCATCGCAATAGCTCCAACCGCGACTAAGAGTGTGTTTTTCATAGCGTTGATCTTTCGTTGTTGTGCGGTGTAAACCGCATCGTTCACACCTCTCAATACGCCGCCGGAACAGGAATCCCTTAAAGAATCTTTTGCCGCCGAAGTTGGACGAAAAAACCGAACTGCCAGGGAATTGAACGCTAACGCTTTTGAGGAAAGGGACGGGAGCTACTTCGCGTCGGCAGGTCGGCCAAGAATCAGGTGACCGGATTTGCCATCAATTGTCACCAAGCTGAACTGGGCCAACAGGCCATTCCCCAGCAGACCCGATTCACCAGGGAAAATGGGCTTGCGATGAAACCCGGTCGGCACGGCGTCGAGGCAGTCATTGCCGATGCGAACGCTCGTTATCGCCTGAGGAATCGAAAGCTCCGCAAAGCCGACCGCGACCTTGGTGCTGGATCGCTCAGCGCTCCCATTCGAGGTAACCCACTGCAGCGCGCTCGCGCATCCCGTATCCACGCGGACCCATTGGCTTGTGCTGCCGTTGACGCTTATCCCCACACAGAAGCTACAGGAACGTATGCGGAGCGGAACGACGTTCGCGCCGGGGGCGGAAGGCGACGCCATCAACACACGGATCTTTTGCGCGGCGTAATCGATCTGGATAACTCGTTCGCGAAAGAAATCAGCCCCAAGCAAGCCGTCCACCGAACGATTGCAGGCACCGGACAATCTGCTCAGGTCGAGGGCCAGGAATTGGTCGGGCAATTCGAGTTGGTCGGCTTTGGCTGACAGTTTGGTTGGCCAATATCCGGTCAGTTTCGTCGCGACGGCCGTCACCTTCACCTTCGGGCCAAGCGGTAGACCAAGGCGTTTCGCAGTGCTGAGGTTCACCACGCTGGCGCTGGCGCCGGAATCTACCAGGAAATGCAACGCTTCTTGGCTTTGCCGAACGTTGACTTCCAGCCAAATCAATCCTTCGCGGAAATGGATGGGCAATTCGCAAGCCGTCGAAGCGATCGCCTCAGTCAGTAGGAGGCGCGCGGCGAGCATCAGAACGGCACGACTCAGGAAGCGCACGCAACCAGCGCTGCAAAGGGCATGCCAAGACCGTGCGCTTTCACGAAACCAACATAGCTTGTGTGATCCAATGGAGTGCCTGGATAAGTTCGATCCGGCCCGTGCTCATTTCGGGCCACTCTGCGCAGAATCGGCCAGCGGCCTGGCGCTCCTTCGCGTCACGATGGAGCAAATTCGGCCCTTCTCGAAGAGGCCAAGAGGCATGCTTGATGGACGCCCGGCGTAATACCGTCAGCGCTATTTCTTTTCGCTCTTGATGGAAGCGCCGTAACCGGCTTTTTTCAATGCGGCGATAAGCTTGTCGGGGTTGGTCTTGCCTTTTTTGATCTGCACGACGGCCTGGTCTGGATAGCTGACCTCCGCGCGGATCACTTCCTGATCGCTCTACTGGGTCTGCCGCGCCCGATAGAATTTCGATGCGGCTAAAATGTTCGTGTCGGTAAACCACAGCGGCATTGGAGCAGGCAGGGTTGTGAAGAGCGGGGACCAACCCCGACCCCCACCCGGTTCTGTGGTCCCTTCCACCATCAACGGCAAGCCAGGAGCGCCCTCCACTTGGACAGTGAAAGATACGCCCGGCAGGGAAGGAACAATTGCCAAGCCACCCTCCCAACCTGCGGCATACAGACGATGTTCAGCCACAAACGGCTCCACCAAGTCAGGCGTGCGCAGGAACCCCAGCGACCGCAAGTGGACCGGGTCCGTGACATCGAGAACTTCCACGCCCGATAAGAAAGAACCGTCGGCCAGTTCACTGACATAAGCGCGCTGCGCCACCACCTGGACAGCATACGGCCGGTAACGGGTTTGAAAACGATTGGCCAGCACAGGCAGTCCAGGCCCGCTTCCATCATAGATTTGCAGGTCGGCCAGAGACGACAACATCAAGATATAGTCCCCAACTTCGGAAGCGCCGCTCGCGAAGAATAGGCCATCTTCGGGAGTGCCGAGGGTCCCTTGGAAAACAGGGCGAGCAGGATCACGGATGTCGACAACATCCTGGACCACGCCCGGATCCAAATCGACTCCCACATAAGCCCGATGGCCCGCCACGGACACCCCGAACACCGCTCCATAGGCCGGTTCCACTGGCCAGTTCGCCACCTGCACCAAGTTGGTCGGAACGCTCAGGTCCAGAACCTGCAGCCCGCGGCTTTCAGCGACAAAGGCATATGCCCCCGCCAAACCAAAACCGTGCACAACCGATAAATCACCGGCGTGGCCGAGCAATTGTGGACGCTGCGGAACGCTGACATCGAGAATGGAAAAACCGTCATCCAGCGTGCTGAGCAAGACATGGTGGCCGACAACTTCGAGGCCATTGATAGCGGCGCCCGTGAAATAGCCACCAAGTCTCTGCAGGTGTGGGACGGCGCTCAGATCGAGAATCTCCAACCCGGCCCGCGTGTCGGCCAGGAACGCGAGCCCGCCAGACGCGCGGACTGAATGGACTTTGCCTCCCAAACCAACGCCTCCGACCTGAACCGGAGTGGCAGGCTCGCTCAGATCGATAAACTTAACTCCGAATCGATCGACAGCCAAAAAAACCGTAGCTCCGGCGGCGTCGAGGGCCTCGGCAGAATAGCCAACGTAGATTCCACCAACTTCGAGAGGCTGCCTGGGATCGCTGATGTCGAATGTCACCAAACGATCGGGCTCGGCGACCGCCGCGTAGTGGCCGATGATTTGCAAGGTGGTCGAACTGTAGAACCGACGGGCGTCGGCCACCTGCGTGACTTGGGCCAAATCGCTCAGGTCCAAGACGCCAAGGCCGCGCCCAGCCAGGTAAGCATAGCGCCCCACCACGCGCACATCGGTAACCAGTTGCCCGACAGAAGCCACAAACTTGCCAGCCCTTCTCATCTGGAGCGGATTGGTGGCATCGATGATTTCGAGCCGATCGGTGGCGGCAACGAAAACGAGGTTGCTCACGACTTGTAGATGCTGGAGTTCGCCCGTCAGGGGAAATGTTCCAAGGGGCACCGGATGGACAGGGTCGCTGATATCCAGAACCATCAACCCGACTCCGCGCGCGGCCAGATACGCGGTGTGGCCTTGGACGCGGAGGTCCCAGGCCAACCCGGTCGTGGCGAATTGGCCGGAGCGAGTTGGCTTGGACGGATCTCTTACATCAATCACCTCGAGCCCATTCGAGGAGGAGGCCACGTAAGCATAACCGCCGGCCAACTCCAGACCGAGCCCCGGCCCCGCCAAGGGGCATTGGCCCAACAGACGCGTCCGCATCAGCTCCGCAACATCGAACACCACCAGCCAGCCGGTGCTGAGAGTTGCGTAACCATGGGAACCGGACACCTTGACCGTTTTGACGTCTCCCTGGATGGATTGGGGCCACCACGCCGGCCGAGCCGCTGAAAGTGAGATATTAGACGCACCCAGGGCGGCTGGGCCGGACAGCATCGCGCCGAACAAGAGCAAACGTAGCAACCACCGATCGTCCCAACCGCACGCGTTTACCCATCTGAAAATAAGCCGCTCGATATGCATTGGGGTACGACTCATGATTCTTCAATCCTCACACCTCTTCAGCCGGATGGGAAGCAATCCTTCAAGTAGCCGAATCGGGTTGCGGGGCCTGCCGAACGGGAGCATTCTGCGTCGATGCATCATCCGTCCTCCCCCAGAAGTAACAGGACGAAAAGATGGCGTCGCCGGACCGCTGGTCCCGTTTTGAATCAACCTCGCCTCGCTTTTATCCACGCTCAGGCCATGTGCTGTTTCCAAATATTTTCTTTCCTTGTCCTCGTCGGGTTTATCTCCAGCGCGCAGCCGGCGCGAGCGTCCGGTCGTTTCGAGGCGCAGTCGGCCCGGAGTGGGAAATGGTCGGATAGCGGCACCTGGGTGGGCCGGCGGGCGCCGCGAGCTGGGGACAACGTGCAAGTTCGCGCCGGGCATGTCGTGACCTACGATGTGAACACAGAAGACGCGATGCGGGTGCTGCATGTGGCAGGCACGCTGGTATTCGCGCGCGACAAGTCCACCCGGCTCAATGTCGGATTACTGAAAGTTCAGCCCGGGGACGAGTGCAGCGAGGATGGATTCAACTGTGACGAGGCGGCGGAGGCGCCGCCGGCGGTCGGAGCAAAGCGTGGTTCCGGGGCAGGCGCGCAGGACCCGCCGGCGCTGGAAGTGGGCACAGGCGACAATCCGATTCCGGCGACCGTCACCGCGACGATTCGACTGGTCTACTTCGACGGAATGGACACGAACACCTTGCCGGCGCTGATGGCTTGCGGCGGGCGGATGGATATCCATGGCATGCCAATGAACCGCACCTGGGTGAAGCTTGGGGCGACGGCCAAGGCCGGAGACAGCAATGTCACCCTGGCGGAAACGGTCACGGGATGGAAGATCGGGGACCGGATCCTGATCACGGTGTCGAAGGAGAGCGAGGACGGTGGAAGCAGCTATCGCCAATCCGCGCGCCGGCCGCGGCACGTGGAAACGGAGGAGCGCTTCATTCGTGCTCTCGACGGGACGACACTCCGTCTCGACCAACCTTTGGTTTACCAACACCTGGGCACAGCCATCACGCGCAGCGAAGTCGCCAATCTCTCGCGCAACGTCATCATTGAATCGGCCGACCCCGATGGCGTGCGCGGCCACACGATGTATCATCGCCAGAGCAACGGCGGGATTTCTTACGCGGAATTCCGGCATCTTGGGAAGGAGGGTCTGCTTGGGAAGTATCCGATTCATTTTCATCTGGTGCGCGACACCATGCGCGGCAGCGGAGTGCTCGGGGCGAGCATTTGGGACTCGCGCAACCGTTGGATCACCATTCACGGCACCGACTATCTGCTCATCCGCGACTGTGTCGGCTACCAATCGGTTGGCCACGGTTTTTTCCTCGAAGACGCCACGGAGCAATACAATGTTCTGGATCGAAACCTGGCGGTGCAGGCCTATCGAGGGAGGCGTCTGCCCAAACAGGCTTTGCCGTTCGATCCGAACGATGGCGCCGGTTACTGGTGGGCGAACGGCCGCAACACCTTGACGCGGAATGTGGCCTGCGAGAATGACGAGTACGGATTTCGATTCGAGATCACCAAGGCGAGCAATTTCGATCCGATCTGCAGCCTCCGTGCGCCCGCCGGGGCACGGCAGGCGACCGACGTGCGAACGGTCCCTTTCCTGAGGTTTGAGGACAACGAATCCCACAGTGAGGGACTCTACAGCTTCAATTTTGGGGACGACCGCAACGGCTCGGTCCATGGCGATCGAGCACACCCGTTCATCGCCCGCCATCTCCGAGCCTGGCAAACCCATTATGTATTGCGTCCAAACCTCCAGTTTTTCCTCATGGACGGCCTGGAGGTGAAGGACGGTGTGTATGGGGTATATCATCCCGATTACGATGCGCATGTTTATCGGCGCATCCATTTCGATCACGTTATTTCGGAGCCGATCAACCGTGGCCACGATGACGAGAGTGTCCAGTATGGAACATTCACTTACGAGGACCTGCGTCTGGAGAATTGTCGCGTCGGTCGCGACCCCTTGATTCAACTCGCCTGCACTTCGCCGCGCGCGGGTGCGGTCGGGCATTTCCGGCAGCTGACGATTACGAACAGCGCGTCGCACCTGGGCAAGGTTGTCGACCTGGGCGGCGGCCCGCGCAACGACCAGCTTCAGTATCCCGTGGCCTATTACTTCCACGACTACCCCGCGGCCGGCCGAGTCACGAAAGTGTTGAGCGCCAGATTCACCAACGAGCTAAGTGGCGGGAACTACCGATCAATCGAGAATTTTACCGGCCGAGACGTGCGCGCCGCCGAAGTGGCGAGCACCGACTTCCCGACCCTCCTGGAGCCCATCGACGATTTGCCGCCCGCCACGATGATCACCTCGGTCCAGAGAGTGAAGAGCAAGCTGCTCGTGCAAGGCGTTTCTCAGGACAACGGCGACGTGGCGGCAGTGACGGTGAATGGGGCGCCGGCTCGTATCCTTTCCGCGCACGCGGGTGTCGTTGATTGGGAAATCGCGCTCGACCCGCCGCGGGATGGAAAGCTCACCGCGCGCGCAACCGACGAATCCGGGAATGTGGAGGTGACAGGCCACACGATCGAGGCGCTCGCCCGCCTTGAAAGCAAGCGGCGCTAACCTACCGCAAATCTCCGGCGGAGGTTGCGTATCGTCTCCCGACCCAAGTCCCGGATCCAGCGCGTATGAAAAGGCTCACCCGAAGGTATGGCTGCGCCGTCTACCGATAATTAAAATTCGCCCAAGGGGCGCGTAAAGGTGGCTCTGGCCGGATTGACCACCAAAACTTCCGCCGCCCGATCCACTTTGCTTGAGGCCAACGAGAACGGCAGACTCAAGACAAAGAAGACGCTGCCCACAACAGTCGCCGCCAAATAAGCCGGCCGAGCAACGACTGTATCGACGACCATGGCGAGGCCCTCATCGTCGCCCTGAGCTCTGGCGGGGGTAAGGGTGGTTACGCTCAAGCCCAGAATGCACATCAGGATGATAGATTTCCGTTTCATTGCCCTATACAGCCGGGTCTTGGGCCGCCTGTCAATGAGACGTTAACCGCATTCGCGCTCGGCCGGAATTCGACGGCCGCATCCCGGTTGCCATTTCCTGCCTTGACGCGTGGCCACGAAGCGCGAAGCTCGCGGGGAGGCGAGACACAGCCAACCGAACCACGGTCCTGGACTCGCGAGAGGTGGCTGGCAAACCCGCCGTTGAAGAGGTGTTCGATGAAGTGGCCTTACGCTTGGGTAATTTTGATCCGCGCGAACTTGGCCGGGCTGCTGGGAGTATGCGCATGGAGCGCAGCGGCGGACCTGCCGGACCAAGATCGGACCAACGCCTTTGCGCGCGCGCCCTATCTGCAACTGGCGACCGCGGACTCGATGACCGTGGTGTGGCGCACCGAAGGTGAGAGCAAACCGGTCGTGCGCTATGGGCTCGCGCTTAACCAACTCGACCAGTTCGTCGCGGCCACCAACATCGTGACTCGCGTGGCCTTGTCCACCAACGAGGCTGAGCTGAAGGCCCTACGTGCCACTGACCCGGCGCTCAGCGAAAGGCCAAGACTGCACAGCGCGCCGAGAGGGCTGTTTCAATACGAGGCGCGCATAACCGGGCTTTCCCCGAACACGCAATATTACTACGCGGTTTATGACGGAGCGCGGCGCCTGACCGAGGCAGATCCCAGTTACCGCTTCGTCACTCACCCAGCTCTGGGCGAAGCCAGGCCTGCGCGCTTCTGGGTGGTGGGCGATTCCGGCTCGGGGCGTGCCGCCCAGCACGACGTGTACACGTCGATGCTCAATCTGCTCAAGGACGAGCGTCGGCCGTTGGATTTTTGCCTCCATCTGGGCGGCATGGCCTTCGACCGCGGGCGTGATGTCGAGTTTCAGACCCGCTTTTTCGAGATGTATGAGCCGACCCTCCGCCAGGTGGTCTGCTGGCCAACCATGGGCGCCCAGGAGGGGGCGACCTCCTACGGGACCAACGGCGTCGGACCTTACTACGATGCCTACGTTTGTCCGACCCGGGCCGAAGCAGGTGGAGTTCCCACCGGCACGGAGGCGTACTATTCGTTCGATTACGGACGCATCCATTTCATCTGCCTGGATTCCTACGACCTGGATCGCAAGCCGAGCGGGCCAATGGCGAGCTGGCTCAGACTGGATCTCGAAAGAACTCGGGCGGACTGGGTCATCGCCTTCTTCCATCACCCGCCCTACACGAAAGGAACCCACGACAGTGACCAGGAAAAGCAGCTCATCGACATGCGCATGCACATCATGCCGATCCTCGAATCTGGCGGGGTTGACATCGTGCTGACCGCCCATTCTCACATCTATGAGCGGTCCATGCTCATGGACCAGGCCTACGACACCCCGACCGTCGCCCACGGCGCCATCCTGGACGACGCCGAAGGCGACCCCAGAACCGGTCAAGCCTACCGCAAGAGCGCCGGCCTCGAAGCCAACGGCGGAACCATCCAAGTAGTCGCCGGCAATGGTGGCGCCCCGCTAGGACGCAAGGGCACCATGCCGGTCATGCGCAAAATCCTCGTCGAACATGGGTCGGTCATTATCGACATCGACGGCGACACTTTGCAGGGGAGGATGCTGAACAAGTTCGGTGAGGTAAACGATGCGTTCGGCCTGATCAAACGCGGTCGAATTGTGCATCGGCGTCCGCTGAATCCTTGGCGCCCTCCGCCGTATATAGCCAGAAATTCGAGCGTCGGGCTTGCGGCTCAACCGCCGGAGGATTTCTTTGTGCTCATACCGAGTCACGCCCAATGGACTTACCTGGCCGGGGACCATCCTGAAGGGACGAAGTGGACCGAGATCGGCTTCGACGCCTCAGGTTGGAAGAAAGGCGAAGCTCCGTTTGGATATGAATATAAAGAGGTCCGGACGCTCCTCGATGACATGAAGGACCGTTACTCCGTCATTTACATCCGGCACGAGTTCGAGTTGAAGAGAGCTGACCTCATCGTCGAGCTTGGCTTGATGATTAACTATGACGACGGCTTTATCGCCTATCTCAACGGCCACGAGGTCCTCCGGCAAGGCGTGGGCCAGGGCAGCGGCAAACAAGCTCGGGAAATCAAGAGCCACGATGCCACGCGTTACTCCTACTTTCGGATCATGGGATTTGAGAACCATCTGCGAGCCGGTCTGAACGTGTTGGCGATCGAAGGCCATAATACCTCGATCGAAAGCCACGATTTTTTGATCGATCCGTACTTGTTGATGGAAGAGTAGCAATCCCTTATGGCCCGGGCGCCTCCTTGATGGCGCGGAAGGTCGCACTCATCTTCGAAGCGGGCGGCAAGGCATTGAGGACGGCGATGGCCTTCTCGATCTCTGCGACCCCGACCTGTCCGAAATACTCGACGAACTCCGAATCGAAACCGTAGGTGATGATCGGGATGTTCCACCGGTAACTCTCCTCAATCACATTATTTCACATGTACGCGCTTGGTCCGAACACTGTTTGTCTCAGTTCTTTGTGATCTTTGCGATCTTTGTGGTAATCCCCCCATGCCGTTCAGATGACGCTTACGAAAGTTTCAGTCATGAACAGCCCCGTGATTTCGGTCTCCAGGCC
>DATLUX010000249.1:0-3513 GCA_035577805.1 Verrucomicrobiia bacterium
TGAACCTGACCCTCACCCGGCCTGCGGCCACCCTCTCCCATCCGATGGGAGAGGGGCTGGGGGTGAGGGCTCTTTTTCAGTTGAAGTTCATGGCCCCAATGCGCGTGCACGTCATGTGCAGGTGTTTGCTACCCATGAACCGACCCTCAGGTAGAAGCCTGAGCTTCGGGAAGTCGAAACTCTTGGCCTTCTCACCCCACCCCGGCCCTCTCCCCGTTGAGGGGAGAGGGAGCAGGCGCGCGCTTTCCATGAACCGACCGGAAATTTCCTTCGCATCCGCAACCGAACTATTCCGTACTTAAACCTATCTTATGTCACAACAAGCAATCGGACTCATCGAAACGCGTGGCCTGGTCGCGCTGGTGGAAGCAACTGACGCCATGCTGAAGGCCGCCAACGTGGAACTGATCGGGCCCATGGTCCAGGTCGGCAACGCGCTGGTCACCTCCACGGTCATTGGCGACGTGGCCGCGGTCAAAGCCGCCACGGACGCCGGCGCTCAAGCCGTCAAGGCCATCAAAGGCGAGCTCGTCAGCGTCCACGTCATCGCCCGTCCGCACAGCGATGTCGAACTGGTCCTGCCCAAGAAGAAGTAGAAGCAACGGCGCCCAAGCCGAAAAACCCAACTGCCGCCAACATGTTTCTCGCCCGCGTTGAAGGCTCGGTCGTATCGACCAAGAAGGAACCCAGCATGAATGGGCGCAAGCTGCTTCTGCTGCGCCCGCAACTGGTCGACGAAAAGGACCCTAGTCGGTTCCGGGCCGGCACCAACACCATCGTGGCGGTGGACGTCGTCGGCGCCGGAACGGGCGAATTGGTAATGTTTTGCCAGGGCAGCAGTGCGCGCCTGGCCGGCGGGCTCAAGGACGTCCCGGTCGATGCCGTTGTGATCGGGATCGTCGATGCCGTGGATGTGCTCGGAAAACAGATCTATTCAACCTCCGCCGGTCGTTGATCAGAGGATCCGATCGGGACTGGCGGGTCATCAGGAAAATTATGAGTGCCGTGAATGAAGCTTTGGTCCGCGACATTGTCAGTGAAGTGTTGGGCCGTCTGGGTGGCGGCGGGTCACCGTTGCCTGCGCCCCCGCCGCCACCCGCGCCCGCGGCGTCGGCGAAATCCTCAGGCGGTTCGTCGTGCGGCTGTGGCCAGCGCAACACAGGCAGTGCTCCGGCGCTCCGGGGCCGGTTCGGCGTGTTTGCGGACACTTTGGAAGCCTGCGCGGCCGCCCAGGAATCCTTCCTCTTGCTGCAACAAAAGGGTGTGGCCGCGCGCCGCAAGATCGAGGAGATCATCAAAACCTTGGCCGACCGGAACGCAGAGGAATGGGGTCGGGCTGAGCTGGAAGAGACCAAGATCGGCCGGCTCGATCACAAGATCGAGAAGCTCAAGATCATCAGGTTGGTCCCGGGGGTGGATTGGTTGCGGCCGGAGGGTCATAGCGGCGATCATGGGATCACTTTGGAGGAATACACCCCGTTCGGAGTGGTCGGCGCCGTCACGCCCAGCACCCATTCGATTCCCACGTTAAGTGGAAACATCGTCAACATCGCGGCCGCGGGCAATGCCGTCGTCTTCAATGCGCATCCTGCGGCGTCGCGCTGCGCGGCGCTGGCCGTTCGAGCCTACAACGAAGCGATCTACCGCGAGACCGGCATCGAGAATATCGCCACCATCATCGAAAAGCCGACCATGGAAAGCTTCGCCGCCATGTGCCAGCACGAAGCCGTCCGGCTTCTTCTGGTGACGGGTGGTCCGGGCGTGGTCAAAGCCGCCATGCAAACAGGCAAGCGCGCCATTTGCGCCGGACCCGGCAACCCGCCCGTGTATGTGGATGACACGGCCTGCATGAAACGCGCCGCCAAAACCATCATCCAAGGCGCCAGTTACGACAACAACTTGCTCTGCATCGGAGAGAAGGAAGTGTTCGCCCTGGAAAACATCGCCGACAAGCTCATGGCCGAGATGGAAAAGCATGGAGCCGTGCGTTTGAACTCCAGCCAGCTCGAAACCCTGACGAAAGCTGCGTTCACCTTCAAACCGGGGGAGGCGGGAGGATGTCCGCACGCCTCCGTCAACCGGGACCTGATCGGCAAGGATCCGGCCGTGTTAGCCCGGGCCGCGGGCCTGAACATTCCCGCAGGCACCCAGTTGCTCTTTGGCGAAACCGAGGCGCAACATCCGTTCGTGGTGGAAGAGCAGATGATGCCCTTCCTGCCCCTCGTGCGGGTGAAGAACCTGGAGGAGGGAGTGGCTCGTTCCGTCCAGGCCGAGCACGCCTACAAACATACCAGCATCATTCATTCCCACGATGTGGAGGCGATGACCGCGATGGGCCGGGCCTTGGACACTACGCTGTTCATCAAGAACGGCCCGTGCATGTCCGGCCTGGGTCTGGGCGGCGAGGGATATCTCAGCTATAGCATCGCCACCCCCACCGGCGAAGGCGTTACCAACCCGCGCACCTTCACGCGTGTCCGGCGATGTGTGATGGTGGATAACCTGCGGATCTACTAAGAAAGCGGTTCGTTTCTGAGAATGGATCATGTTCCTGGCTCGTGTAGAAGGCAATGTGGTGGCAACGCGAAAGCATGACAGCCTGGAAGGCTGGCGGCTGGTGATTTGCCAGCCCATCAATGCCGCCGGCCAGGCCGAAGGCGTTCCGCAAGTGGCCATCGATGCGCATGGGGCGGGCCTGCATCAGTGTGTGATTATCTCGAGCGACGGCGCTGCCGCTCGGGCGGCCGTGCAAGATCCGCGCAGCCCAGTGCGTTGGCTCGTCCTCGGTGTGGTCGACGAAAAACAGCCAGGAGTCCTGGCATGAGGGCGAGGACCTCGCAACACCAGACGCGCGGCGCGTGGGACACCAAGTGATGAAATTAGGGACTGTCATCGGTCGCGTTACCTTGAGCAAAGCTGTGCCAGAAGTGCGCGGCGCCCGCTGGCTGGTGGTCTCCCCTTACACGCGCGAGCAGTACCGGGCCGGGGCCGACGCGGCGCCCAGCCTGAGCCAGGAGCCCAGCCTGGTGGTCTACGATGCTCTGGGCGGCGCCGTGGGCCAGACTATCGGCTACATCGAAGGCCGCGAAGCCGCGCAACCGTTCGAAGTACCGACCCCGATCGACGCCATTAACGCCGCGCTTGTCGACACCATCTTCTATTCCCCACGCCCGTGATCTTCCGATTTGCATGAAAACCGTCATTAGCGCCAAAGACATCGAAGAATTGCTTGCCCGGGGCGGCGATCCCAAAAGCCTGCCGGCGGACGCGATTCTGACGCCGTCGGCCAAGGATGTGCTGCGCGATTTGGCCCGTCGCGGGCCTGGAGCCGGCGCGAGCGCCAGCGCCAGCGCCGGCCACGGAACGAACGGGCCGTCTGCTCCTTCGCTCCCGTTGAGTTCGAAGTCGTCGAAGGCGGAGCTGGAGGCATTTTTCAATACGCCCGCGGCTCACGATCTGAAGCAACAGCTTTGTGACATCGGACGCCGGCTCTGGCAACGGGCGTATGTGGAC
>DATLUX010000250.1:0-2249 GCA_035577805.1 Verrucomicrobiia bacterium
TGCGCACATAACCCGATTCATAACTTGCGGAACACACAACAGCCCTCTACTCTTGGGCGTGATCGCGGGGTGGAGCAGCCCGGTAGCTCGTCAGGCTCATAACCTGAAGGTCCCTGGTTCAAATCCAGGCCCCGCAACCAATTTGATGTGAAAGCCCCTGATAGTTCAGGGGCTTTTGTATTCTGGAAACCGAATCATAGCGCAAATGAACGAAGCTACCACTTCTCCGGCCCGGCCCTGGCGAAGCATTGGGGCCGTGTTCCTGGGTTTTCTGGCGATCGCGATTCTGTCGCTGGCCACTGACCAAGTGCTGCATGTGCTGAAAGTTTATCCGCCCTGGGGCCAGCCAATGCAGGAACCGGGATTGAACCTTTTGGCGTTAAGTTATCGCATCGTTTACGGCATGGTGGGCAGCTACCTCGCGGCCAGGTTCGCGCCGCGCCATCCGATGCGACACGCCCTCATTTTGGGAATGATTGGGTTCCTCTTGAGCACGGTTGGTGCCATCGCCATCATCGGCCACACGGATTTAGGCCCGGCTTGGTACCCGATCGCGCTCGTAATCACCGCCCTGCCCTGCGCCTGGCTGGGGGGCCTTTTGCATCGCCGAAACGTTTAGCAGGCCTCGCTGGCATTTGCTCCACACGTTTTCGGCCCGGACTTTTTCCGAAGAAACTCCGTCGCGTTTTCGTGGTGCACCGGGCGCATTCGAGCACTGCCCTGGCGCGCCCGCTTCCCGCTTGCCAAGCCGCCAGGGCCTCTTCATTCTGCCTGGATGCAATCTCATGAACTGTTGCGGGAGGTCTTTCAGAGCGCCACACCGAAGCAGGTGTCATCGGATTTGGGGCTGTCCATCTCCATGATTTACAAATGGGCCGAGCCGCCGGAGGACAGTTCCGGGAGCGGCGCGTCCAATCCTCTGGATCGCATCGCGGCCCTGATCAGGACCACAAAGGACGAGCGGATCACTCAATGGATCTGCCAAAAAGCCGGCGGCTTTTACATTCGCAATCCCGCCACCCATAATCCGCATCCGGATTTTCTCATCCCGGCCACCAATGAGATCATTCAGGAATTCGCAGACCTGCTCGCGGTGGTGGCCAGCGCGGCGGCGGACAACCAAATCAGCTCCGAGGAAGCCGGCAAGATCCGGGCTCGCTGGGAGGAACTCAAGACCGTCACGGAATGTTTTGTGCGCTGTTGCGAGGAAGGAAACTTTCGCACGCTCAAAGACCGTCCACCTTCCCTGAAATCGGAACGCAAGTAGGGTCTGTCCGGGTCTGTCCCAGAATCGGCTTCAGGCCACTCTTGTCGCAAACTCTCGTCGCAAACTCTCGTCGAGAGCGCTCGGACATTGGGCGTTCGGCGACAAAAGTTTGCGAAAAGAGCTTTTAAGCCAAAAACGGGTTGTGTGCGTTCTCCTGCGCCGGGGTCGTGAGCGGACCGTGGCCGGGACACAGCAATGTGTCTGCGGGAAGACTCAAGATCTGACTGCGAATGTTTTCCTTAAGTAAAGTCCAGGACTGGAACCCGGTGGCGATCGATCCAGCGAAGAGCGTGTCGCCCACCACGGCGACATGGGGCGCATCTTCGGGCCAGTTCCCGATGATGTAAGTCACACCTTCTTCAGCGTGACCCGGGGTGGCCCGATTGGTGATGCGCAGGCTGCCCAAGTGCAGGAAGTCATTCGGCCGGTTGCGATGTTGGGGAGGCACACTCTTACTATTGGTGTGCAGATGCAATTTGGGGAACCGTTCTCGAAGTTCCTCCATGGCAGCAATGTGGTCCTGGTGCAGGTGCGTCAGGAAGAGGTGTCTGAGCTGCAATTGATTCTCGTCGATCAGCCGGACCACTGGCCCCGCCTCCCAACCCGTGTCAAATAAAGCCGCCTCTCGACTCACTTCATCCCAGGCCAGGTAACAATTCACTGCGTTGCCGTTGCGTTCCGTCGCAATCACTCGCAACTCCCGCCAGAGACCCAGATTCGGAGCTGGCGGCACCCAGCCGTCCGCGATGGATTGGAGTTTCCCGGGATGCAACCCCAGCGTCCGGGCCAGATTCGGGACATTGATCGAATTTGGGACGTGGCCGGATTTCTCGCAGGCGCGCTGTTCGGCTTCGGAAAGCCCGGCCGCCGCCGCGGCGACTTCGAGCGGGATATCAGAGGCTTGGCGAGCTTTGCGGATGATATCCCCGAAGTGATCTTCCAGGTTCATGACCAAACTGAATCCTACCGGGGGCCGGGCTAT
>DATLUX010000251.1:0-27485 GCA_035577805.1 Verrucomicrobiia bacterium
TCTCTTCGCGCCGGAGAGCAGAGAGGCCGCTGGTCGGATGATTGCCGAGCGGTGTGGTGCTGACCTTCCGCTATCCACGCACATGGGACCTGATCCTTCCGGGTTCGACCGCATTCGCTTCGCAGTCCTGAAGCTGTCACATGGAGACCTTGAGCGGCTCAGACGAGAGATAGACAGCGCGCACTTCGATTGGCGTGACACCTTGATGGCCGCCGGCTTCGGTGAGGACATTCACGCGCATTTGCAATGGAACCCTTGATGCCGAAGGCTGCTCCAGTGAACGGGCCGATTGCGCTCTGGTTGGATTCGGAGCATCCTTGGCGGCGCGTCACTGAGCTGCGACGTTCGACGATGAAAGTCTTACTCTTCGCTCTATTCGGATCAGTGCTTTGTCATAGTGAGGCCATGGCTGGGATTGCAGACATCCCAAAAACCAATCAGGTGATTCTAGCCGAGGGGGACTGGAAGCCTTCCGCAGAGGAGACTCAGAAGGCGCTGGCAGCGATTCAGTCCTTCCTGGAAGGATCGAACTTTACCAACGATCTTAGCAAGAGCGTGTTCAGAAAGATAGTAGAACACGATAAGGGTTACCTTGATTGGATGGAAAACAGGATCAGAAAGATAAGAGAACACGCAAAAGAATACCGGGTTCAGTTTCTTGGAAAGGTGAGCGATCGGAAGAGGGTGATCTGGTGCAACTTTTTCCCGTTACCTCGCGATGGCAAGAAGGATGAGTTCGAGGATTGGCAGCAGCATCAGGTCCTGGTCAAGGATGGCGGGTTCTGGTATTGGACGATTAATTATGATCCAAGCAGAGGGCAGTGTTCGAGACTCTCGATCAACGCTGAGCCATAAAGCGTCGAACAAAAGCAGCGGCACCGAACGCCGCGACGGCACCCCCGTTTTATTCTGAGCACCAGAGCCGCGGCGTGTGATCTGGGACGTTCGGCTATCACGATCCACCATGTTTGACGCCCTCAAAAAACTTTTCTCTGGCCGGAACCCCAAACCTCCAGACAGGCGGCACATGATTGAAACCTGCCCGGACTGTGGGGGCACCAAGACGTCGAGGAACTCTTAAAATGAAAAAGAGCCGAACCAAAGCGTGGCTCACGCTCATCGTTCGGTGTAGCCTGGGGTGAGTGCCGATTTCGAATCAGTCCCACCACCACCAAAGAAATTTGGACGGTGCCAATAACATGAGACCGAAAGAGAAGAAACAACTCACTGCATACGCAGCCAGGTAGACGGCGCCTATCCGCAAACGTGGAAGCACGAGACTCGCGAGAAAGGCTACGGGCCAAATGAAAACTGTGACCATGAAGACAACGTAGAAAACGCTGAACGCGAGGACGCCGTGAGCCGCCAACAACGGGGGAAATCCGTGATCACCGATGGAGTGGGGCCACCCATCAAGCGCGAAGTACATGTGCACGGCGAGGGAGTAGAAGAGACCAACATTAATGAGCCCCGGAAGGGCGGCGAGCAAAAGCAATTGCTTACGAAGAACCGGCATGCTGAACAGGTCTGGGCGTTTTCTATCAGTTGCAGGGCACGTTGCATTGGCACAGGGCGAACGCTCCAGCTCAGGCACGCCGGGCCAATGGTGCAATCTTATCCGAAGCGCTCGCCCTGTCTTTTGCGAAAATCATCAATCACTCTTGGTATCTCGTCGAATGGCACTGGTCCTGAATACGACTGGCGGCTGATGACGGCTGCCTGCCCCGTTGGCTCGGCTGCTGACCTGAGACACCTGAGGTGGAGCTATTCTCTGAGCACGCGGAAGAAGCACTGCGGGTCGGAGGTCACGGCGAGGGTTTTGGTCGCGAGGGCATCGGTGGCCAGCACGGGACCAGGAACATCGGTCCATGGGCCGTCGAGAGTGGGCTTCATCTGGAGACGGTAAGTGATTCCTGCCTGGGCGGACCAAGTGATGCTGACTCGATTCGGATAGGACTTCACCGCGCGAATGATTGGCGCCGGCGAGACGACTGGGCCGAGGGCCACCGTATCCACGCGGAACTTCTTGAATTGGGGCACTTCCAAGTGTTTGGCCTCGATCTCATCCCCGTAGTAATGGTTCGTGCCGTTATCGCTGAGGATCTGGAACAGGTTGGTGGCACTCCATGGTCCTGGTGTTACCTCCACGATGCCCTCCGGATTGAGTCCGGATAAATCAGCGCCCCGTTCTTGGGGAACATTGTTGGTCTGGCCCGTCCAGGTAAAGAACCTGAAGTTACCCGGCGGCGGCAGGTTATCTCCGGTGCCTGGTGGACCGGCCACGATCAGGTAATTGGTGCCCACCCCTTCGATGCTGCGCACGCCGCGTCCGCCAAGGTTCAATTCAATGGGTGGCCCAAAGCGCGCGCTCCCCAGCCCGCTGGGGCGGGTGGCCAGAGTAGTGAAATTAAGGACAGGGATGAGCAACGCGTTAGAGCGGGCGCTGGGCGGGACCAACGGCGCGCGGAACGCGATATAAGCGCTGGTCGTGCTGCCCGGAGCCATGCAAAGGCCTTCGAGGTTAAACCCGGAACCGTCGGGAGCTTTGGGATTCACACCTTCGGCGGCGCTGGCAGCCAAGCCGTAATAATTGGCCCCCAGCCCGTGAACATTGTTTTGGTCCCAGGCCAGCAGATCGAGCTTGAGAAAGTCGTAATGTGCCAGGAAGCGCAAAACGGCGTTGCTGCCTGAACCGACTAGATCCGTGCCGAACAAGCGCGCGCGATTGGTGCGTTCCGTGGCGTTGAAGGCGTGGGAATGCGAGCCGAGCCAAAAGAGTCGGTTGCCCACGCGGGTGGACGCTTCGATGTCCACCTCTTTCGGCACACCATTACTATAAAAATCCACCAACCGCAGCAGTGAACTAAAGTCCTGTCCGGCCACCGGCCCGCCCGAACGCGTGCGGCTGAAGATCCGCAGCACCTGATTCTCGTCGTCGCCCACCAACATCCAGTTGGCGTCGATGGCGATGGCGGTGGACGCATCGCTGACCATCGTGTGCCATTCGGCTCCGGGCCGTCCCTGGGCCGAGGCGGCATAATCCAGAAATCCGCGCTGAGAATACACGCCGTCGCTCACGGTGAGGATGATGCGCGAGTAGCCGACGCCAACGGGATCAAGCGCCAGCCTCCAGGTGCCGCCGCTGACTCGGGTCAAAGTCAGATTTCCATCCGGAACCACCGCCTGGTTCGTGCTGGTGGCGGTAACCGTGAGGGACGCCGCAGGAGTATCTGCATCGCTGACCGTGAACAGGACGGGTTCGTTTTCGGGATCGCCAATCACCCCCGAGGTGGGGATGAGCGGATTCGGCGTGAAGATCGGCGCGGCTTTATTGATCACGCCAGGAGTCATGATGGAGCCCAGCGGAAGATTCGTGCTGATGTTGCTGGCATCATAAGCCAACGAGTCGCCATTCGTGCCGGCCAGATCGCCCACCGCCCACGCCGAAGCGGACCGCGGCGTGTTCTTGCCCGGCAGCCGCGTCGCGGCATCTGGCGTGAAGGTTTTCTGGCTGAGATCCACGTCGCCATAGATGCGGTCGCCGTTGCCCCCGTCGCTCCAGCCAATGGCATCGACGATAAATGCATCTGGCGGCAGCCCTTCCAGGACGCCGTTATCGCCGCTATCCAGGTCGCTGCCGACCTGGATCTGCTGAGTGGTGCCAACCAGCAGAATCGACAGCGTGCCGTTATCGAGCCCGCCGCCAGCGTTGGCGAGAACCGGGGACAACACCACTGTTGTTCCAGGAGAGAAATTGTAGGGATGGGAAGGAGCCGCCACCATCAGCAGACCATTGGTGCCAAACTGGAGTCCTGCCAAGTCGACCGCCAGGTCCACCCGGCCGGGATTCACCGAGCTGTTCCCTTGGATCGCCAGCAGCCACAGATTCGTCATGCGCCGGCCCGGCGGCCCGCGCAATTCGATAAATTCGAAAGGCACATCTTCGGACCCGGGAGGATTGACCTTGACCTCGCTGAGCAGGACCACGTTCGTATCCCGAAACGTCACCGGCAACGCGAAGATCAATGCGCTGGTAGGATAATTGCCCGGGTCAAGCGTTTGGAGGATTGAATGGGTGATGAACCTCGGGGACTCGGTCGGGCCGGCCGCGCCATCGTCGATCACGCGCACGAGAATTCTCCGGGCTGCCGTGCTGGTGAACCGGACGGCTCCTTCTGTCGAGTAGGTCGCGCCACCGTCAGTGCTGATCTGGATGGGCGAAGTGGCTGTGACCGACACGGTGACAGCTCCGGTCGGACGCGTGGCCAAGCTAAGCAGATAACTGTCGAGCAAGCCTGATTCGACCACCAGGGTGTTGGTGCCGGACGGCCGAACGATCACTCCCGGCAGGATGGGAGCCCTGAAGTTGGGTCCTCCGAGGTGATTGAGCGGCGCCTTGGCTCGATTGGCGGGCCAGGTATTCGTCGCCGTGCTGGACCTTGCGCCCAGATACCAGTGCGGAGCGCTTCCCAACAGGTTATCGCTGGCCACCCAGTTGGTAGCCGCGTATCCGGTCGTATTTCCATTGCGGCCGACGTAACTCGGCGTGAATGGCACCGGGACAATCGTGCTCGTATCGGGTGTCTTCGCCTGATTGCCGGGCGCGGTATCCCGCCGAAAATTGATCTGTCCGTAAGCGATGTCTCCGGGATCGTTGTCCAGCAAGCCAACGGAATCGAGGATGGTCCAACTGCCATAGACTGCGCCGTCCGGCGTCCCATTGTCATCGGCATCGATATCATCTCCGATCGCCGGCGCGGTGGGTGTTTGGATGAGAAAAAAGGTGGCCGAGGCGTTCTCGAGTTCGCCCTGGCCGTTCTCTCCGCGATGGCGCAGAGAACTGGAAGAACCGCTTCCCCAGCCGCTGCCGCTGTCCGAGTTGGTGAGAACGGTGGCGAGCGGGTTCGGCTTGTAACGATGAAACTTCTGCAGCAACAACAGAAAACCGTTCTGACCCACCCGTCGGCCGGACAGGTCGAACAGATTCTGGACAGTGCCTGGGTTGGCCTCCGCGTCGCCCTCTACTGAGACCAAATAAGTGCCATCGGCGATCAGCGCGTTGGGTTGGCCCCGCAGTTCGATATATTCGTTGGTGGAATCAGAACCGGGCGGGTTCAGAAGGATCTCGCTGATGTACAACTGGGAGAAGGCAGCCGGCACGGACGCCGCAAGGAAAAGAAGGAGCAAAGCCAAGCCGGCTCCGCGAAGCGTTGCCCGCGGCAACGTCGCGGAGACAAATCGCGTCCGGAACAAGGGTTGGCCAGCCATTGGTGCGAGTGACAAATAACATAAGGCGTGAGGAAGGTCAAAGCCCTAAGCCTCACGCGATCAGACCGTTGGCCTAGTATTTCGGGACGCTATGATCGATTTCGTCGGCCCAGGCGTTGATGCCGCCCTTGACGCTCTTGAGATACTTAAACCCTTGTTCCCGAAGGAACTTAAGCGCTTTAAGGGAACGGATTCCGCTTTTGCAGTGGATATAATATTGCTGGTTCGGATCCAACTCCGTAAACCGCTGTGGAAGTGTGCTTAACGGGTAAAGCGGCACCCCATCAATTCGGGCGATCTGATATTCGTCCGGTTCACGCACATCGAACACCCGCACGCCCAGGTCAGGGTTGTCCAAGGCTTTTTTCATGTCCTGGACGCTGACTTCATCCGGATTGGCGCCCGCTTCGGGGGCGGGGATACCGCAGAACTGCTCGTAATCGATGAGTTCTTTGATGGTTGGATTCTCGCCGCACAGCTGGCATTGCGGGTCCCGGCGCAGTTTGAGTTCTTTAAACTTCATGTCCAGGGCGTTAAACAGCACCAGACGCCCGACTAACGAAGTGCCTTTGCCCAGCGCGAGCTTGAGAATCTCCGTAGCCTGGAGGCAGCCGATGATCCCAGGCAAAACCCCAAGCACGCCGCCTTCGGCGCAACTGGGGACCATGCCGGGGGGCGGAGGTTCGGGATAAAGACATCGGTAACAGGGTCCGCCCAAATGCGGCGCGAACACGCTGGCCTGCCCTTCAAACCTGAAGATAGACCCATAGATGTTCGGCTTCTTCAACAGAACGCAGGCGTCGTTGGTCAGATAGCGCGTGGGAAAATTATCGGTGCCGTCTACCACCACGTCATATTGGCGGATGATATCCATGGCGTTCTCGCTGCTCAAACGCACGGAATGCAAGACGACGTTGACCCCCGGATTGATGCGCTTGAGCGTGTCACGAGCCGATTCGCCCTTGTGCCGCCCCACATCTTCGGTCCCGTGAATGATCTGCCGCTGCAGGTTCGAAAAATCGACGGTGTCAAAGTCCACCAGACCTAGCCGGCCGATTCCCGCCGCCGCCAGATACATGGCGATCGGCGAGCCTAACCCACCCGCGCCGATACATAACACGCTGGTCGAACAAATCTTCTTTTGGCCGGCCAAGCCGACTTCCGGGAGTATAAGGTGCCGGGAATAGCGGCGAATCTCTTCGTTGCTCAGTTCCATAAAATCAAGTTGCTGAGCCTAGAATAGGCAGGAGAGAAATCAAGCTGTGCTTTCCGGGTTGAAAGCGAAGAGGCGCATTCGGGATACTGCCCCCCAGGGATCGCGGCCTTTAGGCCGCTTGACGATGGGGATCGGAGGAAGCCCCTCGACGGGGCTCGGGGCCTTGGTCCTCGAGCCGACGGACGATGAAGCGGCGTAAAACGCCGCGCACCAAAGCTCATTGTTCGGGGGGCAGTGGCTAAATACGCCCAAGCGAAGCGAAGGGCTCGGAACAATCGGCCGCCATGTCTGCAAAGAATCAGCCTGCTCTCTCCGAGGCACTGGTAGCTCGGGCCGTGCGTCGTCTGAACCAAGCCAGCCGGTTGCGGCCGCGCCTCGCCATCGTTTTGGGCACCGGCTTTGGCGCTCTGGCCTCAGAGTTGACGGCCGTCCAGGAAATCGCATACAGGCGCTTGCCTGGTTTTCCGGTCCCGACCGTGCCCGGACATGCGGGCAAAATCTTCCTAGGCTTTTTGGGGAAACTGCCGGTGTGCCTGCTCAGCGGGCGGCTGCATTATTATGAGGGTTACTCGATGAGTCAGGTCACCTTTCCGGTGCGGGTTTTGGCCGGGTTCGGGGTCCGGGACCTGCTGTTAACCAACGCCGCGGGCGGCATCAAACGGGGGATGCGTCCGGGAGATTTTATGTGCCTGACCGACCATATCAATCTGATGGGGGCTAATCCGCTGCGCGGCCCGGTGGCGGCAGGGGCTGGGGCAGGGGCAGGGGCGGGGGGTGAACGATTTGTCGATTTGACCTGCGTTTATGACCCCGGGTTGCGGCGGCTGCTGAGGAAAGCGGCAGCTCAGGCGCGGGTTAAGATGCATACGGGGGTCTATGTGGCGGTCAGCGGGCCGAGCTACGAAACGCCTGCGGAGATTCGGGCCTTGGGCAGGTTGGGCGGGGACGCCGTGGGCATGAGCACGGTGCCGGAGGCCATTGTGGCGCGGCAGTG
This sequence comes from Verrucomicrobiia bacterium, assembly GCA_035577805.1. GTDB lineage: Bacteria > Verrucomicrobiota > Verrucomicrobiia > Limisphaerales > JADJPG01 > DATLUX01. The sequence continues at coordinate 7,479 of DATLUX010000251.1, forward strand.
CGGCCTTCGGGTGGCCGGGGTGTCCTGCCTCACGAATCTCGCTGCAGGAAAAAGTAACGCTTTTTTGGCACATGCCGATGTATTGGCAGTGGGAGCCGCGGTGATGCGACGGGCGGCGGCGCTTCTCAAGCAATTCGCGATCTTGTGCGCGACAGAGGGTCGATCGGCCGCCGACGCGACGGCGGATCCAGCGAAGTGAAGTCATCCGAATCGAGCGGGTGCCTGAACATAGACGAACAATAACCGCCTGGCCCGACAAAGGCCTGGCTCCAAACAGATGAAGTCGGATCTCTCGTTCCAACTCGAAAGCGCGGCCTGGCCGGCCTTTGTGGTCGAAGCAGGCGGCACTATCCGTCATGCCAACCAGGCAGCCATCGCTTTTTTCGGGCCCAAGCTCGAGGGCGAAGGGCTGCTGCTGTCCGCGCTTTGGGCGGAACAAGGCGAAACGGTTGAACAATTCCTGGCCCGCTGGGAACGATCGGCGGCGGCTACCATCCCGCTGCGTTACCACGGGAAGGGGGGAAGTGTCTCCACTTTTGCCACCTACATTTGCGCGGCGCGCGACGTGCAGAAGCGGTACATCTTCCAGCTGATCCGCTCGGGGGACATGAGCTCAGCGGCCATCTCGGATCTGAGCCGGTTGGGTGTGCCGGAGGGCAAGCCGGCTCCGGGCGAAACGGCCATCTTCCAAAAACAGAAGCTGGATTGTGCCACACAACTCACCCGCAGTGTGGCGTTGGACTTCAACAATGTGCTGACAGGGATTCTTGGGCACTCTTCCTTGGTCTTGTCACAGATGGAATCCGCCCATCCCTTCCGCACTTCCATTTTGGAAATCGAAAAGGCTGCGGCTCGCGCCGCGGAGATCGCCCAACAACTCGCTGCTTTCAGCCGGGCCGAGAAGGAATCGCCCGCCCACGCCAATGGCAACCTCAATTCGGTCATCCGCCGTCTCACGGAAGGCTTCCAGAAAACCCGGCCCAGCACTCTGCGTTGGCAGCTGCAGCTGGAGGAACATCTGTATTCGGTCAAGTTCGATGAATCCAAGGTCCAACAGGCCTTGGCCAAGATCATCGAGAATTCCCTCGATGCCACCGAGCCGACCGGCCGCATCAGCGTGGCGACCCGCAATCTGGACATCACCGAAGCGACCCAGGATCGCACTGCCCAGTTGGTCCCCGGCACTTATGTCTGCATCACCGTCAGCGACGATGGCAAGGGGATTAACCCCGAGGCCATGACGCGAATCTTTGAGCCCTTTTACAGCACCAAGTTCGGCCACCGCGGCCTGGGCCTGGCCTGGGTTTATGGGATCATCACCAACCACCGCGGCGGCGTGGCGATCTCCAGCGAGCCAGGGCAGGGCACCTCCGTCAGGATTTATCTGCCGGCGACGCAGGAGATCGTCACGGATACTACCCTGTTGAGGTGCGACTTCGATAAGCGCCGCACCATTCTCATGGTTGACGATGAGGATCTGGTGCTGACGATGGGTAAAATGGTTCTCTCCACCTTCGGTTATGAGGTGCTGACAGCCACCAGTGGTGAGAAGGCGCTGCAACTGTTAAGTGATACCATCGCGAGTATCGATCTGGTGATCACCGACATTGTGATGCCCCAGATGAGTGGCCGGGAATTCATCGACCAACTCGAACTGCGCCTGCCTGGCGTCCCCATCCTGCGGACCAGCGGCTACCTGCGTTCCGGAGGCGAAGACAGCGATCTGAGTTATCTCCAAAAACCTTTCAGCAGCCAGGTCCTGGTCCGCCGGGTCAGACAACTGTTACAGGCGACCGTGCTGGATGACTGATCCGAGTGCGGAATGCGGAACGCGGAGTGCGGAACGCGGAGTGCGGAATGGGGAGTGGACGCGCGGATTGCGGAATGCAATAGCGGCAGACGACGGCTCTTTCTCAAAAATGAAAAGGAAAGAGGCTCTTTCTCGAAAATGAAAAGGAATACTGGCGGACTGCTTTCACAGTCCGCCAGCAAACAACTCAATTACAGCAGGACGCTGAGCTGGCCCCAGCGCGTAATGGTAGGAGTTAGATAGGACTTTGTGCCTGCCCCATGAGAGAACAGGCGGGGTGCTGTAATGCGCGCATCCAGTTGTGGGGATACTGCACTAGCTTTCATGCGTTCGAGATAAGCAGACCCAGTGCCATCTCAGAATCGAGAGGAACTCCACCTTTCTCGCGGCTTTCAAGCCAGCTCCTTGCATCATTTTGCGCCAATGTCCAAGGCAACTGGGTCAATTCTGCCTAGGCAAGGCAGGAACCTCCAGGGGAAAGGCGGAAAGCGGCCTGCCACGCCGTAGCCAAAGGCGAAGGCGGGAAAGCGGAAAGCGGAAAACGGCGCTTCTTCAGCATTATATCAAAATTCCTCGCCCGTCGGTTGAGGCCGGGTTTTAATGACGCGACTCATGTCCAACGACGCGCAGTTAACCCCAATGATGGCCCAATACCGGCGGATCAAGGGGGAATTACCAAAGGACGCGCTGTTGCTGTTCCGGCTGGGGGACTTTTACGAGATGTTTTTCGAGGACGCTCAGACGGGAGCCCAGCTTCTCAATGTGGCTTTGACCAAGCGCGGGGTGGTCCCGATGTGCGGCATTCCTTTTCATGCCGCCAATGGATACATCGCCCGCATCCTGCGCGCCGGCCGGAAAGTGGCGATCTGCGACCAAATGGAGGACGCCAAACCGGGTCAGCTCGTCAAACGGGAGGTCACACAGATTCTGTCTCCGGGCACGCATTTCGATGAGCGCATGTTAGTGGCGGAACGGAATAATTTCCTGAGCGCGGTTTGTGGCACGGCGGGGCGCTATGGTTTGGCCATGGTGGATCTCACCACCGGCAGTTTTCGCACCACCGAGCTGGAAGGGACACCGGCGTTACTTGCGGAATTGGAGCGGCTGCGTCCGGCGGAGATCATTTATCCGGAAGGAGCAAATGCCTTAGCCGATCTGCTCAAAGACGCCTTTCGCATTGTCATCCCCTATGAGGATTGGGTGTTCGCTGCGGAAACCGCGATTTACACGGTGCGGGATCATTTCAAGGTGGGGACCTTGGATGGGTTCGGCTTGAAGGATCGGGGCGCGGCCATCGGCGCGGTGGGCGCAGTGCTGCATTATCTCGTTCAACATTTGCGGCGTGACTGCAAACATCTCACGGCCCTATCGTTTTATCAGCCGGCTGATTTTCTCATCCTGGACGCCACGACCCTGAGGCATTTGGAAATCCTCGAGCCGTTGCATCGCGATGCCCCGCGTAACGCCTCGCTCTATGGGGCGCTTAACCGCACCGTGACGCCCATGGGCGCTCGGCGTTTGCGGGATTGGCTCACGCAACCTCTTTCCTCGACCACAGCCATCGCCTGGCGCCAACAAGGCGTCCGCACTTTCCTCGCTTGCGGCCAGGCCTTGGCCCAATTCCGGACGCAATTGGGCGAGGTGCGTGATCTGGAGCGGACGATTGGTCGGCTGAGTGTGGGCGGAGGCAATGCGCGGGATTTGCTGGCATTGCGGCAGGCCCTCGAACAATTGCCCAATATTCGCAAGACGTTGGCGGGCTGTGTCGCGCCGGCGGCTGAGCCAACCGCCCCGGCGCTCACGCCCACCTGCGCCCCTGCGCACAGGCCCGAGCAAGCTCAAAGTCCAGCAGCGGCAGCGGCAGCGGAGAATCCCCCCGCGCTCCAGGAATTATGCGGCGTCATCACCGAATTGCCGGCGCTGATCGAACAAATCGCGCGGGCCATCGTGGATGAACCGCCGCTGGCGGTGAAGGAAGGCGGGCTGATCCGGGACGGCTTCAGTCCTGAACTGGATGAGTTGCGCCAAGCCCAGCGCGGCGGGAAGGATTGGCTCGCCAAATTGCAGCAGGACGAGATTGTCCGCACCGGCATCAGTTCATTGAAAGTGCGGTTCAATTCGGTCTTTGGTTATTTCATCGAAGTGACCAAGGCCAATCTCGAGAAGGTGCCTGGAGATTACATTCGGAAACAGACCGTTGCCAACGGGGAACGGTTCATTACCCCGGAGCTGAAAGCGATGGAGGGCAAGATCCTCGGCGCGGAGGAGCGCAGTGTGAAGCTGGAATACGAATTGTTTCTGGCCATCCGCGAGGCGGCGTTGCAATGGCTGCAACCGATTCAACGCACGGCCGACGCGTTGGCCCAGTTGGATGTGCTGGGCGCCTTCGCCGAAAACGCGCGGTTATTCAATTATTGCCAGCCCCAGGTGCAAGCCGAAGGCGTGTTGCTGATTCGCGAAGGACGCCATCCGGTGCTGGATCAAACCCTGGTCGAATCACGATTTGTCCCCAACGACACGCAGCTGGATGGAGAAACGCAAATCGCGCTCATCACGGGTCCAAACATGGCCGGCAAGAGCACGTATATCCGGCAGGTGGCTTTGCTGGCCTTGCTGGCTCACACCGGTTCCTTCGTGCCCGCGACGCAAGCCCGCATCGATTTGGTTGACCGCATCTTCACGCGCATCGGCGCCAGCGATGATTTGGCCCGCGGCCAGAGCACCTTCATGGTCGAGATGAGCGAGACTGCCAATATCCTTAACAACGCCACGCGCGCGAGTTTGATCATCCTTGATGAGATCGGCCGCGGCACCAGCACCTTCGATGGCCTCAGCCTGGCCTGGTCGATCCTGGAACATCTGCATAATCAGGTGGGAGCCAAGACCCTCTTCGCCACCCATTACCATGAACTCACCGAACTGGCCGGGCGCTTGACTCGTTTGAAGAATTTTAATGTCGCGGTGCGCGAATGGCGCGAGCAGGTGGTTTTCCTCCACCGCATCGTCGAGGGCGGCGCCGATAAAAGTTACGGCATCCAGGTGGCTCGCCTGGCCGGTGTCCCCACGCCCGTCATCGAACGCGCCAAGGTCATCCTCGGCAACCTGGAAGAAAGCGAACTCACCCCCGAAGGAACTGTGCGCCAATCCCCCCGCCAAAAAGCCGAACGCGAAAAGTTGCGGAAGCTGGAACCCGCTCCGCAGCTGGATTTATTCGCGACCTGAGCGTTGGCGGTTCTTTGGCTACTTTCCTGGCGGCTGCACGCTGAGCATCACGAGCGGACGGCGGCCGCGGGCCACTACGCGGCCATAGTTGCGCCGGCGTTTCCGACGACCCCGGATTTCCGGCGAGAGTTTATGAAGGAGTTGGAGGGAAAGATGGCAAAGCAACCCTGCCACGAGCATCCACGCGATCCACAGCGCCAGATCATCGGTAATGTTCATGCACCCTGCTTACCGAACTTGACGGCTCACGGTAAAGGGTAAAGCGCTTCGTGCGGTAAGTACGGAAAAAGACCGTGGGCTGGATCACGGACGGGCCCTCGACAAGATCTTCGATCTGCAGGGGCAGAAAGATGGCTGGCAGAAAGATGCCGCGGCCAGTCTGAGGACAGGAAGCAAATCGGGCGAGTGCTAGTAAGTCCGACCCCGGTGGGGGCAGAAGATACAGCCAAGCCCCAACCCGGAATTTAGCCGACCAACTGCCTGCCCCGTTTTGGCAAGGGAATTGGGGCAAAGGAATGGGAGCTCAAATTACAATTCAAGGTAGCAGACCTCACAACGGCTTCGCGGTGTCAGCACCGGCTATGTGCACGGAAATTCCCTTGCCCCAAATTTCTTTACCCTCCTAGCGTCTCCTAGCCGGTCTTCGCGGATTCGCCGCAAGTGCGTGACCCCATTTTTCTGCCAGTTATTTTTCTGCCCCAGCCCATGCAGGTCAGCGTTCGATCTGCAGGGTCAGAAAGATTATTTTTCTGCCCACCTCGGCCGTTGGCAGGCACAGTAAAGGTCATGGCTAACGAGGCAGTTCCGATCCCGCCTGACCTGACGGCTGCGCTGCGGGCTGGGCGTCGGGTGGTGGTGTTGAGTGGTGCGGGCATCTCGGCGGAAAGCGGTGTGCCGACATTCCGTGACGCTCAAACCGGCCATTGGGCCCGGTTTCGCCCCGAAGATCTGGCCACGCCGGAAGCATTTCGTCGCAACCCGAAGCTGGTTTGGGATTGGTATGCGGCGCGTCGGGCGCAACTGCAGCGAGTGACACCGAACCCGGGGCATCACGCATTGGTGCAGATGGAACGGCGGTTGCCCCACTTTCTGATCGCCACCCAAAATGTGGATGGCTTGCATGCGCGGGCCGGCAGCCGGCAGGTGCTGGAATTGCACGGCAACATCACGCGCACCAAATGTTTCACTGAGAACCTGCTGGTGGACGCCTGGACCGACGGCCCGGAGACGCCGCCAAAATGTCCGCGGTGCGGCGGATGGCTGCGGCCCGACGTGGTTTGGTTCAACGAAATGTTGCCGGCGGCTATTTTCGAAGAAGGCCAGGCGGCCAGCGCGCGTTGTGAGGTGTTTTTGTCGGTGGGCACCTCTGCGCTGGTCTATCCGGCGGCGTCTTTGCCGTTGGAAGCGTTGCGTGCCGGCGCGGTGTTGGTGGAGATCAATCCGCAGCCTACGCCTTTAACGCCGCACGCCACCCATTTCCTCTGCGGCCCATCGGGCCAGGTGTTGCCAGCACTCGTGCGGGCGGCCTGGCCGGACGCCCACCCCGAATCGGCTCAATAAAACTTGACCGTCTGCAGCAGCTGTTCGAGCCGTTTGATTTCCGCGTCGGTGGGGCCGGACAAGATGAAGGAGAGCATATACTGATCGCGCTGGCAAACCAGGTACCCTTGGCGCCCGGTCTTTTGCTTGTTCAACTGGGCGCTGAAATCGAGGCGGACAGCTGGAATCCCGCCCAGCTGCACATCGGCGATCCCATTGATCGGACGATACGCGAGCGGTGAATCGGTCATCATTTGGGAAATGCGCGCCAGATAATCTTTGGCGTTTTTGACGCCTGGCACGGCGGCCGCCTTTTCGGCCATGACCAATAGAGAGGGGTTGTTGGCAATCCCTCGGGCCACTGGGTGTTCCGAAGCCATGAGCAATTGATGCGCCGCCGCCTGGGGGTTCATGGAAGGCACGCGGGTGGAACCGGGCAATGGCGCCGTCGTGGTCTTGAGTTCGCCGACCGACCAGCCGGCCGGAATGCCGACGGTAAAATTGAAGTAGAGATTCGTATAAAGCCCGCCGACTAAACGGCCGTCAGCCGGGGAACCTGACTTCGGCCTGCGGCAGGACGCGGTCAACCCGGCCAGCAAGACCGGGACAAGCAGCAAGCGCACAAGTCGCATGGCGTTTGATGTGCCGGGTTGGACTCGGGCTGTCAAACCGGAAACGCCTCAGAGCGTGAGTTGCACCAATTTTTCCTGCAACTGCGCGGTCCACTTGGTGAGGAAACTCAACGTGCGATAACTCTGTTCGACTTCTGACAACGGCAAGCGCGTTTCCCGACCCGCTTGGCCAACCGCCGGTGCCGCGGCCCAGGTGTCGTTCAATTGCCGGAGGCGCTCCGTCAGTTGATTTCTTCGCGCGGCCAACGCCTGCAAGGTAGCCTGCGCCCGTTCAGTCCGCTCCAACGCTTCCTGGAACCATTGCGCCTTCAACAACGGCGAAGTCACCTTGGCCTTGCCCTCCAGGAATCGGCTCAGGTCACGATTTAACTGACCCACCGTCATGAACAATTCCATCATGTCGACCGGCACCTGGTCGAGGCCAGCCGGTTTTCGGCCGGATTCCAATTCCAGCAGGTGTGCCAGACGTTCCTTGGGCTCACGCAAACATTGATAGGCCGCATTGAGGGCCGTGCAACGTTGCGCGGCCTGTTGACGCCCGGCCGGGCCTTGGTCATGCACGCGATCCGGATGGCACTGCGCTGAAAGCCGAATGAATTTGTCCCGCAACGGCTCGGGCTCGAGCCAGGGCCGCCGCGCTTCGTCGAGCAGGGCGAAATGATCGGGCGGCATCAGCGCAGGGCAGGGGATCTGGAAGTCGGCGGGTTATGCGCTGAAACTCTCGCCGCACGAACAACTAGTGGCCGCATTCGGGTTCTGGACCTTAAACCCGCCCTCTTGGAGAGCATCCACGTAGTCCAGTTCGCTGCCCGTGACGTACAAGGCGCTCTTCGGGTCCACCACCACCTTGATGCCGCCGGTCTCCACCAGGATATCCCGGTTGGCTGGGCCGTCCTGCAGATCCATCTTATACTGCAGCCCGGAGCAGCCGCCCCCGACCACTGCAACCCGCAGAACGCCATGCGCCCGCCCTTGTTTGGCCAACAAAGAGCTCACCTTGCGGGCCGCGCTCGCCGTGACTTTGATCAGGCGCTCGTCGCCAGTGCGGACATTGAGGGGACCAGACGCTTTGGGAATAGAGGTGGCAATCATGTAACAACCGGCAGGCTACCTGCGATTGACGGCAGCGTCAACCGGGCCATCTCTGCTCTGCCGTCTCTGCCGCCTCTGCCGTTCGAAACAGGACCGCGGCTGAAACGCACGGGTGTCGGCGGCGACACCAGCGTTGGCGTGGTTATCAACGTCTGTCTCAGGATCTTCGATGCCACGGGCCGCGCTCGACGCCGCCGGATAAGCTGCGCGATTAGACGAAATGCTTCCGGCGTGGCCATCTTTCTGCCAGCCATCTTTCTGCCCCTGCAGATCGAACGCTGACCTGCATTGGCTGGGGCAGAAAAATAACTGGCAGAAAGATAAGGACACGCGGGCAGAAGAGACGGGGGGCTGGCCCCCGGTTTTGCCTCTTGTCCTCGTCTGGTTGCGGCATCTTTCTGCCAGCCATCGCAGACTGTTTCCTTGCTATCGCGTGGCTAACATTGTTCGGATAAGAACGTGAACTTGCCTTTGGTTATAGCCGGCGTGGCCTCCTTCTCATCGGTCCTGTTGTCCGATGCGGCGGTGACGGGGCAGTGGGATTTTGATTCTGGCGATTTACGGGCGACGATTGGCGTGCCGCTGCGCTACATGGACGGCAATGAGGGCGCGACCGCCAAAGGCACAGTCTTCAATTCCACGGCCATGTTCGGTCTGCCGCCCATCGGTGGGCAGGTCGCCAAAGTCATGCACTTCCCACAAATGACATTGGCCACGATGGGTTACGTGGTGACGCATGGCGTGGAACCCAACGGCGAGGGCGAACAGGTGAACCAATACACCATCCTCATGGACGTATTGTTCCCGGCATCGTCTTCGGGTGCGTTTCGTTCTCTGCTTCAAACTGACAATAAGGGGGATGCGGATTTGTACATCAGTTTCCTGGAGGGACGCGGCAGCATTGGCAGTCTCGGTGATTACCGCGGGGAGGGCGAACTGATCGCCGAGCACTGGCACCGGGTCGCCGTCGCCGTCGACGTCAGCGCGCTCACGATGAGCAAGTACATCGACGGCATGCTTTTCGGCACGCAAACGTTGTCGGCCACGGAACTCGATGGCCGTTATTCCCTGGGACCCACCGCCATGCTCTTCGCGGATGAAGACGGCGACTCTCAACCGGTTTACCTCAACAGTGTCCAGATACGAAACTACACGATGGATGAGAGCAAGATCGCTGCCCTGGGCGGGCCGGAGGCACGCGGGATTCCCGTTCGCTGACAGCCGCCGAAGGTCTGGCGAAATCCGGCTAGGGCGCATTCGGATACTGCCCCCCCGAGCGAACATTTTTCTGCCATTCTCACCCCTCACCCAGGCCCTCTCCCCGTTGAGGGAGAGGGATTCTCGCGGTCAGCATGTTAAATACTCACGAGGTCACGTTGGCCCCAGGGGCAGTGGGTGAATGCCTCCTCCGGCTGGGAGCCGCGAAAACTTCCTTGCCGTCAGCGATACGTTTGAAGAGTCTTTGGCGATCAACGTCTGAGAGCACTATTGCCTATGACACGTCTTGCCGTCTTTTATCGTCATTTCGTCTGGCTTGCCCTGGTTTCCTTGGGCGCACCGTTGCCGGGGCCGGCCCAGGATTGGATCTGGTCAGCCAATCCCGGCGAACAGGATGTCCGTTACTTTCGCAAACCGTTTCGCGTCGGGGACGATGCAGCCAAGGCGACGCTCACCGTGGCTTGTGATAATGAGTGCGTCATCTTTCTGGACGGCAAAACGGTGGGGGAAAACAGCGAATGGAGCGCCCCGACGGTCATTGATCTGACCAAACAATTGAAAGCCGGCGATCATGTTCTGGCAGTGCGCGCAGCGAATCATGGCGGCCCGGCTGGCCTGTTGGCTCGCCTGGACCTCAACTTTTCCACGCCCAAGCGGCAAAGTGTCGTCACGGACACAAACTGGCTGGTGTCAGCCCGGGAGACGCCTGGCTGGAACGCGGCGGAGGCCACTCCGGCGGGTTTTGTGTCCGCGATGAGTTTGGGCAAGCACGGTATGCCGCCGTGGGGGGCGGTGCTGGCCGGCGCGGCCGGCCCTGGCCAGCAGGGCGGACGCAACGCCAATCGCAGGTCGGCCGAGGCGACGCCCGCCGAATCGCTCAAAGTGCTGGAGGGTTTTAAGGTGGAGTTGCTGCGCAGTTCGCAGCCTGGCGAGGGCTCTTGGGTGGCGCTGACCGTCGATCCCAAAGGTCGTTTGATCGTTTCGCCGCAGGACAAGGAACCGATGTTGCGCATCACCATCGGGCGCGATGGCAAGATCGCCCAGATGGAAAAGATCGATGTGCCGGTGACGGGCGCGATGGGCCTGCTTTATGCCTTCGACAGCTTGTATGTGAATGGGAGCGGCCCGGACGGATATCACCTTTATCGGCTGCGCGATACCAACGGCGATGATCAATACGACAAGGTAGAACTAATCCGGAAATGGAAAGGCGGCCCAGGCGAACATGGAGCGCACGGCATCGCGTTGGGGCAGGACAACAAACTCTACACGGTGAATGGCAATTTCGTGGATGTGCCGGAGGACATTCTGCCCACCAGCCCGCATCGGAATTATCGAGACGACGTGGTGCTGCCGCGAATGGAAGATGGCAACGGCTTCGGCGCGGGCCGCAAACCTCCGGGGGGATTTGTGGTGCGCATGGATCCGGACGGACACAACGTCGCGCTGCTTTCGTCCGGGCAGCGTAATACCTACGACATTGCGTTTAATCCCGCCGGGGAATTGTTCGGGTTTGACAGCGACATGGAATGGGATTGGGGAACGCCATGGTACCGGCCAATCCGTGTTTATCACATCGTGAGCGGCGGCGATCACGGGTTCCGCGAAGGATCCGGCAAGTGGCCGGAGTATTATCCGGACAGTTTGCCGGGCACCGTGAATGTCGGAGTGGGTTCGCCCACGGGCGTGGCGTTCGGCACGGGAGCCAAGTTCCCGGCCAAATATCAGCGCGCGTTGTATGCGATGGATTGGTCGTATGGCCGCATTCTGGCGGTGCATCTGAATCCGGACGGAGCGGGATATACGGGTGCCTACGAGAATTTCGTGGTCGGCAAGCCGCTTAATGTGACTGATTTGGCCATTGGCCAGGACGGCGCGATGTACTTCGCCATTGGCGGGCGCCGAACTCAAGGCGGCTTGTATCGGGTCAGCTATGTTGGCCGCGACTCCACCCGGCCGGTGACGAACAGCGAAGACTCAAAAGCGACCATCGCGGCGCGAGCCTTGCGCCATCGTCTAGAGGCGTTCCATGGCCACGCGGACCCCGCCGCGCTGGATGCGGCCTGGCCACATCTGGACAGCAGTGACCGCGAAATCCGGTATGCGGCACGCATCGCCATCGAGAGTCAGCCCGTCGACCAATGGCAAGCGCGTGCTTTGGTCGAAACCCGCAAACGCGCCAGCTTGACCGCGCTGCTGGCCCTGGCGCGGCTTGGCCCAACGACGGTCCAGAATCAACTGCTCGAAAGCGTGCGCCGCTATTGGCCGGCCGATCTGGACGAAGACCAGAAACTGCAGGCGTTACGCGTCTGCGAGGTTTCGCTGGCGCGCATGGGCAAACCCAGCCCCGAAGAGTCGCGCAGCCTGGTGGCTTCGTTGCAAGAGGTCTTTCCTAGCCGCCATTGGCCCGTCAACCGCGAGGTGTCCCAATTGCTCATCGCGCTGGAGGCGCGCGGGATCGCCAAACCGATCCTGGATCTGCGCGATGCCGCCGCCACCCAGGAAGAGCAACTGCATTACATGGTGGCCTTGCGCAACCTCAGCAACGGTTGGAGTCTCGATCAACGCAAACGTTACTTCGCCTGGTTCTTGAAGAGTCCAAAGATGGACCAAACCGGTCACCCCTATCCGGCCCGCAACACCCAACACACGACCCAAACCGTCCAGTGGTTCAAGGATGTCAGCCGCGACTACAGCGATGGCGCCAGCTACAACAATTTCCTCAAGAACCTGCGCAAAGCAGCGCTCGATAATGTCGGCGATGCGGACCAACGCACCGCTTTGGTTGCCTTCCTTGACGATCAACCCGCAGCCCCGTTGGTCCAGCAGAAAGAACGCAAGATGGTCCGGGAATGGAAGATGTCCGATTTTCTTGATGATCTCGAGCGAGCGGCCAAAGGCCGCAACTTTGAGCGCGGCCGCGAAGCCTTCGCTGCCGCCCAATGCCTGGCCTGCCACCGCTTCGGCAACGAAGGCGGGGCCATCGGCCCGGATGTCACGGCGGTGTCCAGCCGGTTCACCCGCCGGGACTTGCTCGAAAGCATCCTGGAACCTTCCAAGGTCGTCAGTGAACAGTACCAAAATACCACCGTGACCAAAAAGGACGGGGAGGATGTCACCGGCCGTTTGGTGGAAGAGACGCTGGCCAAACTGGTTCTGGTGCCCAACCAGTTGACGGGTGAAAAAGTGGAGATCCGCAGGAGCGAGGTGCAAAGTCGCGCGCCCTCGAAGCTTTCGCCCATGCCGGAGGGATTGGTCAATATCCTGACCAAGGAGGAGATCTTGGATTTGCTGGCCTACGTGGAGTCGGCCGGCAAGCGGGAACACGCGGCCTTTGCCAAGCCCTGAATGAGGGCGCAAACCGGAGAGGACAGGCTGGGCAAAATACTCGCTTTGAATGTTTCCGGCCCTTGGGTAGTCTTCCCTCCATCAGCCGCCTTGGGTGCCTGCGTGCCGGGATCGCGCGGCGGCTGCGAGAACGGGAAACTGGCCGAAGGCCGTCTTAGCTTAGCTCCGGCTGTTTTAGTCCCGGTCAACCAATAAACACATTATGAAGAAGCTGATGACGATTGCGGCGGTGGCAGCGTGCAGTGCCCTGGGCCTTCAGGCCGCCGATAGCAAACCCGACTTTTCCAAAGACGTGCTCCCCATCCTGCAGCAGCAATGCTTCAAATGCCACGGCCCGGAAAAACAGAAAGGCAAGCTGCGCCTGGATTCCAAGGAGGCGGCCCTGAAAGGCGGCAAGACTGGCCCCGCCTTTGTGGCCGGGGACGCTTCCAAGAGCGAACTGATCCGGCGCGTGAGCCTGCCCAAGACCGACGACGATTTCATGCCCAACGAAGGCGAACCGTTGTCCAAAGCCCAGCTGGAGCTGCTCAAAGATTGGATTAACCAGGGCGCCACCTGGACCGAAACCGCCACCGCTAAGGTCGACAAACCTGCTGCACCCAAAGGCCCGGAGTTACCCGCCGACTTTAAACCCAGCGCGGCGGAGCAAAAAGCCATCGCGGCCCTGGCCCAAAAAGGCATCGACGTGCGTCCGATCGCCGCCAACTTAAACTGGCGTGAAGCCAATCTTCGCCTGCAGGGCACCAACATCACCGACGCCACCATCGCCCCGCTCAAAGATGTCCTTGGGCTGGTCGACTTAAACCTCGCGACCACGCGCGTGACCGATGCCGGGTTGGCCCAACTGAAAGGGCTCACCAACCTGCAACGGCTGCACCTGGAACTGACCGGGATCAGCGACGCCGGCATCGCGCACCTGAAAGGGTTGCCCAACTTGGTTTATCTCAACCTCTACGGCACCAAAGTTTCCGATGCCGGCCTGGATGACCTGAAAGACATGCGGCATCTCCGCAATCTGTACGTCTGGCAGTCCAAAGTCACCGAGGACGGTGCCAAGAAACTCAAAACCGCTCTCCCGGAAGTCGATATTTCCACCGGTTGGGATCTCGCCGCCTTCGCCAAGATCGAGGAAGCCCGCAAGGAAGAAGCCAAAAAAGAGGAAGCCCGTAAGAAAGAAGAAGAAGCCAAGAAAAAGGAAGAAGAGACTAAGAAGAAAGAAGAAGCCAAGAAAGAAGAAGCCAAGAAAGAAGAAGCCAAGAAGGAAGAGGCCAAAAAAGACGACGCCAAGAAGGACGGCGATAAACCCGCCGACAAGAAGGACGATCAGAAGGCCGACAAGAAAGAGGAGAAAAAGTAGCGCAGCATACTGAGGCAAACAGTCCTCGGAGGTGGTGCAGCGTCTTGCAGGAAGTCGCGCTCCTGCGGGACTGTAAAACCACTATTTCTCTCCGTGCCCTCCGTGTCCTCCGTGGTAATCCTCCCCCTCCTCGGTCGGTTGCGGCTTTGCCGCGCTGTGATCTTTGAGTTCTTTGTGGTAAATCCCCCTCGGCCGAACCTGGGCGCTGTCATCGACAATGACTGTCGACCAGGAGGAGCGACCAAGACCATCCGTCGTCACTGGTGTGGCGGGCCTCAGCCGAATTCGCCCCGCAAGATCCGGGCGGCTTCCACCTCGTTACAGAGCTTCCGATACGCTTCATCCAAGCTCACCACCGCCCCGGAGCCGGGCGCAAACCCGCAGTCGGGGTTCAGGACAATCCGTTCGGCCGGCAGAAATTGGAGCGCATGCCGCACCCGCTCCGCGATCACGTCCGCCGAATCCACCTGGCCCGGCGTCACATCCACGCAGCCTAAGCCGATCTCGAAATCTTCGCGCAGACGCCCAAACACGTCCATGTCCCCCGCCTGCGGCGCCGTGAATTCCATGGTGAGATGATGCACGCGCAGTTGGTTGAGGTGCCCCACCAGGGGGCCATAACCGCCGGCATGGGTGTGCTCCCCGCGCACGCGGGCTCCGGCCCGCCGGCATAAATGCACCGCGATCCGGACATCTTTGATGCCGTCGACCACTTCGTTAATCATATCAACGGCAAACGCCGCCGCGCCTTCGGGATCCGAGTATTGCTGCCGTACTTTCGGGTCCACGAACAAACACAGATGCGGGTCATCGATCTGCACAATGTCGGCTCCGGCGGCTCGAATCGCTTGCAGTTCCTGGCGCAGGAACGGAACGGCAGCGCGCACGAAATCTTCCCGCGTAGGATAAGCCCGAACCGATTTTTGCGGATCCCACAGCCGTTCTCCTAACAATGCAGGGGAGGGCAGGGTGGATTTGATCTGGCGCTTCGTGACGGTTTTGAGGAATTGCACCTCGCGAGCAATGAAGCCCGGCGTTTTGGGCGCCAATCGATCGACGACCACCGTCCAGGGCCGCCCGTCGGGCGCGGTGCCTAACTCGAATCCGTGCGCGAGCTCCGCGATCACCCCGATATACGATTTGCGTCCCCATTCGCCATCAGTGACGACGTCCAGGCCCGCATGTTCCTGCATGGCCACCGCATAGCGGATGGCTGTTTGCATGGCCTTTTCATAAAGCTCGGCGGAGAGCGCGGGGCGTCCATGGATCAGGTCCAGCACAAAGGCCGGCCGCGGCAACGACCCGACCACTGAAGTGGGAAACAAGGCGGGGTTGCTCATAGATGGGAAAAGCCTCCAAGGCTGGACGCAGATTGGGCCCATGAACCCAAATCTAACGTAGGAGCCGAGGTAACGAGGTACACCCTGAGCCCTGTCGAAGGGCTCTGATCTCTTTCCCGACGAACGCGCCCGGACAGAGTGAGCCTCCTTACGTCGGCTGCTACGAGACAGGAAAGGTTCATGGAGAGTTGTGTCGCTTACGAACGGGCGGCCCAGAAGCGGCGAGCGAGATCAAAATCTTCCTGGGTATCGACCTCCATATACTCGCCAGGCGTGTCGGCGTGAGCCATGGTCACGCCGGCTTCAATCATCTGCTGATACAGATGGATCAGGTAAGCTTTTTCGAACACGGCTGCTTCCCGAAACGGTTTGCCGGCAAAGGCCAGCCGGGCCCGGTGAAAGTGCTCGCGCAAGGCCGCGGCGCCCGCCGGCGTGAATTTGGCGATACCGGTATATTCGCCATGGGCCTGCGCGCTGGGGATATCGCGATGAACGCGGGTCACGCGGCCGTTCTGCACCGTCACCTTCTCGGCGTCGTGCGGCGGATGTAGCGTGCGGTGTTGATAGCGGCCCAACCAGCGCGTATCCACACTCAACGCAATGTCGGCCTCATGCCGCAACACGCTCCGCAGCACTTGCGCCGTGAAGAGGATATCCGAGTAACAGCAAATAAAACCGTCGCCCATCAGATCCTCCGCGTGCATCAACGAAAGCAGGATGTTGTTGTGTTCCCAGCCGGCGTTGTGCCGAAAGGTCAGGGCAGGATAATCGCGTTGCACCTTCTCGATCTGGTAACCCCCAATAAAACAACAATCCTTGACACCCGCGTCGGCGAATGCGGCCAACGCCCAGTCCAACAAACGCCGGCCTTGAACTTCCGCGTAACACTTGGGCGTGTCCGCCGTCGTCGGCATGAGTCGGCGCCCGCGGCCTGCCCCAATAATAATCGCTTTCATCCTGAACAGTGAGCCATAAGGCCCAGAGCACGGTGCGCTGGCTCGGCACAAAATACCCGGCCGGTTCCGCTGGCACTGGCGGAATTCAAGGTGCCCCAGGCAACCCAAAACCGTCCACTGCGTCAAACTCTCTCTGGACGATGAGTCACCCGCAGATACCAATTGGAGTTGATCAAGAACTCGAAATCCGTGCGAACCTCCTCGAACCGCAAATGGCGCAGCAGCGGATCCTCGCGCAACCGATCCAAATAGGTGGAACGCCGGCCTTCGAAGGAGACGATTGGGTAAAACCGCGCTTCCTGCCGGGTTAGCCGCATGATTTGCAGCACGGACTCGCGGTGAAACTCATAGGCGAACAGGTCTTCATACACGAAAAGAAAATACGACACCAACGCCAGATCAAATTGGCCCTCCCCAAACGGAAGCTTCGGCAAGCACCCCGCCACGTAACGGATGCCCTGGTGACGCTCGTAATCGTCCAGAAATGTCCGGTAGGCCTTCTCCCGATACTGTCGCAGCCGTTCCGGCGTTTGATAAAAGTCCCATCGGTATGTGCTTAACCCCTGCAGGGCCTGCACCACGTGATCCAAATCCGGCTCGCACCGCGCGCGGATGTCGGCGGGCGCCAGCTCATAGATAGGATCGCAGGCCCGGACATTCCACCCGCGTTCGTTGGCTTCAGCGCAAAACGAACCTACTCCCGAAGCCACGTCCAGGATGGCTTTGCCCCGCCAGTCGGCAGGCTCAATGGCAAAATAACGGAGATATTCCTCGAAGGTGCGTCCGAGCAGCATCACTCGATCGAGCACCAGGCCTTGTTTGTCAGAATCGTCACGCGTGGACACGCCGCAGACTCTGACACCAGGCAGGGATCGAGTCTCGCCTAAAAGTGGGTTCCGATGCATCGGTGCCCGACGACTTGGCCACGCCGTTGGCGTGGCGAAGCAACGGCAGAGCAAAAATGGTATCCCCACACGAGCCGCTACTGGGGACGTTGCAACGTTTTTAAGTAGGCGTGCAGATCCGCCAAATCCTGCGCATTAAGTCCACCCAGCAAACCGCTCGGCATGAACGAAACGGTGCTCGCCTCGCGTCCCACGATGTCGGCCGCGGCCAAACGAACGGTGGAACTCAGCCCGGTGCGGAGGATCACGCCGTCGGCGGATTCGAACGCCACCAGGCCGGTGTAACTCTGGCGATCCCGCAGGCGAAACGTGGTCATCCGATAGGGCGGGGCGATCTCGCGGCTCGGGAAGATCACCGCGCGCAACAGATCGGGAGCGGAATAACGTTGAGCGGCCCCAGTCAGATCTGGCCCCAGGGCTTGGGCGCCATCATGACAATTCTGGCACCCGCGCGTGACGTAAAGTTCCTGCCCGCGCCCGGGGTCTCCGCGATTCCAGGGCACGGTCTGCAGCCGGGTTTCCCATTGGGCCGGTGTCTCATTGTCGTCGGCATCCAGTTGGCGGCTCAAACCCGGGTACTTGGTTTCGAACCAACTGAAGATCGGTTGATACACCCGGCCGAGGTCCGAGCTGTGCTCTTCGACATTGAACTTTTGTCCGACCAAACGGCCCAGCAACGCCACGGCTTGCGCACGGGCGGTTTGTTCCTTGGGTTGATTGAGGAGCCGCCGCAAGGCGCGCAAGACCGCGGCGGAAGTGGTGGTGCCCGCGTCATTAGGCAGTTGCAAGAGGGCCGTCATGCTCGCGCGCACGACTTCCGTGCGCGGGCTGCCCAGGCCTGCGATGTAATATTCGCGATCGGCCGGCTGCGCTTTAGGCGCCAATTCGAGAATGAGCCGATCGCGGATGCTCACATTGCTGAGTTGACGTCGAAACAACGCGTGCGTTTCCTCCGGGGGCAGGGCGGACAGCAAGTCGATCAGCGCTTCGCTCCAGGGAAACGTCTTGGTGCGATTGATTGCGCCATTAAAGACGCGGGCGCAGGCGGTGTAACGATCCGAGCCCAGCAGGGGCACCAGAGCCAGATGGGCAGGACGCCCAAAGTCGGGTTGCCGCAGCAGGGCATCCGCCAGTCTCGGATCATGGCGCAGCAATGCCTGCGTCAGTTCGACCAGACGATCAGTCCAATTCTGCCGGGGCAACGTGCCGCTGGGGTCCAGCTTTCGATCCATGCCGATCAATACTTGCGCCACGTTGGTGGTGAAGTTGGTCACGCTGGACGCCCTCAAGCGCGAAAAGGCCGTCAGATAATGGAAATCAGCGGCGCCTTCGCTCCGGGCCGTGCAATTGGCGAGAAGGCGGCGCGGCGCGGCGGGGTCGGCCGACTCGATCACGGCCAGAAGACGGGCCGCCTCCGCGTCGACATAACCGTCCCCGGAGGGCAGCAAGGCAACGAGGGCTTTGCCAAGCCGGCTCGTGAGCGCCGTGTGATCAGCCAAGGGCAGGGCGGATTCGTACGCGGTGTAAAGTTCGATCGACGGCTTGTCGAGATGCGCATCGCCCAGGCCCAGGAAAATCAGGCGCAACGCCTGCTCGCGGAATTCGGGCGCGCGCGTTTGATTGAGTATCGACAGCGCGGTGTTCACCGCGGTGGTGTGCACCTGGGAAATGCCGTCCCGCCAAAGCAACGCCAGCACGGTCGTCAACCGACTCTGCGACACGCCGGTCGCCTCCTGTTGTTTCCAAAGCGCGTTCCAAGCGACTTCCGGGAGCCCGGAGGCAAGGCGAGCGGCGGCCTGGCGCACCCGTTTGTCCGCGTGGCCCAGGTTCGCGGACAAAGCCTGCTGGCGCGTGACGATGTCCAAGGGAGACTGCAGTTGGCGCATTGTTTCCAAAGCCGCCGCCCGGACTTCCGGCGCCGTATCGCGCGTCAACCCGAGCAAGACGGGTCCGGCGTTTTCCACAGGCTTGATTCCGATAGCCCAGGCCACACGCGCCCGGACTTGCGGCGATGCGCTCTGGGCACAGGCCAGTGCGCCGGCCGGGCTCAACCCGCTATGCACCTCGGTCAGCACCTCGATCGCGCGAATGCGTTGCTCTGCCGGCACCTGGCTGTCGGCCGCCACGGTTTCAAGAGTGGCGGGAGCCAGCAGGGCGGCTTCGGGTCTCCAAACCGCTCGTGACCACGCTGCCAAGGGTTGCGGCGCGCTAATGACCAATGTGATTGGGCTTCCCGCGGTCAGCCGCCAACTGGCTGCCAGCGTCTGGCGGCCGGGGTCGGCGGCATATTGAATCCGGTAAACGGCGCCGGGTGTGCTGCGGCCGCCAGTACTGACGTAAAGTGATCCATCAAATCCCACCGCCAGAGCGGTGGGAGCGAATCCTTCCGTGCCGACGCTTTCCATGAAGATCTCCGGCGCGCCCCGGTAAGTGCCTCCGGCCGGTTCGATGGGCACGAAGTAGAGGCGGCCGAAAGTCCAGTCCAACATGAATAAACCGCCCTGGTAATATTCCGGGAATTGTGTGTGCCGATAACAGATCACTCCGGTTGGAGAACCGCGCCCAACCGCGGCCAGTGGCTCCACCGT
>DATLUX010000252.1:0-7702 GCA_035577805.1 Verrucomicrobiia bacterium
TCAGGGGCTGGGGGTGAGGGCTCCTCTTCAGTGGAAGTTCATGAATCCAATGCTCGTGGATATAACGTGCAGGTGGAAGCTCGCTCGATGAACCATTCCACTGCGGATCGCAGAACGCGGAGTGCGCAGCGTATCATCCGCCTGAAGGGCGGATCCACCGAACCCCGAACCGGGAACCCCGAACCCCGAACCGGGAAAGCCAACGTTACAGGTTTGTATCCTATCCGCCATACGAACGTAAACCATCCCGACTAGCCTCGGGCATACCTTTCGATGAGTGCTACAAGCGCTGTCGCCAACCAAACCACAACCATGAACAACGCACAAAACAGCTCATTCCTCAGAACACGCCTCTGGTCGACGCTCCTCGGCGCCGGACTGATGCTCGCGAGTGCTGCTCACGCGGACCTCGTTCCTGCTTCCCAAATCCTCACTGGGACAAACAACTGGTATCGCACCAACTATTATCTCTTGAACGGCGCGGTGTTCGTGATGAGTAACTCCGTGCTGAACATCGAAGCCGGCACCGTCATTAAGGGCCACAACCTTGGCGGGCAAGGCACCAACGTCGCCGCTCTTTACATCACGCGCGGCGCCAAAATCTATGCGGAAGGCACCCCGCGTCATCCCATCATCTTCACCGCGGATATTGATGATCCGACTTTGCCCGATGACATTGACATCTACGCGCGCAGTTTGTGGGGCGGTTTGGTGATGTTCGGCAACTGTGTCCTCAATGCGGCCGTCGATGCGGGCGGCAACGCCCAACCCTTGGGCAGCAAGTACGAAGTGTACGAAGGGCTGCCGGACTTGGTGTTAAACGGGCAGAATGTGTTCCGGTTCGGGGGCAACGATGACAACGATGACTCGGGCGTGTTGCGTTACGTGTCCCTGCGCCACGGCGGCGCGGTGCTGGCGCCCAACAAGGAAATCAACGGTCTATCCCTGGGCGCCGTGGGCCGGGGCACGACCATCGAATTCGTGGAAGCCTATGGCGCAGCCGACGACGGCTTCGAATTCTTCGGCGGAACGGTCAACACAAGGTACCTGGTCAGTTCTTTCAACGACGACGATTCCTTTGACGTGGACATGGGGTACCGGGGGACCAACCAGTTCTGGTTTGCCATCCAGGCGCCCGATAAACGCAACTACGGGATGGAATTGAACAACCACCCCAACGAGGTCGATCAGACCACCCAATTGCTGCCGGCGGCCGACTTCAAGGTCTATAACCTGACCATCATCGGCTCGGGCGCCCAAAACACGAGCGTCAACGGCGGAGTCAACGCAGCGATTGCCTTGCGGCCATGGGCGGGACCGAAAATTTATAACGCCATCTTCACCGACTTCAACGCGCAGGGCGTGCTGCTGGACACTCAAAACGGCGTGACGGCCACCCAGGCGGTGACGAGCGGGACGGCGCAGTTGCACAATACCTTGTGGTGGAACTTCGTCACCGGTTCGGGCAGCCAGAACATCGATAATACCGCCACGAACCTGGGCCGGTTCTCGCTCGCGACCAACTACTGGACGGACGCCAGCTTGGTCAATCAGATCGCCGATCCCATGCTCGCCAGTATCAGCCGCACGAACGTGGGCCGGTTTCTGGATCCGCGACCCAAGGCTGGCAGCCCGGCCTACAGCGACTACGCCACCGTTCCCAATGACGGCTTCCTCACGCCGGTCAATTACCGGGGCGCGTTCGGACCGAACGATCTCTGGATCGACCATTGGACCGCCCTTTCGGAATACGGCATCCTTCAGCGCGCGTCGATCCAGACCAATGTGGTGTCGCAAATCCTGACGGGCACGAACAACTGGTATCGCACCAACGTTTATCTGCTGAACGGCGCGGTGTTCGTCATGAGCAACTCGGTGCTCAACATCGAAGCCGGCACCGTCATTAAGGGCCACAACCTTGGCGGCCAAGGCACCAACGTCGCCGCCCTCTACATTACCCGCGGCGCCAAAATCTTCGCCGAAGGAACACCTCAGAATCCCATCATCTTCACGGCGGATATCGACGACATCACCTTGCCCGATGACATTGGGATCTATTCGCGCAGTTTGTGGGGCGGTTTGGTGATGTTCGGCAACTCGGTGCTCAACGCGGCGGTCGACGCTGGCGGCAACTCCCAACCGTTGGGCAGCAAGTACGAAGTCTATGAAGGGCTGCCGGACTTGGTCTTGAGCGGCCAGAACGTGTTCCGGTTCGGCGGCAACGATGACGACGATAACTCGGGCTCGTTGCGTTACGTGTCCCTGCGCCACGGCGGCGCGGTGCTGGCGCCCAACAAGGAGATCAACGGCCTCTCGCTGGGCGCAGTGGGTCGGGGCACGACCGTTGAGTTCGTCGAGGCTTACGGCGCGGCCGACGACGGCTTCGAATTCTTCGGCGGCACCGTCAACACAAGGTACCTGGTCAGTTCGTTCAACGACGACGATTCCTTTGACGTGGACATGGGTTACCGGGGCACCAACCAGTACTGGTTTGCCGTCCAGGCCCCCGACAAACGCAACTACGGGATGGAATTGAACAACCACCCCAACGAGGTCGATCAGACCACCCAATTGCTGCCGGCGGCGGACTTCAAGGTCTATAACTTGACCATCATCGGCTCGGGCGCCAACAACACCAACATCAACGGCGGGGTGAACGCAGCAATTGCCTTGCGGCCATGGGCGGGACCGAAAATTTATAACGCCATCTTCACCGACTTCAACGCGCAGGGCGTGCTGCTGGACACCCAAAACGGCGTGACGGCCACCCAGGCGGTGACGAGCGGGACGGCGCAGTTGCACAATACCTTGTGGTGGAACTTTGTCACCGGTTCGGGCACCAAGAACATCGACAATACCGCCACGAATCTGGGCCGGTTCTCGCTCGCAACCAACTACTGGACGGACGCGAGCTTGGTCAATCAGATCGCCGATCCCATGCTCACCAGTATCAGCCGCACCAACGTGGGCGCGTTCCTGGATCCTCGGCCGGCACCCGGAAGTCCAGCGAACAGCGATTACGCTTCGGCCCCGGCCGGCTTGGAAACAGCCAATTACCGCGGGGCGTTCGGTCCCGGCCGCAGCAACTGGGCCGCCGACTGGACCGCTCTGAGCGAATACGGCATCATGGGCGGCAGCGGTGGCGGCAACCCAAGGCCCGTCCCGACCCCGACCCAACCGCCTGGCATAACCCTGATCGCGACGATCAACGGTGGCAGCCTGAACATCTCCTTCTTGTCCCGGGTCGGCCTGCAGTATCAGCTGGAAACCCGCGTGGATCTAGCCAGTGGTGCCTGGGCCGATTCAGGCGCGCCGTTGGCCGGCACGGGTAGCCTCGTGACGATGACTGCCCCGTTGGGCAGCGGCGGCATGAGCTTCTTCCGAGTCCGGGCCTTCTAAAGTCATTAGAGTTAAAAACAAGAAGAGCCCTCAGCCCCAGCCCCTCTCCCATCGGATGCATCGGATGGGAGAGGGTGGCCCCGCGACTGCGAGGCCGGGTGAGCGTCAGGTTCACAAACCACCAGCTATTTGTGAGACACATCACAAGCAGACGGGGAAGTGGACTCGTCACTCGCTATCGTGAAGTCGCCCTGCTTCAACGCGGGGCTATTTCGGAAGGGGCGTGTGCAGCACCACGTTGTTGCTTCCATCCAGCAGCGAGAGCGAGCGCAACTCGAGCACGGCCGGAGCGGCCGCCGGCCACTCCTTGATTTGGAGGCGGCCATTCTCGTCGGCCTCAACGTTGCTGACGATGTTCGAGTTCAGCGCGAGATGATAATCGTTGGTCGGCCCCAGGCCGCCGGCCAACAGGCGGAAGTTCACATGTCGCTGGTTCGCGATCAGGCTGATCGACCCCGCGGCGGTGCCGTTGGTATCGTCCGCGGTCAGGTTGCGCTTAACGATGTATTGGAACTGCTCCGCGTCCGCGATCCAGGCGTAGGCAAGCGTCTGAGTGCTCGCATTCTCGAGACCGATCGACCGCACATTGGTGAGGGGGTCCAGCAACACGGGCAACGGATTGCGGCCGACGTGGCCTTGGGCTTTGGTCAGGTAGTTCAGACGAAGCCGACCTGCCGCATCGGATTCAACGTTGCTCACCAGCACCGCGTTCGTGTCCTCACCAAGGACCGCGATCAGGCTGTACGCCGTGGCTGCGTCAAGGCCACCTGCCACAAGACGAAGGCTCTGTTTTTGAGAATGCCCTTGTTCGTTGAATTGCAGGCGCAGTTGGCCGACCACATTGGATCCAGGATCGGTCGATTGCAGCGAATTGCGTGACATGTAATGAAGCACACTTGTCCCGCGTCGCGTGACCGGACCGCCCTCCCCGGCCCAGGCGGCCAACGCGCCCAGTGTTACTGCCACCCATGCTGTGGAAAGCCAGCGAATGTTTTTCATAGGTAATAGCTTTAGCACGGATAAGGCCAAAGTTTCGTGAGCGACCCGCACGGGTCATCCCCGCCTTGTTGGACCTGCCAGTGAACGATTTAAATCATCCGCAAACCCCTGCCCATGTCCTAAACCCAGGCGTATGCAAAAAGACAGGTGATGACACGACACCTTGCATGGGCAAATCTGCAGGCGCTCTTAATCGACAACAGTTGCCGACCAGCGACTGGTTTTCTGAACTTTTCCGTCTTGCGCCGTGCCGGCTTCACGCGAATTATCGCGCCGGCCCGATTTAAGGAATGGGCTCAACGCCGGCGCGAGCGCGCGCAGAAAGACACACACAAATTCTCCATGAACCGACCCTTCGTCTTGGTTCTCCTGCTTGTGCTGCTGCCGGGCTGCAGCAGCACGGGCACGATGCGCCGACAACTGGAACGCGTCGCCAAAGACTGGTCCCTCACCGTGCGCGCCAGTCAAATCCTGCCGGTTTATCCCCTAACCGAAGACCTTAAGCCCGGCGACGTTTTCCTGGTGCAGGAGCGCATCGAGGATCAAGTGCGGGTCTTTGAGGCTCGAGGATTTCTCCCGCTCGACAAACATGTCGCCCGCCTGAGTTCGGCCGGATTCAGCAACTTTTACGAGAGCGCCTTCGGCTTGAGTGGTGCGACCGCGACGGTTGGGCCGCCTTATCTCTGGAGCCGGCCGCTCGAAGAAACCAATCATTGGGGATACGCCCGGGCGCGGCGTTTCCTTCCTACTCCTTCGAGTTCAAACGCGGCGGGGGCTTATCCCTGGCTCTGCCGGTGCAAGGTGTGCCGGTCGCCATGGGATTGCTCGGGCTCGACAGCGCCTATGGCTCCATCACGATCAAGGACGGCTTCACTTACGGATTGTCCGAGGATCTGATGCTCGACACGGTGCTCGATTGGGCGGCGCGCAACCCGAGGATCCTTAAGCTTTATGCGTCCACCAACAATCCCCCCAGCTACCTGCGCGTGGTGAACCGTGTGTTTCTGGCCGGTGAAGTGAGCGTGTTCCTGACCAAAGCACGCTCCGGCAGCGTGGCGGGTTCCGCCGGCCTCGGACGCGATACCCCTTTGTTCGACGGCAGCAACAGTAACGCCGTCCAGAATTATTCCAATCTTCTCACGCAGTTGGGCCGGTTGGCCGAGAGCAGCGGGTTGCCTGGCGGTTCGCTCAAAATCGCCGCCGCCACCACCCGCAGCTTGAGCTTGCATGAACGGTTCCGCCGTCCTCTCATCATCGGTTATCTGGCCATGGAATTTCCGCTCCTGCCGGACGGCGGTTTGGGCCTGCCTTTCTCTACGCTGGACGCTTTGACCAAAAAGAAGTTTAAACCCAGCCCCGGACGTGTGTTCTCCTACGATGCGACCGATGAAAATACCGGCCGCCTCATGGCCTGGTTGAGCCGCAAGGATGCCGCCGGCCATTATCCCAACCAGGAAAAACTCGTGGAATGGTTGCTCCGCAAAAAATTCCAGACGCAAGCAGTGCGGGAAGTGCCTCTCGTCGCCGCCGCTCCGGAATACCGCGAACTGCGTAAACAAATCGTCGAGGAATTGATCAACCGCGAATGAAGTGAGGAGGATCTCCCATGGCTGACCCAACCAAAATCACCATGACCGATGTGCCCGATAACCAGTTGGAAAATGCCGTGCGCGTCCTGGTCAACAGCCAATACGAAAAGGTCACCGTCGAAGTACAGAACAAGAAGAAACGGACTTACCGGATCACCGCCGAATAAGCCTCTGGCGCCTCAAGGCTGGATCCATTCCTCGTCCGACATTTCGCAATTCGACATTTCGCACGGGTGTATTTAGGCGTTGCCCCCGAACAATGCAGTTTGGTGCGCGGCCTTTACGCCGCTTCATCGTCCGTCGGCTCGAGGACCAAGGAACTACGCAACGCTTCCTCCGATCCCCATCTCGAAGCGGCCTAAAAGGCCGCGATCCCGGGGGCAGTATCCGGGCTGAAGAATCCTGTCGTGCACCTCTCGACCTCTCGACATTCTTACATTGTGTTTTGCTTGCATTCGGGAGGATTTTCCGCACCCTGCCGTTGTTCTTCTCCAAGCGCAGGCCCCGGGATCTGCGCGTCAGACTCGCCACGCTCAAGAGCGCCGCGTCTGCCGCTGCGCGCTGAGGTGGAGAGCTGCGGGACGGTTCGCAGAGACGATTCTCCGCCACGAGAATGGCGACAAAAACCCTGAATCACGAAGGACCTTGTGAGAACTCCCATCCTCCACTCATTTCAATCGAGACTCCACGTGGCCGACGGTCGTGCCGCGCGTAACAACTGGTGGCAACGAAGCGGGCTGCTTGCCCTCTTGTCTGGGGGGCTGGCGCTGGGGTCGTGGCTCCCGCAGGCCGGGGCTGCGACGGGCACCGCGCCGGTCACTATCCCCACGGGTGGTTTCGGCATTGAAGGGGACCTCCAAGCCAACACGCCGACCAACGGCATCGGAGACTGGGTGCCCGGGCCTGCTGGAGCAGGCGGCAATGTGTTGACGTCCGCAGGAGTGCCCTTGAACTCCAGCACGACGTTTCACGTGATCGATCTCTTCAACAACAATGCCGACGACAACTTCGGCGGCGGTGACAAGGTGAACGACGATCCCAACACCTTGGGGTTGGGTCCGCAATCCGGTCGGCGCCAAGGACGACATCAATCACGCTGTGCTTCACCTCACGACGGCCACCAACGGTCACCAATGGATAGTGGTTTCAGGTGATCGCAGGAGCGACAACGGGAACGCCTACATTGACTTCGAGTTTCTGCAAAGCTCGCTGACGCTGACCACGAATGCTGGCGGCACCAACGGTGGGTTTGCCTCCGCCGGACCCCATGGTGGACGCACCACCAATGACTTCATTCTGACGGTTGCCTTAACGGGAGGCGGAACCACCGCCAGTTTCTTTGTCGACCAGTGGAAAGCCAAATCGGGAGGCGGCTTTGACTACTTTGATGTCACGACCATGGTGCCTGCGGGTGCCGTCTTCGCCGCGGTCAACACCGTTGACGGCACCTTGGTGCCTTACGGGGCTTTCGGCGGCACCACCTATGCCACCAACACCTTCGCCGAGGCGGCCGTGGACCTCACGGCTCTCATCGGAACCGCCTTCGATCCCTGCACGAGCATCGGGGTCAGATCGATCCTGGTCAAAACCAAACAGTCCCAGGCACCCACCGCCAACATCGTGGACTTGATTACCCCAATCCAAGTGGATCTGACGTTTGGACTCGCCGACGCTGGCCCGCGCCAGACCAAGTGCTCCGAAGGCGATTCGACTGC
>DATLUX010000253.1:0-41380 GCA_035577805.1 Verrucomicrobiia bacterium
TCGGCCTGCGCGGCCCGTTCGACGAGCTGAGCGGGCGTCGTCCGTTCATGGATCTCACAGTCGCCCATGGCCTGGAGGGGTTCCCAGCTCAGATCGCCGGGATTCAACGTGTGGGCATCCAGGATCGCGATGCGAGGACGGGCACTGGCTGATGAGGTCACGAGCGCTGTTGATGCAACACCGGGGCGTAAACCGCAAGACTAGACCCTACGAGGCAGGGACATGAACCAGTTCTCCAGGTCTGCAATCGAGGTCGTCGAAAATGTTCCCCCTCTCCCCTCAACGGGGAGAGGGTCGGGGTGAGGGGTGAGCAGAGCCCCTTGCGGCCTGCTCCGACTTGGGGCTTCAGTCCTTGAAGCGGTTTTTGTGCGCTTCTGAGTGCATAAGCCGAGCAAATGAAATTCATACTGCACAGCTCAACACGAATCTGCTTCGTCAACACGCGTTCGGGACAAAAACGCGCTCCGACGTTCTCACCCCTCACCCTTGCCCTCTCCCCGTTGAGGGGAGAGGGCAACACCTTTACAATTAATTTGAGTTAACCCTGCAACTTTCCGCACGCCCCTGTGACTTTCACCCTGCGACCTGGCTAATCCGGCCTGGTCGAAGTGCGAATTCAAATTCTGATCTGATCAAGGCCGCATCCAAGCCAACCAAGCCAAACCGAACCTATGAGACTTCCATCCTTTCTTCTTGCCCTGTGCGTCCCCTGCCTCCCCGGCCTTTTTTGGGGAGCAACCGCGGGTCCCTTAGTCCGAGAGCATGTAGCCGCTGATGCCAAGTGGCTCATTCACCTCGACCTGGATGCGTTTCGCGAAACACAATTGGGCGGGCTTGTCTTTCGCCAGTTTCTCGACGAGCAGATCAACAAGGTCACCCAAGGACTCAAGGACCAGTTCGAGATCGATTTTGACTCCAAACAGATCCACGGGGTGACGGCCTACGGACTGGACTTCAAACAGCCGGAAAAGATGACCGGCGTGGTTGTGATTGAGACCGATCTCGACGTCGTGGCGGGCCTCGATGCCATCCTGGAAAAGGCAGGCCCGGATGCCCATAACGCCCCGTTCGAGCGGCTCCAACAGCAGCCGTTTCCAATGTATGCGACCAAGGATGGTGTGGTCGGGGGTGCGCTGGCCAAAGGGGTCTTCGTGCTGGCGCGCAAGCAGGAACACCTCGAGCGCGCGCGCCGTGTGTTTACTGGTCAAGCCGACAGCTTAAGCTCCGCCAAATCCGGGCCCCAAACGGCCGCACCGGCCGCGGGATTTCTGACTATCTCGGTTCTGGATGCGGCGCTGGCCGGAGCTGGGTTGCCGCCGCAGGTTCGTGTGCTCAAGGATGCGCAGGGCGCGCAAGTGGTGGCAGCAGAAAAGGCAGACAAGATCTTCGTCAGCGCCGAGTTGCAAACCAAAGATGCGGAGGTGGCCACCCAGATTCAGCAGGCTTTGCAAGGAGCGATCGCTCTGGCCAAGCTCAGTGAGTTGCCCGACCAAGACCTCAAACAGCTGGCTGAATCAGCCAAGGTCTCCGGTCGCGAGAACACCGTGACGCTCGATCTTCAGGTGCCCATCGAGATGGTCAGCCGCAAAATGATCGCGAAGAAACGCCGCGGATGAGCTTAGAGCGCAGAAATCTGGTCGTTCGTCCTGCTCGACCAAAGTTTGTCCTGGAAGAGACATTGTCCGACTTTAGTTTAGTTCCGACCCAATTCCTGCCAGAGATGAGCTCCCATGCGCATGCCGGTGGTGAAACAGGCCAAATCGAACTTTTCATTGGGCGAATGCGGGTTGTCATCGGGCAACGCCAGACCCAGCAGCAAAGTGTCCACGCCCAGACATTTCTTAAATGCGTTGACGATGGGGATGGAGCCGCCTTCGCGGATCAGGACCGGTTCGTGATGGAACGCAGCTTTTAGCGCGCGCAAGGCGGCTTGAGCCTGAGGGCCGGTGGGGGAAACCAGGTAGGGTTCGCCCCCGTGTCCCGGCCCGACTTCAAGACGCACCGTCGGCGGGCATAGCTTCCGCAGATGCCGGCTGAGCAGCGCTTCGAGTTTATCCGGACGCTGCTTGGGCACTAAGCGGAACGTGAGCTTGGCGCGAGCCCAGGCTGGGACGATGGTTTTGCTGCCCTCGCCTTGATAACCGGAAGTCAGCCCGTTGATCTCGATGGTGGGCCGCGCACAGCGTCGTTCCATGGAGGTATAGCCTTGTTCGCCGAAGAGCTGCGGCACGCCCACGAAACGCCGCAGGTCGCTGTCGCTGCCGGGCAATTTCCGCAGTTGCTTGCGCTCATAGGAGCTTAGTGGCAGGACATCGCGATAAAACCCAGGAATGGCGATCCGTCCACGCGCATCACGCAGCTGAGCCAGCAATTGGCACAGGGCCATGGCCGGGTTCTCGACCGAACCGCCGTAAATGCCGGAATGCAAATCGCGCGACGGCCCGTGCAGGGTAACTTCGACCGCCAGGATCCCGCGCAGCGCGTAAGTCAAGGCGGGCAGCTTAAGTGAGGGCAGGCCGTTATCGGAGATCACAACGCCGTCGCAGCGCAAGTTGCGGACGTTTTTCTGCAGAAAACCGCCCAGACTTTTGCTGCCCACTTCCTCCTCCCCTTCGATCACGAAGGTCAGGTCGCAGGGCAACGGCGTGCCCGTTTTCAGGTAAGCCTCCACGGCGATGAGATGCGCCAGGTGCTGGCCTTTATTGTCGACCGCACCCCGCGCATACACGCGCCCATCCTCGAGACGCGGCTCAAACGGAGGCGACTTCCACAATTCAAAGGGTTCGGGCGGCTGCACATCGTAATGGCCGTAGACCAGGTAATGCGGCCGTTGGCCTTGGCTCTGAGCCCCGCGTCGGCGGCCGGAGCCATCGCCGTTGCCATGGCCTGACCGCGGTGTGCGCGCGACGACCACCGGATTCCCTTCCGTCCGGCAAAGCGAAACCTCCAAACCCATCCTGCGGCAGTAATCCACCAGCCATTGGGCGCAGGCTTCCAGGTCACCCTTGTGTTTCGATTGGGCGGAGACGCTCGGGAAACGCAAATAGGTGCACAGATCGTCGATGAAACGTGGTTCGTGCTGCTTGAGATAATCGAGGACGAGTTGCACGGGAGGGTTCTAAGCAGGATCGGCACGCAAGCCAAGCCTGATCGGGGGCAGCCGGTTGAAAGTTTGCATGCGCCACCACTCCACGCTTGGCGCTCCCTGGGCTTTGACCTACCGTTACTGCGATGTTCAACCCGACGGACCTGTTTGACTTAAAGCAAACCCAGCACGCGGCGCTGTTTGAGGGCTGCGAATACGCCTGGCAAGCCTTGCAACGGATCCAGGATTATCTGCGCAGCCAGGCCCGATCGGAGCTGCGCAATCGGTGCGAGGGCCGGGCCTACATCGGCCCCGAGGTTTACATCGGTGAAGGCACCGTGGTCGAGGATGGCGTCATGATCAAAGGCCCCGCCATCATTGGCCGGAACTGCCAAATCCGGCACAACGCCTATTTCCGCGAGGACGTGATTGTGGGAGACGAATGTGTGGTTGGGAACTCGTGCGAATTAAAGAACGTGCTGCTCTTCAACCAGTGCCAGGTGCCTCATTTCAATTACGTTGGGGATTCGATCCTGGGCCATAAAACCCATCTCGGCGCCGGGGTCGTGCTCTCCAACGTCAAGGTGTTGCGCGGCAATGTCCGGGTGGAAGTCGACGGAAAGAGCATCGACACCGGGTTGCGAAAATTCGGGGCATTGTTGGGCGATGGGGTGGAGATCGGCTGCAACGCCGTCCTGAATCCAGGCAGCATCATCGGGCGCGGGTCGATCCTCTATCCCGGCGTGAATTGGCGAGGAGTGCTGGCCCCGGGCAGCGTGGCCAAGCACAAGCCGCCCATCGAGATTACTGCGCGAAAAACCTAAGGAAGGATTCAATCCATGATCCGATCGGTCGACCAGGAGTCGGCCGGCTCGTCCGGCTCGGCGGCAGACCTGGTTCCCCAGGTCGAGGCGCTCTTTGGGCCGACCGGGCTCCTCTCCCGCGCGCGCAACTTCGAATATCGCCCGCAACAGCAGCGCATGGCCATGGCCGTGGCGGAGGCGTTGCAAAACGGGAAACATCTGCTGGTGGAGGCTGGCACCGGCGTGGGGAAAAGTTTCGCGTACCTCGTGCCCGCGATCCTTTTTGCCGCCGCGCGCAACAAAAAAGCCGTCATCTGCACGCACACCATCAATCTCCAGGAACAGTTGGTGCAAAAGGATCTGCCCGTCCTCCAACGGGTCCTGCCGGTCAAGTTCACCTACACGATGCTCAAGGGCCGCAACAATTACCTGTGCACGCGCCGTCTGCAGAAAGCCCTCGCCCAGGCTTCCGGCCTGTTCACATCCCCCGAACTCAGCGAACTTAAACGAATCCAGCAATGGGCCGCCCACACCACCGACGGCAGCCTGTCCGATTTCGAACTGGAACCGGACCCGACGGTTTGGTCGCACGTCTGTTCCGAACGCGGATTGTGTTCCCCCAAGATCTGTGGGCACCAGTCCGAGTTCGCCAAAAGCAACGCGGTTTGTTTTTACCAGCGCGAGCGCAGCCGCATTCTGGCGGCGGACGTGTTGGTGCTGAATCACACGCTTTTCTTCACGCTGCTGGGCGGGAAGGAAGAGGACGCGGAAACGGGGATCCTGTTCAAGAATGATTTCGTGATCTTCGATGAGGCCCACACGGTCGAACAAGTGGCCGCGCGCCATACCGGAATGAGGATGTCCAGCGGCCAGATCCGTTATTCGCTGCAACGCCTCTGGAATCCCAATACCCAAAAAGGTCTGCTGAACTTGCTGCAAAAGGGCGCCGAAGCCCTGCTGGTCGATCAGCTGATCGATGAAAGCGAGGTATTCTTCCGCCGCGTGGAGGCCGCCTGCGAAGATCTCGTCTCCGCCCAAACCTCATACCCGCCCCCAACTGGCCCCGCCGAACGGCGCTGGACCGAGCTGCGCATTCGCCGTCCGGATCTGGTCCAGGACAACGTCACCTTGCCTCTGCAACAATTGCGGGAGGCGGTGGGGGAACTCATCCAGACGTCGAGCGATCGCGAGATCGGCGAGGAACTGATGGACTGCAACCGGCGCTTGCTCGAGTTGCGCGAAGCCGTGGCGGCATTCCTCAAGCAAAGCGCTCAAGGCTGTGTCTATTGGGTGGAACGAACCGGCAAAACCCAGAGCATCCTGTCCCTCAATGCCGCCCCGGTGGATGTGGCCGATTATCTGCGCCGCCGTTTATTCGAGTCGGATACGTCGGTGATTATGACCAGCGCGACCCTCTCGGTGCTCTCCGGCGACGGGTCGTCCTCCACGCACCATCCTCACGGCGCCAGGGCCCAAGCCGAAGACACCGGCGGCCCGGAAGACACGAACCAACCCAGCGGGCTGAACTATTTCGCGCAACGCGTCGGCGGCCAACGGGCCGAGCAACTACAGGTGGGGTCACCCTTCGATTATCAGAAGCAGATGCGGATGTTCATCGTGAACAAGATGCCCGACCCGCGCGAAGCGACCTATCGCCAGGCGCTCATCCATTGGATCGAACATTTCATCCGCATGACGCACGGCAAAGCCTTCGTCTTGTTTACCAACTTCAGACTGATGCTGCAAACGGCCGAGGACATGCGCCCGTTTTTTCAGCAGCTCGGAATCAATTGTTATGTGCAGGGGACCGGCATGCCTCGCTCGACCATGCTGGAAAACTTCAAGGAAGATGTGGATAGCGTGCTGTTCGGCACCGACAGCTTCTGGCAAGGCGTCGATGTGCCCGGCGAAACGTTGTCCAATGTGATCATCACCCGCCTCCCCTTCGCCGTGCCCGATCATCCGCTGATCGAAGCCCGCATCGAAGCCATTGAAGCTCGCGGCGGAAATGCCTTCCGCGAATTTTCGCTCCCGGAAGCCATCCTCAAGTTCCGACAGGGCGTCGGCCGCCTGATCCGGACTGGCAGCGATCGCGGCATCGTCGTGGTGTTGGACAATCGCGTCCTGGTCAAACGCTACGGACAATCCTTCCTCAGCGCCGTGCCGGATTGTCCGCGGGAAATTGTTTGAGGGAGAGCCCTGCCGAGGTCCGCTCCATGAACCGACCCTCAAGTAGCAGCCGACGTTAGGAGGCTCACTTTACCTCAACGCGTTCGTCGGAAAAAAAGATCAGAGCCCTTCGACAGGCTCAGGGTGTACCTCGTTACCTCGGCTGCTACGTGAGATAGGTAAGTTCATGGGCCCAATGTTCGTGCACATGAGGTGCAGGTGCCCGCTCTCCGGGAACCTTGCGCCACCGGGATGCGGCGTCCGACACCGAACGCTTTGGTGGTGACCTTAAGACCCGGAGCAGCCTGGCGTCGTTTGTATTCGTTGCCGTCGATCAGCCGCACCACCTTGTGCACCACGGCTTCGTCAAAGCCCGCTCCAATAATTTCGTCGACGTCTTTCAACTGCACGATGTACAGGTCAAGGATTGCGTCCAGCACATCGTAAGGCGGAAGGGAATCCTGATCCGTCTGATCGGGCCGCAATTCGGCGGAAGGCGGCTTGGTGATCGAAGAGACCGGGATGATTTCCTGGTTGCGATTAATCCAACGGGCCAGCTGATAGACGAGCGTCTTGGGCACATCGCTAATCACCGCCAACCCGCCGCACATGTCGCCGTAGAGGGTGCAGTAACCCACCGCCAGCTCGCTCTTGTTGCCCGTGGTGAGCACCAGCGAACCGAACTTGTTGGACATGGCCATGAGCATCAGGCCGCGCAGACGCGCCTGAATGTTTTCTTCGGTGGTGTCCTCTTTCAAACTGCTAAAGACGTTTTTGAATTGCTCCTTGATGGCGGCAAAGGCCGGTTCGATCGGGAGCACCTCGTACTGAATGCCCAGCCGCTCAGCCAGAACGCGCGCATCATCCAGGCTGCCCTGTGACGAAAACCGGGATGGCATGGAGACGCCCCGGACCTGTTGCCGGCCTAACGCTTCCACCGCCAGCACCGCGGTTAACGCCGAATCAATGCCTCCACTCAAACCCAGCACGGCCGACTTGAACCCGCATTTGTGCAGGTAATCGCGCAAACCCAAGACCAGCGCCTGATACAACTTCTCTTCATCGCACCGCTCGTGGACGGGCTCAGGCTGCAGCCGCGCCGTGTCTACCACCATGAAGTCCTCGGCAAACAACGTGCCTTGCGCGATCAACTGCCCTTGTCCGTCATATCCCAGGCTGCCCCCGTCGAAGATCAGCTCGTCGTTGCCTCCGACCAGATTGCAGTAGAGCAAGGGACATCGGCAGCGGGCCGCCAGGTTGGACAGCATGTCCCGGCGAACCCGGTTCTTGCCCAAATGCCAGGGCGACGCGGAAGCGTTCAGCAGGATCGAGGCGCCCGCCGCGGCCAGTTCCGCCGCCGGATTCCGCCGATAACGGCGATCCTGCCAGAAATGTTCATCGTTCCAGACGTCCTCGCAGATGGTGAGTCCCAGCTTTTGCCCGTTCAATTCCACCGGCGTATTCTCCACCGCCGGTTCGAAGTAACGATCTTCATCGAACACGTCGTAGGTCGGCAGCAAGGTCTTATGGCGAATGGCCAGCACACGCCGATTCTGCAGCAAGGCGATGGAGTTGGTTGCCTGGCGTCCGGGCCGTTTCTCATGCCGCCCCACAAAACCCACCGCCATCGCGGTTGGACCCGTGGCTTCCGCCAGACGCTGCACCACCTCAAGGTTCTGGGCAACAAACTGGGGTTTAAGCAAAAGGTCCCGCGGCGGATACCCGGTGGTGGTCAGTTCCGGGAACAGCACCAAGTCAACGCCCGTCTCGACTCCGCGCTGGTAGGCCGCCAGGATCCGGGCCTTGTTGCCCGCCATGTCGCCCACCGTCGTGTTGATCTGAGCAAGCAGGATCTTCATGCCTTTACCTCGCCAGAATGTCTCACGGACAGAAAGTGCGGAAGTCTTTTCCGTGGCTTCGTGGCTTCGAGCAGGAACAGAAGGCCGCAACTTAGCCTCCCGGGGCCCGGGCACATGAGGGACGCCATGAGCCCCCGGGGGCCTACGCAGGGGACCCACCGCAAATCTGCGGTACAGCAACTTATGGTGGGGAGCGAGCTTGACTTAAGCCACGATGCTCTTAGAGTCCTCACCATGCCGAACCTAGCTCGTGTGGCCAAGCAAATTGTACATGGCATACCGTTTTTGGAGAAAGAGCTAACCAGAAACTTGTCCATTCGAACCGGCAAGGTCCTGACTACACCCACGACTTATTACTTTATCTTTAGCGGCCGTTGTAATCTGGCCTGCACATTCTGCACGATCTACAAGAACACTGAGCCGACCATCCCTGGGGAAACCATGGTGCGGCTGGTGCGCGAGGCCAAGGACCTCTCCAAACGCGGGTTTAACATCTCTCTGAGCGGAGGCGAACCGACGATTTACAAGCCGCTCTACGATACGTTGAAGGCGGCCCAGGATCTCGGCGTGAACTTTGGCTTCACCACCAACGGACTGGCCCTGACCAAGGATAACGTGCAACGGATCCTTTCCTACGACCCGTTTAACATCAACGTGTCCCTGGAATCCGTCGACCCGAAGATCAACGAATCCGTCCGCCCCATCCACGATGGCACCAAACGCACCCTGCGCGGCATCGAGAATCTCCTGGCCGAAAAACAACGAGTCGGCGCCCGGGTCAGCATCATCGTCAAACCCACCATCATGGAGCAGAATTACCGGACGTTGCCGGCGCTCGTCCGGCATTTCGGTCGGGACAGCAAGGTGCTTTTGAACTTTCAGCCGTTCAACGGACTGAATGGAGATCCGCACTGGATCCAGGACGTCAAATTACTGCGAGGCGTGCTCGATGAGCTGCTCGACCTGCGCGACCAGGGATACCCCATCGTCGCCAACGAAGGGGTGCTCAACGGGTTCATGGATTATTTCACCACGCCGCCCCAGGCCGACAACCTGCGCTACCTCGAGCTGGGCGCGGAGAAACGCAATTGTGATATCGGGCTGCGCTCGATGTTTGTCTTTCCCAGCGGCGACGTGCATTTCTGCGATTATTTGGGCAAACCCATCGGCAATGTTCATACCCACAGCCTGAGCGACATCTTCTACGGACACGAGGCCGATTCTCAACGCGATTCGATGATCTACTGCAATATCGACTGCCAACTCACCTGCAAACGCAAGACCCCGCTGCTGGTGAAGGCCAAGTCGTTCCTGCGCATGGGCTGAAAGCGGCGGAGGGCCGGGCGCAATTCTCACTGGGCGCCTGGAGGGGTCGCACATCACGGATCAGTTTCGTGTCCCAATTCGACCATCCATCAATTCATCTGGGTGCACGCTCAACGCCTGACTTTTCTCCAGCGAGCCTGCGACCCCTTCGGGGTCGTTTCGTTTTTTCGTCGAGTCCGGGGGCATCGTCGTCCCAGGAGCAGGACTCCTCAACCCCCGGCTACTTTCTGGCAACCCTTCGGGTTGCGTGATCATGCACGCTTCCAAGATACACACCGAGCGCGCGTGGGGTGTTCTCACCCCTCACCCTGCCCTCTCCCCGTTGAGGCCGTTGAGGGGAGAGGGAAACACGTTGCGGTATTTTTCCCTTAGCATTCGCGCAGCGTATCGGTTGCTAAACAGGTACACGCCAAAGGCGTGGCTCCCGAAGAGGACCCTTGGCCAGATGCGGTCCAACCCGCAGCACAAGCGCCACGGGCGCCCGAATGGCTTTCGCTGTGGTGACTCTTTCTTGAAGCGCCGCCTCCGTCGCTGCTATTGTCGCGTTCACCATCCCTATGGCGACTATTGCGATTTTGGGCACGATGGATACTAAAGGAGACGAACACGCCTTTGTCGCCCAACACATCCGGGCCCGAGGTCACAAGCCATTGATCATCGACGTGGGTGCGCTGGGCGCTCCGCGATTACAACCCGATGTCACACGCGAAGAGGTCGCGCGCGCTGCGGGTGTCAATCTGGCCGAACTGGTCCAACGCCGGGACCGGGGCGAAACCGTGGCCGCCATGTCCAAAGGGGCGCCCAAAGTGCTGGCTGAGTTGCATGCCAGTGGCCGAATTCAGGGCGTGATTTCTCTGGGGGGCGGCGGGGGCACGGCCATCGCGACGGCCGCCATGCGCGCGTTGCCGATCGGGTTTCCCAAGCTCATGGTGTCCACGCTCGCCAGCGGTCACACCGCCCAATACGTGGGCGTGAAAGACATCGTCATGTTCCCCAGCATCGTCGATGTCGCCGGTCTGAATCGGATCTCCCGCCAAATCCTCACGCGCGCCGCCGGTGCCATCTGCGGCATGGTGGAAGCGGAAGTGCCGGCCGCCGAAGATAAACCGATCCTGGTCGCCAGCCAATTTGGGAACACTACCGCTTGCGTCGACCACGCCCGCCAATTGCTGGAACGGGACGGATACGAAGTGTTGGTCTTTCACGCCACGGGCGTCGGCGGCCGGACCATGGAATCGTTGATCGAAACCGGGATGGTGGCCGGCGTTTTGGACATTACCACGACCGAATGGGCCGACGAACTGGTCGGAGGCGTCCTCAGCGCGGGTCCCACGCGGCTGGAGGCCGCCGCCCGCAGCGGCATCCCGGCGATCGTCACTCCCGGCTGCCTCGACATGGTCAACTTTTTGGCGCCGGAAACGGTGCCCGCCCGATTTCAAGGGCAAGGGCGCACGTTCTATCAGCACAATCCGCAGGTGACCTTGATGCGGACGACTCCGGAAGAATGCGCACAGTTAGGCAAAATCCTGGCGGAGAAATTAAATCTTTCCAAAGGACCAGTGACGGTGCTTTTTCCCAAGCGAGCCATCAGCGTCATCAGCGCGCCTGGTCAGAAGTTCCATGACCCTGCCGCGGACGAGGCGTTGCTGAAGGCGCTGCGAGCCGACCTGCGCCAGGACATCGAATTGATCGAGATGGACTGCGCCATCAACGATCCCGTGTTCGCCGAAGCTTGCGTGAAAGCGCTGCTCACCAACTTGAAAAAGCGGACGGCACGTTGAGCAACCAGGGTCAGGACAGACCGGCACAGTGGCAGAACGTATTCGCGGCAGGGGCGGGCTTATGGCTGGCGGTGGCCCTAATCAAGTTCGGGAACCCGGTTATCCTGGATCATCAAGTCACCGCTCCAACCAGCTTCAGCGAAGCGCTCATGGTCTCCTGGCCCGCTCTCTGGGCTTATTGCCTGAGCATAACGGTCCTGATCATCGGATGGGACTGCGGCAGGAGGCCGGCTTGGTGGCTGGCCGGCCTGGTGGTTGCCTTCCATTGGCTCGTGCTCCCGGCCCAGGTCGTGTTCTGGGACGCCGCCGTCGCCGTGCTGGCCCTGATCGTCTTATACGCCTGGCGCAGGCCCGCAGGTCTCCCCCGCTGGCAATGGATTGTCCCCCTGGTCTGGCTCGGTTGGCAGTGCATTGCAGCCCTTCGCAGCTTGAGCAGCGGTGACTCGGGTCAAAGTCGTTTGATCCTCATGACGTTGCAGCATTTCGCCATTTGCGTGCTGAGTTTTTATCTGGGAGCGAGGATCGCGAGCCCAGATCGGGCGGGTCCGGCCACCGCCGCCCGTCCTGGGCCGGAGCCGCAGCGTCTGTTTTGGCTCAGTTTGGGTGGCGGTTTTCTCATCGTACTAGCGGTGGCTTGGCGACAGCGCTTCGGGGGATTGGAAGAAACGCGGCAGTTCTTCTTTACCCTGCCTAATTGGCGCAGCTACCCCCCGGAGTTCATTCAGAAACTCTCCAGTGACCGGATCTACGG
The DNA here is from genome assembly GCA_035577805.1 of Verrucomicrobiia bacterium. Taxonomy (GTDB): domain Bacteria; phylum Verrucomicrobiota; class Verrucomicrobiia; order Limisphaerales; family JADJPG01; genus DATLUX01. The sequence continues at coordinate 11,775 of DATLUX010000253.1, forward strand.
AACATTGTTTTATCCCAACGCGCTGGCGGGCGTGATCCTTTTGCTTTTGCCGATCGTTGCCGTGCGCTGGTGGCTCAGCTCGATGGGTCTGCGGCTGCGAATTGGCGGCCTGGCCGCCATTGTCACGCTGGGGTTGGGCGCCCTTTATTGGTCAGGGTCCAAGGCAGGCTGGCTGATTTGTTTGACACAAGCTTTGGTCGGCGGCCTCTGGCTGGGGCCTGGAGGCAGGAAGCGTTGGTTCCTTGCCGCGATCGTCTTGGCGGTTGGCCTGGCCGGGTTCGGTCTTCGTTATCGCGCCTACCTGGCTCGAGGCGCGACCAGCGTCACAGCCCGGTTCGATTATTGGGATGCAGCCTGGCAGGGCCTGCTCAACAAACCTGCCTTCGGCTCCGGCCCGGGCACATTCGCCAAAACTTACCGTGAACTCAAACGGCCTGAGGCAGAAATGACCCGGTTGACTCACAATGATTTCCTCCAGCAAGGTTCCGATTCAGGTGTGGTAGGCTTGCTGGCTTATGCAGTCTGGCTTCTCGGCGGGGTCGGCGCGCTCTCCGCTCGCCTGAGACCCCGACAGGACCTCAACCAGTTCGCTCTGTGGTTGGGCCTGGCCGGGATTATCCTCCAGGGTTTTCTCGAGTTCTGGCTCTACATCCCCGCGATCGCGTGGCCGACGCTTTTCCTCTTCGGAATGGCACTAACGACGCGGCCTCCCCTTGCCTGTGCAACTACCGGGAATCCCATCGACAAAGGGTGGACACGACACTAGCCTCCGCCGCGGTATGAAGATCCTGTTCTTGAACGGGCCGAACTTGAATTTGCTCGGGACGCGGGAGCCGCAGACCTACGGAACGACGACGCTCGCGGAAATCGAGCGGGCCGTTAAGGAACGGGCAGCGCAACTGGGAGTTTCAGTCGACTTTCGTCAATCCAACTCGGAGGGCGAACTGGTCACTTGGGTGCAGGAAGCGCGTGGGAACTTCGCGGCACTGGTGATCAATGCCGCTGCTTACACTCATACCAGTATCGCTCTGCGGGACGCCGTTTCTGCTGCGGGAGTGCTGGCGGTGGAGATTCATCTTGCCAATGTTCATGCCCGGGAAGATTTCCGGCAGAGCTCATATCTTGCGGCGGTCTGCCGTGGTCAGATCTGCGGGTTCGGTCCATTTTCCTACATTTTAGGGCTTGAAGCCGCCGTTAACATTAACGGGAAGAAAAACTAACCCGATTCTATCCGTTTTTGCCCGTCGTTAGCGCCCACTTACCTACCGGGTTTTACTTCTTGACGCTCTGAAGGCGGCTCCCTAACGTCGACCCGATTTTGGAATTTCGCCTGAAGCAGTGTCGCACCGTCGGTCACTGCTTTTTTGCTTAAATGAACAGCCATCGCGCGAGAGTTATCGATAGCACCAACCCCGGAGGAGCTCGTGGATCTTAAGGATATCAAGGCCATCATCGACCTGATGAAAAAGAATTCCATCTCGGAATTTGAGCTCGAGAAGCAGGACTTTAAGATAAAGTTGAAGCGCGGAACTGCTGCGGCAGTGCAATATGATGAAAATGCGCCTGCCTTGGCCCTTCCGGTCGCCAACCCTGCGGTGCCCCTTCCGGCAGCCAGCGGTGCCGCTTCGGCTCCGGCCTCCGGCGATTTGGAGATAAAGTCCCCCATGATAGGTACTTTCTATCGTGCGCCTTCCCCAGAATCAGCCAATTACGTCGAGATCGGGTCCGAAGTAAACCCAGACACTGTTGTGTGCATCATCGAAGCCATGAAGGTCATGAATGAGATCAAGGCCGAAGTCCGCGGAACCATCACGGAGATCCTGGTCGATAACGCTAAACCTGTCGAATTCGGTCAACCTATCTTCAAGATCCGCCCTCTTTAAACCGCCTTAGCCCACCTTACTCCAAATGTTCGAGAAGATCCTCGTGGCCAATCGCGGCGAGATAGCCGTTCGCATAATTCGAGCCTGCAAGGAGCTCAATGTCCGCTCCGTAGCCGTTTATTCCCAAGCCGACGCGAACTCGATGCACGTCCAACTGGCTGACGAGGCAATCTGTATCGGTAAAGGACCCAGCGCCGATAGCTACCTTAAAATCGATCGCATCATCAGCGCGGCCGAGATCACCGACGTGGACGCCATCCATCCAGGCTACGGGTTCCTGTCTGAGAACGCTCATTTCGCGGACGTGTGCGAGAGCTGCAACATCCGATTTATCGGGCCGAGTTCGCGAGCGATGAACGCTCTGGAGGACAAGGCAGTCAGCCGGAATTTGGCTAAGAAAGCTGGGGTACCAACGCCACCCGGCTCGGAGGGAGTTATCGATAACGAACAAGAGGCGCTCTCCAATGCCAGGCGAATTGGCTATCCGGTCATGATTAAGGCCATCGCCGGCGGCGGCGGACGGGGCATGCGCGTTGCCCATAACGACATTTCCCTCGTGAAGGGTTATCACACCGCGCGGTCCGAAGCCGAAAAGGCCTTCGGCAATTCCGGGGTGTACATCGAGAAGTTCATCGAGAACCCGCATCACATCGAGTTCCAGATCCTGGCCGATAACCGCGGAAACATCATCCATCTGGGCGAGCGGGATTGCTCAATCCAGCGGCGCAACCAGAAAATCGTCGAGGAAACGCCTTCCCCGCTGATCGAGAACAAACACAAGGACCTCCGGAAAAAGATGGGCCGCGCGGCGGTGCGCATCGCGGAAGTGGCCCACTACACCAATGCCGGGACGGTGGAGTTTATCGTGGATGATCAGGGCAATTTCTATTTCCTTGAGGTCAACAAGCGCATCCAGGTCGAGCATCCCATCACCGAAGAAGTCACGGGCATCGACCTGGTGAAATATCAAATCATGATCGCCATGGGCGAACCGCTGAAGATCTCCGAAAAGGACGTTCATTTCCGCGGCCACGCCATCGAATGCCGCATCAACGCCGAGGATCCGTTTGACGACTTTCGTCCCTGCCCCGGACGCATCGAGATGTATTACGCCCCCGGTGGCCGAGGCGTCCGGGTCGATAGCCACGCCTACGCCGGCTATACCATCCCATCTCATTACGATTCCATGATCGGCAAGCTCATCACCTACGGCAAAGACCGGCGCGATGCCATGGACAAAATGAGCCGTGCGCTGGGCGAATACATGATCACGGGCATCAAAACGACCATCCCCTTCGAACAAGCTATCTTGCAGGACCCTAATTTTCGGCGGGGCGTTTATTCCACCAACTTTATCGAGACCCTCCTGGGCGGTGCCCGCCGGGAACTAATCGAAGAGAAAGCCTGAGGGATCCTCGGAGTAACGGCATGAAATCGTTTCAGGAATGTCGGTTGTATACGTTCATCGACACCGCTTACCTGGCCGGACGCGACGTCCGGACCGTGACCCGTCAATTATGTGAGGGCGGAGCGGATGTCATCCAACTGCGGGCCAAAGGCGCGCACTCGGATCAGATCCGCGAATTGGCCCAGTTGATTCTCCCCATCACAGAAGGGGCGGGGATTGGTTTGGTGATCAACGACGAACCGGAAGTCGCGCGGCAAACCGGGGCATGTGCCGTGCATCTGGGGCAGGAAGACTTCTTCGACGCAGGCTTCCTGAACCGGGCTGAAGTGACCGGGGATCCGTCGCAGACCCAACTGGGGCTTAGCACGCATGCCCCCGCCCAGGCCCAGCGCAGTCTGGCCGCCGGACCCGATTACATCGCCATCGGCCCGGTTTATCCTACGGCCACCAAGGCCACCGCGCTGCCGGTCACGCTTGAATACGTGCGTTGGGCGGCCAAGAACGTGAGCATCCCATGGTTCGCGATCGGAGGCATCACCTTAGGCAATCTGCCCGACGTGCTGGCCGCGGGCGCGACCCGAATCTGTGTTGTCTCGGCCATCCTCCAGGCGCCGGACATCGCCAAAGCCTGCGCTCAATTCAAGGAGCAGCTGTTGTCGGTTGTTCCGAACGCAACTCACTCCGTGCCCAGCCGCATGCTGAGCAACCGATCCGTAGAAACATCCCCAGACGGTAGCGACCGACAACCTTGAACTTCCTGTCCGTTTCATTCCATGAGCGTGCTGATCGTCGGTTCCACCGCTTTAGATTCCATCAAAACGCCGCTGGCGCAGAACCCCCGTCTGCTGGGCGGGTCCGCCAGTCACGCCGCCGTTGCCGCCAGCTTTTTCGCCCCGGTGCGGCTGGTGGGGGTTGTGGGGGAAGATTTCCCCAAGAAATACCTGGCGCTCTATCGCAAGCATGGCGTCGATCTGACCGGCCTCCAAATTCAACCGGGCAAAACGTTCCATTGGGCGGGCGAATATGAAGTGAACATGAACAATCGTCGCACGCTCACCACGGAGCTGGGCGTGTTCGAAAAGTTCACGCCGCACCTGCCCGCCCCTTACAAGCAAAGTGCCTTTGTGCTCCTGGCCAACATTGCGCCCGGTTTACAGCATCATGTCCTTGACCAGATGAACCGCCCCAAATTCGTCGTGGCCGATACGATGGATCTTTGGCTGAACATCGCCCTGGACGATCTGCTCCGGCTTCTGCGCCGCATCGACGGCTTTGTCCTCAACGAGAGCGAAGCCCATCAATTAACCCAGCAAGATAGTCTTTCCGCGGCGCTCAGAAAACTACACCGGCTTGGGCCTAAATACGTCATCATCAAGAAAGGGTCGCATGGATCGGTTCTTTCCGGGCCCACCGGCGGGTTCATCTGTCCGGCCTATCCGTTGCGCAAGGTGGTTGATCCCACCGGCGCAGGAGACAGTTTCGTGGGCGGGCTCATGGGCTTCCTCTCGACGGCCCGCGGCGGCGTCGACGCCAACATCCGGCGCGCCATGGTTTACGGCAGCGTCGTGGCCAGCTTTTGTTGCGAAGGTTTCGGCGTTAATCGCACCACGCGCGTCCGCCGCCGCGACATCGAACAACGAGTCCAGGAACTGGAGAAACTCACCCGCTTCTAAGCATGCTGCTGGAAGAATGGCTCGTCCTGTCTCGGCCTACCGAGGACAACCTAAAATGAAGAGGCTACTGCTGCTCGGCCTGCTGCTAGGGACAATAGGGTCCGGTTGGCTCTCCTTCGCGGCCGAACTCCCACTCCATCCGGTCGCCGCCCCCGACAACTGCAGCCTCCACCCCGCGCTCGAGATCTCCCTCTTTGCCCGCGAACCCGATGTCATCGATCCCGTCGCCCTCACCTTCGATGGCGAAGGCCGGATGTTCGTCGTCGAGATGCGCGATTATCCGTATGGATTTGGGCCCGACCGCCGGCCGGGCGGCGTGATCCGATTGCTCGAAGACACGGACGGCGACGGCCGGGCCGACCGCAGCGTTGTCTTGGCCGAAGGGCTCAGTTTTCCCACCTCGATTGCCGCCTGGAATGGGGGCGTTTTGGTGACGGCGCCGCCGGAGATCTTGTTTCTGCAGGATCGCGACGGAGATGGCAAAGCTGAAGTGCGCGAGGTGTTGTTCAAGGGGTTCGTCCTGGGCGTGACCGACAGCAACATGAGCGGGTTGCGTTGGGGTTTGGACAATCGGGTGCACGGGATTAACGGGGGCAACGGCGGCAGCGTCATCTCGAGCCGCCGGCCCGGGCCCGGCGTGGTGTTGCATGAGCTCGATTTCAGTTTCGATCCGGCCAGTGGCGATGTGAAGACCACCTATCAGACGGGCGGCGGGTTTGGGTTGGTCTTCGACGCCTGGGGACGCAGCTTCGTCACGCATAACATCAACCATATGCAGCATCGCATCATGCCGATGCGTTATTTGAATCGGTTCCAAGGCGTGCCGCCCGTCGATGGGACCCACAGCATTTCTGATCACGGGGAGATGGCGCAGATTTATCCGGTCTCCGAGCCGACCACGCGCGTGAATCATCCGGAGCAATCGGGTCATTTCTCTTCGTCGGGCGGTTTGGGGTACCTCGGTTGGAACGGTTATCCGGCTGACCTGCCGGGCAGTCTGTTTGTGTGTGATGTGGTCGGTAACATCGTTCATCGCGATGTTCTGCAAGCCGATGGCCCGATCTTCGTCGCGCGCCGTTCGCCCCAAGAACAGACCCGCGAATTCTTCGGCAGCCGCGATCCGGCCTTTCGGCCCACGGGCATCGAACTGGGTCCCGATGGGGCGCTCTACCTGATCGACATGCAACGGGATGTGATCGAGCATCCGGATTATATCCCGCAAAAGGTCCGCGAAAAATTGGATATCCGGGCCGGGGACCAACGCGGGCGCATTTATCGCCTCACGCCGCGGGGCGGGCTGCCGGCCAGCAAACCGCACTTGTCTGGCGAAACCGGTTTGCAATTGGTCGGACACCTGCGCCATTCCAATCAATGGTGGCGTTCCACCGCCCAACGATTATTGGTCGAACGCGGTGATCGGTCAGTCGTGCCGGCGCTTCAGGAATTGGCTCGCAGTCGGGACCCGTTTGGACAATTGCATGCGCTCTGGACGTTGCAGGGCCTGGGCGCACTCTCCGAGCCGCCCGTCATCCAGGCCCTGCGCAGTCCGCAGCCGGGTTTGCGCGAAAATGCGCTGCTCCTGGCCGAGACGCTTCTGCCAGGCTCGACTCAGCTCCAACAGACAGTCATCCGCTTGGCGGATGACACGGACACGCGCGTGCGCTTTCAAGCAGCTCTGACCTTCGGCCAACTGGAGTCCACGAGCGTTCACCCGGCCTTGCGTCGCATTTTTCTGGCCGACTACCCGCATCGCTGGTCGCGAATCGCGGTGCTTAGTTCGCTTAAGGACGGCGAACGAGCGTTCCTGCGGGATTTGCTCGAGGCCAGCGCTTTCCTTCAATCCTCCAACGCACCGAAACGCCTCGACGCTGTGCGTGAGCTGTCGGATTTGTGCGGTGCCCGGATGGGAGCTCGTTCGGGCGATGCCCTGGTGGAGTTCCTGCAGATTATCTCGCCGGCGCGGGTGACGGCGGGTTTGCAGGTCGCCGCGTTGGAGGGTGTGCAGAGAGGGTTAAGCCGCACCAGCCCGCCAGGGTCGAGCGATCCGCGAATTGCCGGCGCACTGGAAAAGTTCTCGCGCCCGGAAGCGCCCGCGTTGTTTGCCGCCGCCTGGAAGCTCGGCCGCACGGTCGGGCTGCCCGAATCAGAGATTCAGCACGAGGCCCTCAGTCGAGCCAGCCAGGATGCGCTGAACGCAGCGCGCTCGGTCGAGCAACGCCAGGCCGATGTCCAGGTTGTCGCTTTGGGCAGTTATACGGCAGCGGGCCGCACGCTGGTCGCGTTGCTGGAGAGTGGCCAACCGCCGGCGCTGCGCGACGCAGCTCTGGCCGTGCTCCGGCAGTATAGCGATCTGCAGTTGCCGCGGGACTTGGTCGAGCACTGGCGCGTGCTGGCGCCGGCGGCGCGCCCCACCGTAGTTAACCTGTTCCTGCAACGGGTTGCTTTCCATGACGTGTTGATGACCGCGATCGAACAGGACCGAATCAAACTGGGTGAACTCAACCTCGACCTGGAACAGCGCCGCCGTTTGTTGCGCAAGAGTTCGCCCGAGATCAAGGCCCGCGCCGCCAAATTCATCGGCGACGAGGAATACAGCAATCGCAAGACGGTCGTGGAGGATTGGCTGAAAAAGCTGCCGGCGACCGGTGATTCGAGTCGGGGCCGTCTGGTGTTTGATCGGTTGTGCGCTCCATGCCACGCCTTGAACGGAGTAGGCAACCAGGTCGGGCCCGATCTGGGCGCATCCGCGCAGCGCGGCGTGGAAGATCTGCTGTCCAACATCCTGGACCCGAACATGGCCATCAACCCGAATTACATCAGTTTCACGGCGGAAACGACGAGCGGCGAGATCGAGACCGGCTTGTTGAAGTCGGAAACGGCGGATGCGGTGGTGCTGCTGCAGGCGATGAACAAGGAAGTCACGTTGCCGCGGCGCCAGTTGAAACGTCTCGAATCGAGCGGGGTGTCGTTGATGCCGGAAGGATTGGAGGCCGGGCTGACTCCAGTTGACCTGCGTGACTTGATCGCCTTTCTCCAATCGCGGCGCTGAAGGGGGGTACCCCTAACTAAGGCTTGGTCAGGACCCGATAGGCGCGTCTGGAAGAATTGGTGGCGGTTGGATCGACGATGGGCACAAAGTCGGTGGTGTAATTCACCGTTAACAAGTCACTCCAGCTTTGGAAATTGGTGGTGAACTGCACCTGATACGTTTGATAGCCGATTCCCTGAAGCCAGACCTGGAACGCCCCGTCGGGCAACACGCTCGGGTCGCTCAACGTCACTGGAGCCAGCAGCCCAATCCCAGCGCGGAACGGAGCTGCCGTCCCCAATGAATTCGTGACCCATAGCGAATAGAATCCTTCGTCGGCGGCGTGCACGTTCGTCACGGTGAAGATCATGTTGGTCGTGCCCGGGGCCAAGACGCCGCCGGCTCCCCGGATCGGCACATCGTTGTGCAACCACTGAAAGGAAGCAGGATTGTTCGCCCCCGTTCCCACGGAGGCTCGCAGAGTCGCATCCGCGCCGGCTTGGGCGACGACGTTGCTGGGCGGCGTGACGACGATCAGCGGGGCCACCCGGCTGACCAAACCGGTGCCGGGCGCCGCTGCCGCGTTGCTCAGCTGCACCGAATAGCTTCCCGCATGGCCCGGTTGAACCTGGCTGATGCTCAGAAGGCCGCTGTAAGAATCCAACTGCGCCATGCTGACCGGCGTAAAACCGCGCATCCAACGATAGGTGATGGGCAACGTGGCGGTGTTTGTGACGCTGACCTGAAAAGCCACGTCGACACCACGCGCGGTGATCACCGCGACGGGCTGCTGCACAATCGTGGGTTCGACCAGCACGGTCAGTGTGGCTGGCGGGCTGAGCATGGTCCCTGCGGCGCTCAACACGAGCAGATCGTAACGGCCGGCATTCGCCAGTTGAACATTAGTGATGGCGAGGGTGGCGTTGGTGGCATCGGGAATGGGCACGCCGTTATATCGCCATTGGTAACTCCAGTTGACTGTGCCGCGCACGGCCACCGTAAATAACGCCGTGCCGCCTGGCCTGGCCGTCTGCCGGGTCGGTGACTGATCGAAAGTCGGGCGCAAGTCCCGCAGCGCGCTCCAATTCGCCGGGTCGTTGGCGTAACCGTCCAGGCGGCTTCGGCGCAGGGCCATTCCCGATCCGCTCAGGTTCGTCGGCCAGGGCGCCTGGGCCGAGTAGGCAACTTTTTCGACGCGCACGTACGGCACCAGTCCGGCGTCCGGCGCGGGCGGGAGCACCGGCAGGCCCGGTTTGCGCAGATCGATCACATCGTCCTCGCGGCCCAGGCGTCGCGTGAACGGTCCATAAAGCGGCACGGCCACGTCATAACCTGATTCGATCCGAAACGCTTCGCTCTCATAAACGTCGGCGCCTGGCTCAAAGGCCACGACCAGCAGGGAACCATGGGCTGGCAGCACGACGCCCGAAGGGAAGTTGAAGTCGATCCCGCCGGAAATCTTCCAGGTGTGCGTCGGGTACTGCACATCATAAAGCGGCACGGCCACGTCGCCCGTGTTGTATAACTCGATAAACTGGTCATGCAGATTGTCCACGCGCGTGGTGCCGAAGACGCGCGCCCGTGGATCATAGAGAATGGTGCGCAGCACCACCGGACCGACGCGGGGACCTGCATTGGCGCTGCCGAATGTGAGCGCGGCCTGGGCCACAAATTCCTCGTCGCCCGTGCTCGTGACGTGGCGTCCAAAGGAGACTTCCGGGTCAGACGGACCGAAATCGAACCCGTGCGTATAACCGGTCAGGTTGGTGCCGTCTCCGGAGAACAGATGCACCTCGTCGCCCAGGCGGCTCAAGGCGAAGGCATTTGGATCCCCGGGCAGATTAAATTGAGCCTCCGTAAAATGCAGACATGCGCCTGCACCAATCATCGTGTTGGCCGGGATGCGGAACTTTTTCGGGTGTCCGGGATCATCGGTCAAAAACCAGCCTCCGAGGTTGACGGGTTGCGCGGTGGGATTGCAGAGCTCGATGGCGTCGACATCGGGGGGGACACTGTGGGCGAGGACCTCGCTGATCACAATGGGGGCAAGCTGCGTGGGAGGCGGGTCGTCGGCTCCGGGGCTGCCCTGATACCAGCTGCTGGGCCGCCACCGCGCCGGATCGCCCCAGCTCGTCAAGGGACCGTTTTCATCGTTCATGACCAGGGAAAACCCGGATCCATCCGTAATCGGGAACCAATGATCCTCGTAGCGGAAGTCGAGGATCAACTCATCGACCGGCCCGACCAAGGTCAACCGATTACCGTCATTGGCGAGGTTACCGCGGAATTCCCCGGCCACGTTGGTGACGTCCGGATAACGGGCGCGGAAAGCGAGACGATCCTTGACCAGGACCACGCGGGCACCCGGGGCCAGGCTGGTCACGGCATTGGTGGCCGTGAACGTGAAGTCGATGCCGTTGGTGAAATGGAATCCGACCAGATCCAGAGTCGTGGCGCCGATATTTTTGAGTTCGATATATTCGAAATGATCCGGATCGGTGAGGTCGCCGGCAGGCGGGTTGTCCGGATGATACATGATCTCGGTGATGATGAGCGGAGGCGTTTGCACGACAAAGATGCCGACGTTGGTGCCGGACCACGGACTCGACAAAGGCGGAGCGTTATGGCCGGTGACGTTGCGGTGATTGGGGTTGTAAGCTCGGGCCAGGACGCGTGTGTTGCGGGTGATGGGAATGGGGCCGCTGTAAAGCGAAGCGGTTGGGGAAATCCCGCCATCGAGGAGGCGAGGATCGCTGCCGTCGAGCTGATAATAGATCTGTGTCCCGCTCAGGGGCCCCTGCGCGGTTAACTCCAGATTATACCCGGAAGGCACCGGGCCGCTCTCCACGTTAAAGCGTGGCTGGGCCAGGAAATTGGTGTCCATGAAATCGAGGCGATTAGACAACCAGGTTTTGAGCCAGATGACCTCCGTGGCATAGGTGCCGATGCCGGTGCCGTTGACTCCCCGGGGTGGGGCGCGGAAACCCCATTTGGCTTGTTCCCTGGGCTGGGCTTCCTGCAGTTCGCTCACCATCCGGTCGATGATGGCGTAGAGGTTGGTTACGGTATAAGGCCCCTTCCGGATCTCCTGATAGCGATCGATAAACCGCTGCCAGAAATTGATGTCCCGGCTCATCTGGCCAAACCAGAAGTGGGACGGGCCCGGGCCGGGCGGATTGAAGTAATCGGTGCCGCCATCGACGCTCCATAGGCGCGGGTTGAACTGGCGGCCGTCGGTTGAGCCAAGAGATCGGTCGCAATCCCAGATGGGCCCCATTTCCAGCGGCCGATTGCGTTCCTTAAAGAAATAACCGCTCAGCCGGATGGCATCGACGTTGTAGGTGATCGCGCTGATCAGCAGATGGTCGACGAACGAATTGACGTCCGCGTATTGGGCATAGCCGGTGACGGGATTCGTCCAGTTCAATCCGAACAACGCGTTGCTGAACGCTCCAAAGTAACTGCGCAAATACGCCAGTTGCGGTGCCCGTTGCGGCTGGACGATGCTGCGTTTGCCTGGGTAGACCATGATGTTCTGTTGGCGGGCGCCCAGGAAGGCATACTCGTCCGGTTCAATCGGCTCGTCGCTCTTGAACATGTAACCGCCCGTGATCGTGTCCGGCGCCGTATCCGCCGGGTCCAGCGAGGTCACATTCACGCGATGAGGACCGCGCTTGATCTTTTCGATCGCCACGTAGATGCCGTTGTAATGGCCATTGGTCGGGTTGTGGTAGATGATCGATCCGCCGGTCGTTTGCAGGAACACTTCCAGAAAACGCGTCCGCGATCCGTAGCGTCCGATGATGTTGCTCATCTCCCGCGCCAGCGGGTTATGGATCAGGACCGGCTCCGTATCCACCGGACCGTAGAGCACCCAGTCCGACTCGGCCGGCATGCCCAGCAGCTCAAGCGGCTTGTCCACGTTGAATTCATCCCAGAATTCCAAAGCCAAGCTGGACTTGGGGTAGTCCTGCGTGCCGCGTCCGCGAATGTTGATGGCGGCCCGGCTCGTGAGGGTCGGCCGCCCCACCAACGTGGCGCGGCCGGTGCTCTGGTCCCGTTCAAACACGGCCACGGCCGCGGATTGATCGCCCGAGGGCGGGATGGGTCCCTGCCCGAGGTTATTGATCACCATGATGGGCAGATCGGACGAAAAGGATAACGCGCTCGGGTCGAGGCTGAAATAGGTCTCGGTGTGCGGCGGCCCGGGCAATACTCCGGGCTTAAAAGCGCGTGCGCGGACCTGCGCGGAGCCAATGATGCGCAATGGACCCGTATAAAGCGGAGAGGAAATCGTCGGCACATTGGTGCGCCCGGAGGCGGTTGGGCCCTGCACAAATAGATAATGAATCTCGGCTGTCGGATCGGTCGTCGTGAGCCGCAGATCAAAGGGATCCAGGAACGTCCCGCTCTCGACGGAGAAACGCACTTCCGCGCCGAAGTTGGTTCCGGCCACGTTGTTGGGTGCTCCGGGCGTCGGCGTCGGGAAATAGCCGACCATCTCCGGAGAAAGCAGGTCGCGCCCGTAAGCGACATCAGGCTGCTGCGGTGGATAAGACGGGGCGAACGCAGAGACAATATTTGTCTGCGGATCCACCAAGGCCAGGAACTCGCCTTGCGCTGATAATTGAAAGCCGGTATGCAGCCGGTTCAGATCGTTGGTGCGATTCTTGCCCGATGCAAAGACGACCATGTAGCCGTTCCCCTCCAAGGTGACATTCGGGAAACGCCACTTCGCCAGGCGATTGGCGTCGTCCGTCAAGAACCAGCCGTCCAGGCTCACGGTGTCCGCGGCCGGATTGTAGATCTCGATCCAATCGGAGCTGTCCCCGTCTTCGTCAGCCAGCGTGCGGCTGTTGGACGCCATGAATTCAGTGATGCGCGGTGCTTCCTGGGCCACACTGTTGATGGCGAAGATGAGTAAAGCCCCAAACAGAAGACTGAAGAACCGTGAGCAGAAGGGAGAACTCACTAAAGGCGCAGTAACGAATGGCATGCTCGTGGCCGCTGACCCTGGTCCACTCTTTCACCGGAGCCACTCGAATAAAGCAAAGCCGGTCTGACGTCGTGGCCCAGGGTATCGGTCCGTTACTATCGCCAGCAACGTTCCAGGGGTCAATTCAGAACAAAGCCAATCACGTAGGAGCGGGCGCATTTCGGATACTGCCCTCGGGATCGCGGCCTTTAGGCCGCTTGAAGATGGGGATCGGAGGAAGCGTTGAACAGTCCATGGCCCCCCGAGCCGGCGGACACTGAAGCGGCGTGAACGCCGCGTTCCGACGTGCATTGGGGCTTCGGGCTTGTAACTGGACGAGGCTTCTTCACCTCCTGGACGAGTCAGGGCACATCGCCAGGGATGCGGGCGGATTCTTTAAAGGCGTCTCTCGGCCGATCCGGGACGGCGTCGGGCAGTTGCGCTCGAGGTTTTTGGTTTTCGCCTTCAGACCTTTGTGTTCCGTCAGTAGCGTTTGTGGGAGTAAGTCGGGCCGAAATCTCTTTCGGAAAGGTATACATGGCGCCGGTATGGGGATCGACGACCAGGAAACCCACCACCCCGCCAAACAGGAAGTTGCCAAAGTACCAGCTGCTGACGGTGCCTTCGAGGTCCTGTTGCATGTCGTAGTAACCGTCCTTGTGAAAGGTCAGCACATAACGTTGGCCGGCGAAGTAAGCTTTGCCTTTCTGCAAGCTGGCCGTGAAGGGAGTCACCCCTTCCGCGACGGTGACGCCGTGGGTGTCGACCACAGTGAGCTTGGCGCCTTCCGGCTTGCTGGTGAAAGTGACCTCGCGTTGGCGGCCGCTCACGAGGCTGGCGCATCCGCTGCCAAAACTCAGCAGCACCAAGGCCAACACACAGACGACCATGCGACGGAACGGAAATGGACGCGGACTCGACGCGGACGCGGCGCCTGCGGTTCGGAGAAAGGGAGATTTCATAGGGACTTCGCTGGAGTAGGCAGGTTGTTGATTGCTTTGTTTGTTTGTCACCTGGGTCCACGGCTGTGTTGCTGGGTTGCGCGCAGGCCGCCAGGACCGGCATCCGATACAAAGGAAATAGTGCGGCATCGTTGCGCGGAAAATTGGTCTGGGTCGCTCAGGCGGCGATTTGGACAGAGCCGTTGCAACTCAGGAGGCAACAGAGTTTGTTTCCGAGCCCAATACGCTGGTCCGTACCTGCATTGGGACGACCACGGATTTCCCAGCGCGGCAAAGCCGCAACCGACCGAGGAGGGGGGGGAGGATTACCACGGAGGACACAGAGGGCACGGAGAGAAACAGTGGTTTCATGAATAAAAGTTAAAAAGGCCGCCATTCCCTTGCCCCCAATTCCCTTGCCCAACCCCGGCAGCTTCGTCACGCACGCTGGGTTTGGGAGTGGGCCGATTGTCAGGCCCTACGCGCCTTCGATCTTGGCGGGTTGCAGTGGTTTATCGCGCGGCTGCCGATCGGTGGCTGGTCCATCGCTGGGACTAAATGCATTGCCGCGTTCGAGGTGAATGTAAAATTCTTCCCAGGCTTTTTCCAGGCGCCCCACTAACCGTCCTTCGTTCAGCCAATCTTTATTCGGGTTTTTGGCGGAGACACGGTAGCCGGGGATGCGGACACTCAAGCTGATTTGGTCGGCCGGCACGCCGAGGAACTCAAACCAACCATCGGGATCCAAGGTGATGTTTTTGCTGTCATAACCGTTCTCCAAACCCAGATAGATGCGTGTGCGGGCGGGCACGGGTTGGCCGTCGGACAACAGCACGCGGCCGCGGAGCATGTAGGCGCGGCTCATCTCGAGATCACCGAGATCCAAGGTGCTTCCCTCCGAGGCGGTGGAAATTTTCCGGGCCGGCAGACCGGCGCCGGTTTCCTCCATTTCCTTGATTCGGGTGTAGATCATCAAGGCGGTGTCGGCGGGCACATGAGTGAGTTTGAATCGGCCGCTGCTGTCACTGGCTACTTCAAAGCCGCGCAAGAAAACGGACGCCTCACGATCCTGGGTATCCATGGTCAGGGTGGATTGCGGGACGGGCTTGCCGCCGTTCAGGACGCGGCCGGTCACGGTGACGCCTGACTTCAAGCGGATCAGATGCGCCTTGCCGGTGTCGAGCCAGGCGCGTTGTTTGGCCAGGCGCGGACCTTCGATGGTCACGGTGAGGGCGGACACGTCGTTGGCGCAGTCCAGGAAGAATTCCCCTTTTTCATCGCTGACGGCCATGGGATCAACTTTTGTGGTGGTGGCGCTGGAATAAGAAACGTCTCCGTAACGCGTTCCGCCCACCTCGATGCGAGCACCCACCACCGGCCCGCCTGCTGGATCGATGATCTTGGCGATGATCCGCTGGCTGGGCGGGACATTGGTGAACCGCAGCGGTTTCAACTTCACCTGGGCGCCCCCGAACTGGGGATCGGCGTCGCGGATATAATCGGGCCGATGACCGTGGGCTGTGACCAACAAGCGGAACAATAACTCCTTATCCAAATCCTTCAGGACGAAGCGGCCCTGAGCATCGGTGCGCGTATGTTTTCCGCAATCCGGATAATGTTTGATGCCCACGGTGCTGTGCTGGCCATCGCGTGGCGCGGCGCTGAAGACCGTGACCAACGCATTGGCCAACGGCTGGTTATCAGCGCCCAGGATAATCCCGTCCACCCTGGCCGGTTCATCCTGGGCGGCCAGAGGCGGCGCGCAGCCCAGCCAGCCTACCCAGCCTACCCAGGCGGCGAGGCAAAATGCCGCCTTCAGCAGTAAAGAGGTCGTCTTCATACCATTTACAATGACACCAGACCGAAACAACTCTTAGCGTTTTAAGGCGCGCCTGGCGCGGGCAACGTCCGTTCATTCATTTCTGCGCCAGCTTGCGCGTGATGCGTTCCAAGGTCGACACCAGGCGCCGGCCACTGATGTCGCGGGCGATGACGGATCCGTCCGGATCGAGCACCAGGGTCAACGGCAAAGTATTGACCGAAAGTTTTTCCGTGATTTCCGCGCGGGCGGTGCCTTCGAGGCGGGTATGCTTCCAACCGCGGTCGAGGCCCGCGACGCCCTGGCGTGCCAGGGCGGGATCTTCATCAAGGTTGACGGTGACGAAGGTGATGTTGGTTCCCGACGTGAGATTGGTCACGGCGCTGCGCAAGTCGGCGAGCCTGGCCGGCGATTGCGGCGCCCAACTGGCCCAGAACGCCAGGACCACGGGCCGCCCGCGTAGAACCGTCAGGTCGAGCCGTTGACCGTCCAGTGTTGTCGTCTGGAAGGAGATGGGCGGCGTTCGTTCGCTGGGCGGCAGTTGCACCGCCAACTCGAACGTGCCGAGGTCCACCTTGCTGCCGGCCTCGCCCGGAGGCACGATCACTTCCTTATACAGGTTGCCGATGGGCCGGCGCTCACCAGAATAACCGCGCGACCGCGCTTGGTTGGGCGGGGGCGGCTGACTGACTTGAACTCGCAGTTCGTAATTGCCCGGCGGCACATCTTCCACGCGGAAGTTGCCGTCCGCATCGAAGAGGAGCTGGAACTGTTGCTGTTTCCGTTCGAAATCCAAAACTGCTGGGGAATTCACATAAGCGCGGCGCGCCTTTTTATAACCGGCCTGGCCTCCCAGACCGTAGTAGGCGGGTTCGCGCGGTGCCGTTCCCTGTTTGGCCACCAAAACGTGCGCGTCCAGCGTCCAGTCCACGGGGCCATCCGCATTGACGAACCCGGTCACGACGCGGCCACCGAAGGTGTAATCGATGCGTTTGGTTTCTCCCGGTTTCACCGTGAAGGCCAAGCGATGACTTTCGGTGTTGGGCCCGTTGACCACCCGCGGCATGCGGTAAAGCAAATGTTCGCCGGGCACGACATTGGTGAAGGCGAAACGACCGGATTTGTCGGTCGTGGTGCTGTACATGAAGCGATAACTTTCAACAGACATCCAGCTCAGTGGCGACCGGATGACGACGCGTTCGCGCGGCACGGGTTTGCCGCTGGAACGCAGCACGCCTTCCACCTGCGCCCAGGGTTGCAATGGGACCTTACCCGAAGCCAGCAGTTCTTCGATGGTTAACGCCGCGAATCCGGTGGGATGAGTGATTACCAGCGGGTTATCCTCCGCTGCCGCCGTGAAGCGGAACGAGCCGTCCTGGGCGGTGCGTGTGTACTGGACGCCTTGGCCGCCGGACTGAAAGTCACCCGCCTGATACGAATACAACGGGTTTTGGGTGGGGTTAAGAGCCACTTTGGCGTTTACCGCCGGCTGTCCATCCGGCTGCAGCACGATGCCGGCCGGTGGCCGGGACTTTTTCAACTCCATGGTGAGTTCCAGGTCGCCCTCGGCGAACATGAAACGCTCCTCGCTGCTCCATAAACTGTAGCCTTCGGCCAGGGCGCTTATCGCGAACGATTGGCGATCGTAGCTTTGCGTCATGTCCTTGGCCGTTAACGCGGCTTGAAAACGTCCGTTCGCGTCGGTCTTGCCCCATTCCTCGGTGTCGTCCCCGTAACGGAACCCGCGGCGCACGGTAGCGCCGGCGATTGCACGTCCGTTGCCGGCCTCGACCACAGTCACACGCACCTGGATTGATTCCGCCGGGGCCTGGCGCATCCGCACCACGATTTCTTCGTCCCGCGCTTTCAGACGAATTTGGCGCGGCGGATAGTTCGGCGCTGTCACCATCATCACCATCGTTTGATTCGGCGCATTGGTCCAAACGACTCGCCCATCGGCGTCGGTCGATTCACTCCAGTCCAGAAGCAGGCCGCGATTTCGGTAATCCAGGGTCTGCACACGAGCGGCGGGGATCGGTTCGTCTTGATCGCCCACAATGCGGAGTCGCATCGGACGCGCCTTGGTCAAAACAATGCGGATCTCCGGCGGAGCCTTTCCTTCCAACAGAACGGGCACCGATTGGGCTGCATGCTGCGGGGAACGGATCCCGAGCAGCAGGTCCGCGGAAACGCGATGGGTCAGCTCGAAACGGCCATCCGTCCCATTCGTAAAGTAGTAGTAACGCATCATGCTGCCCCCGCGTTCCATCATCGTGATGCCCGGGACCGGCTGGCCGCGTTCGTCCACGACGATGCCCCGCACCGAAACGCCGTCCGGCACAATCAAGACGGCATTGGTCTGCCGCAAGGATTCCAGCGATAGTTCGCCTCCCCCCATCATTCCAGGACGCCCGGTGCCGAATTGCGTGCCTGCTCCGCCAGGCCTGAGCACCTCGATCGCTAATTCAGTCAGGTCAGCCGGGAAATCTTTCCGAACCCAAACGCCGTTGCGGTCGGTCTTGACCGCGTCCGGACCCGACAGTGGGAGGGAGGAGTTCTCCTGCACCCGAACGCTGATGCGGCCGTCGTAACCAATCGATGTGGATCTCCCAAAGAAAGTGACTTGGACATCGGGCAGGGGTTGACCCTGGTCGTTGCGCACGATCCCACCGACCGTGATCAGCGGCGCCAATTTCACCGTGTAATTGGTCGGCAACCCTTGCACAACGGCGGGTGGTTCCCCTGACCAAACGATTTCGCGTGTCGCGTAATCCGGATGGCGAACGGTTAGATTCACATTGGGCAGCTGCGCGAAAGGGAAACTGAAACGAACAAGAGCTTGCCCGCGTTCATCCGTCACCGGCTCGCCGGCCTGCGCAGCTTCCGGACGAGAGGACCTCAGGAATGGCCCCGTGACCGTGGCGCCGGCCAGCGGACGTCCCTCCGGGGATTGCACCGTCACGGTCATGTCATGATCGTGTTGGGTAGCGGATTCGGCGTTCGGTGAGTTGACTCGAATGGGTGCACGCTGGGCACCGGCCGGGCCGGGTGCGATGACGATGGCCAGCCCGAGCCATCCAGCGATACTCAGGTTCAACAGAACAGTTCCCTGAACCCGCCGATGGGCGCAGACATGGTTCGGTGACATGACAGCCTTTGGCAATCCCTCGGCCCAGGACCGAGGAATGAGTAATCGAGCCGTAGTATGAGCGGCTACCGGGGGGAGCGCAAAAGGTTTCTTGGGACCCGCAGACGGAAGGTGGCCCGCAGATGAACGGGGCCCGCAGATGGGGAGGAGGCCCGCAGATATCCGCAGATGTGCGGAGATGGGAGGGGCACTCCGCACTCCGCACTCCGCGCTGAGAGGGGGGCCCGCAGATGAGCGGGGAGGGCACCAGATGAGCGCAGACGCAGATTAACACCGATGGAATTGTAGCGGCTGTCTGCGACCGCCGACCTTTCCGTTTCGGTTTTTCGTCGCGGCGGTCATGGACGTCACAGCGCGGCAGAGCCGCAACCAAATCCGAACCTCTGTGTTCCTCCGTACCACTATAAGAAGAAATCTTGGTATTCTGAGAAGATTTTTTGCCACGGAGCTCCTGGAGCGACGCAGCCGCAACCGTGGTAATCCTCCCCCTCTTCGGTCGGTTGCGGCTTTGCCGCGCTGGGACCTCTGTGGTAAATCCAATCGAGGGCCCGCAGTGAGTGTCACCACAGAGATCGCGCGTCAGTCTACGTACAAGAATTCATTGGCGCTGAGGAGCGCCTGGCACAAGTTCCGCAGCGCCTGAGTTTCTGCAGGGATCCTGGCGGGCGCGGGTTTTCCGTCCTTGCGGTCCATCTTGGCCTTTGCTTGCTCAGGCTCTTTGGGCGGTTGGGCGACGGCGGATTGTTCTTGCGCGCGGAGGTAATCGATCTGGCGGGCCAGGAACGACTCGGCTTGGAGGATCTCCTGGGCGGAAGGAGGCCGGCTGAAAGCCAACTGCCAGGCGCGTTGGATCTGATGCGCGGGCTCAGTGCCTGCCTCCGAACGGGCGCGCTCGGCGAACTTGGCGGCTTGATCCAGGAGGAACTGGCTGTTCATCAGCATCAACGCCTGCGGAGCTACCGTGGATGATTGGCGGCGTTCGCAATTCAGTTCCATGACCGGCCCATCAAACGTCGTCAACATGGCTAGAGGCCGGCTGCGCCGGACCTGGACGTAAACGCTCCGACGGAATTCTTCCCCTTGTAACGGCACGTCCACCGGCATCTTGTTGTCTCCTTCCGTCTTGTCGACGCCCACGATGATCTGGCCAGTGACATCCGGTCGGACCGGCACCGGCGGCCCGAACATTTTCGTATTGAGCGCTCCGCTCACGGCCAGAATCGAATCGCGGATGGTCTCGGCATCCAATCGTTGCACGGGTTTATGCCAGTAATAATGATTGTCCGGATCCACCGCAGACCCGACGGGCGGGCGGCCGCCCTGGCTGCCAGGCACCGCGCGCTGACGGTAGACGGTTGAGGTCATGATCAGGCGATGCAGATGTTTTATGCTCCAACCCTGGGCCACGAACTCCTGCGCCAGCCAATCGAGTAATTCCGGGTGCGTGGGCTTTTCGCCCATCACTCCAAAATCCGCCGGCGTCCGTACCAAGCCCCGGCCGAAATGTTCCATCCAAACCCGGTTCACCAGGACGCGCGCAGTCAAGGGGTTGCTCTCGCCCACCAGCCAACGGGCAAACGCCAAACGGCGCCCGGACGTTCCCAATCCCGTTTCGTGATCCGGAAAGATCATCGGCCGCCCGTCCGCGTTCAGCACACTCAGCGTTCCGGGCGGCACCGCTTCGCCCGGCTGATGAAAATCACCCCGATGGAACAGGTGCGTGACTGGGATCTGACCGGGCACCTCCGTCAACACGCTGACAAAATCCTCCGGCGGCCGCCGGCCGCGGACCTCCGTGATCTTGGCGTCCATGGCTTTCAGGTCATCCGCCGCTTTCTGATTGTACTGGTAAAGGACACCGGGGTTGATGTTGACGCTGGGATTTTCTTTAAGCAGAGCGTTTTGTTCCGGGGTGCGTTTATCGGCGGGAGTATCGCAAGCGGTCTTGAGTTTTGACCGCATCGGTTCGTCGAACTTTTCCAGCTCCTTCTCCAGTGCGGCGGAGATATATTTCTTCTCCTGACCGCGGCGTTCCTCCGCCAGTTTCCTGGCTTCGGCCTCCACGGCGCCGGCTTTGGCGCGGTCCGCGTCGGTGTAAAGAGAGATCAAACGTTCGGCGGGATTGCGCCAGCTTTTCCAGTTGTAAGCCGGTTCCAGCACTGCGCGCAGCCGATAATAATCGCGCTGCGGGATTGGATCGTAACGGTGATCATGACATTGGGCGCAACCCACGGTCAGACCAAGCAGCGAGGAAGACACGATCTTGACTGTGTCGCTCACCACTTGGTTGCGCGCCGCGTCCAGGTCAGGCACGCCGCCGCTGGTACCGTCAGGGCCCATGCGCAAGTAACCCGTCGCCACCAAGCGGTCCAACGACATTGGGTCCTGCAACATTGCTTGCGCATTCGCCTGCGATGCGCCGGCCACTTCATCGCCCGCGAGTTGTTCGATGAGAAATTCGTCGAAGGGTTTGTCCGAGTTGAAAGCCCGGATCACGTAATCGCGGTATTTGTAGGCATAAGCCCGCGGGGTGTCTTCGGCGGTGGCTCCATCCGAGTCCGCGTAGCCCGCAGCGTCCAGCCAGTGGCGTCCCCAACGTTCGCCATAACGCGGCGAGTCGAGCAGTTCATCGATCATCTGTTCATAGGCATTGGGAGCAGGATCGGCTAGAAAGCGGGCGACCACCGCAGGGCTGGGCGGAAGTCCCAGCAGATCAAGCCAGGCCCGGCGCAGCAACGTCACTCGATCCGCCTCGGGCGAAAAGGTCAGCCGCTTGGCTTTCATGGCCGCGACCAGGAACGCATCGATGGGCGTGCGCACGCGGTCCTTGGGCTTGAACGGCGGCACCGCCGAACGGCGGATCGGTTGGAAGGCCCAATGTTGGCGTTCTTCCTCCGTGATGCTCATGCCGCGCGGCAATTCGGTTGGTTCCGGACGCGCGGTCTTGGCGCCGGCCGCAATCCATTTTTCGATCAGCTGAACTTCGGCCGGCGTCAGTTTTTTCTCCCGCTTGGGCATTTCGCCCGACCGCACCAGTTCCAGGAGATGGCTGCGTTCCGGTTTGCCTGGGATGATGGCCGGGCCGGATTCACCCCCGGCTACGAGCCAGCGACGCAACCTCAGATCAAGACCGCCCTTGGGTTTGTCCGCTTCGCCGTGGCAATCGAAGCAATTGGCTTTCAGGATGGGCCGGATGTGTTTCTCGAAGGTCAGGGCGGAGGCGGGTGCCTTGGACGCGGATTCGGCGGCGGCAACTCCTCGGATTAGCGTCAGGGCAATGGCGAGCGCGAGCATCTGGGCGGATCCGGCCGCAGCACTGATGGTGGCATGGGCCAACCTGGCCAGGAATCCAGAACGTCGCGTGATCACGGGCTGATGTTAATGATTTGTCCATCGACGACAAGCTTAGCTTCCCTTGGTGGCGTAGTTCGCGTCGGAGGCGAAGGTTTTTTTAAGAAGCCTGCCAGAAAAAATGGGGCATTCACCTACTAGGTGTTGCGGCATTCACCTACTAGGTATTTCCGGTATAGTAGCCCATACTGCGTGCAGAAAGTATCCATCATGCATGAACCAAAGGGCCTAAAGCTCCTCCGGAGGTGTCAATGAAACGTAAAGACAAGAACGAAGTCGCTACGCTCAACCAGGCGTTTCTCGGTGCGAACCGAATGAAGGCGACCGCCGCGGCTGTCGCCATGAGCCAAGCCAGTGCGGTGCTGCGCGAACTGGTGTCGCACTTGCGCGGGAACCGCACCCAACTGCGCGAGGAATGGTCGCGGCGCATCACGGAGGCGCAATTTCTGACCGCGATGAGCAAGGATGAAATTTTCACCGAAGCCACGTCGGTCTACGACAATTACGTTGAGGTGCTTGAAACCGGCAGTGTGGAAGCCTTGCAGGCCTACGCCCGCAGTCTGTCCGAGCGCATCATTCCGCGCGGCGTTGAAACGCATGAAGTCGTGGGCATCGTCCTTCTGCTGCGCGATGTGCTGGCCCGGTCGCTCTTCAAGAAATATCAGGCAGACTTTGAACTGCTCAACCAGGTGCTCGACGCTTACGAGCCGGCGGCCAATCGCATCGCCAACACCGTGGCGGTGAGTTTCGTGGAGGAACGCGAGCGCGTGATCCGCCAGCAACAGGAAGCCATCCGCGAATTGTCGACGCCGGTGCTTCAGGTGCGTGAACGGCTGCTGATCTTGCCGATCATCGGGGTGATTGATTCGCAGCGCGCCAAGCAGTTGACCGAGCAGTTGCTGCGTGGCATCCGAAAGAACCGCGCGAAGGTCGTTGTGGTGGACATCACCGGCGTGCCGACGATTGACTCGACGGTGGCCAATCACCTGGTCCAAACGGTGGAAGCCTCGCGGCTCATGGGCGCCAGCGTCATCATCACCGGGTTGTCTTCCGAAATCGCCCAAACCCTGGTCACGATCGGCGTGGATTTGAGCAAGATGAACGCGGTCGGCGATTTGCAAGGCGGCATCGAAGAAGCCGAGCGCCTCTTGGGTTACAAAGTCATGCTGACCACAGATATCCCGGCCCAGGAAACCAATGCCTAGGATCATCCAGGTTCCTGTGCTCAAGCAGGGTGATTATTTGATCGCCAGCATTCAGTCGGTGCTGTCCGACGCGGACCTGCTACAATTGCGCGATGACCTGGCGGATCGCGTCGGCCAGTTTCGTGCCCGCGGCGTTATCATTGACGTCACGGTCCTGGATGTCATTGATTCGTTCGCCACCCGCACTTTGCGCGCGGTTGCCCACATGCTCAAGTTGCGCGGGGCGGAGACGGTGATTGTGGGCATTCAACCGGATGTGGCTTTTGCTATGGTGCAATTGGGGTTGACGTTGGAAGGCGTCGGCACGGCATTAGACTTGGAAGAAGGGCTTGCCTATCTGGATCGGCTGATCAAGAGAACCCTGCAACATGGAAAGTGACACTCGGATCCCAATCAGCTCCGCCGCCGATATCGTGACCGCCCGCCAGAAAGGACGCGCCCAAGCGATGGATATGGGCTTTGACGGGTCGGATCTGACCCTGATCGCCACGGCCATTTCCGAGGTCGCGCGCAATATTGTGGACCACGCCAAGCGCGGGGAAATTCTTATTGAACCGTTTCAACAGAACGGCAAACACGGCATGCTGATCGTCGCCCGCGATGAAGGGCCGGGCATTCCTAACGTGGCCCAGGCGATGCAGTATGGCTACTCGACGCGTAAGGGCCTGGGCGTGGGTTTGCCCGGCGCCAAGTGGCTGATGGACGAATTTGAGGTAGATTCCAAAGTGGGAAAAGGGACCACCATTACCATGAAGAAGTGGTTGTAATGAGATGAGCCAACCCGTCGTCCAGACCAGCGCGGTGGAATGGGGTGTGGCCGTGAGGCCGATTGCTGGCGAAGCAGTCGCGGGTGACTTGCATCTGGTCAAACCGTTCGATCACGGCGTTCTGCTGGCCGCGATTGATGGCGTCGGCCATGGGGGCGAAGCCACCGCCGCCGCGCAATCCGCTGCGGCCATCCTGGCCAGGCACGCTCCGGAGTCGGTCATTTCGCTCGTCCAACGCTGTCACGAAGCGCTCAGGCGGACGCGCGGTGTGGTAATGACGGTGGCTTCGTTGGACGCGTTGAAGAACACCGTGACCTGGCTGGGCGTGGGCAATGTGGAGGGACTGCTGTTGCGCGCCGGCCCCGGCGCCAGCCACCTGTCCGAGTACGTTCTCTTGCGAGGCGGCTTGGTGGGCTATCAACTGCCCGCCTTGCACGCCAGCGTCATGCCCGTGGCCCCCGGTGATCTTCTGATTTTCGCGACGGACGGCATCCGCGACGGATTCCAGCAGGAAATCAAGATGACCGAGAAACCCGAGCAGATCGCCAAGTGCGCGCTGCAGCAGCATTGCAAAGGAAATGATGACGCGCTGGTGCTGGTAGCCCGTTATCTTGGAGTGCAGCATGAATAGGCAGATCCGCAAGTTGACGCGGGATTACGCCGCAACCTTGAGAAAATACCAGGCCGACGAGCCCGAGGCCACCCTGGCGAAAGCATACGAACTGGGACGCGCCGCCATTGCGCGGGGGCTGGGAGTTTTGGACATGGCCCGGGTTCACCTGCAGACGCTCGAACAGTTGCCGGTCCTGCCGGGCAAAGACGCAAGCGCGGAGTTGAAAACGGCCGGGCTGTTCTTTCTGGAATCACTCTCGCCCTTTGAAGCGACACACCGCGGGTTTCGCGAGGCCAACCAGCAACTCCGGCACCTCATCGCGACGCTGGAAGTGCGCAACCGGGAACTGGCCGAAACCAACCGGAAGCTGGCGGCGGAAATCCGGGAGCGCAAGCGCACCGAACGGGAGTTGCAATCGAGCGAGGCGCGCTACACCCGGCTGGTCCAGACCGCCAATGATGTGATTTTCTACCTGACGCCGGATGGTCGGGTCGCCGCCGTCAATCGCGCTTTCGAAATCGTCACCGGCTGGCCGCGAGCGGCTTGGGTTGGCAAAACGTTTGCCCGACTGCTTCACCCCGATGACGTGGGGATCGCGCTGGAGCGTTTTCAGGCCATCCTCCACGGCAAACGGCCGGAACGGTGGGAATACCGCGTGCGGAAAGCGTCGGGGCAGTATGCGGTCGGAGAATTCACACTTGCGGTTGAAACCAGGGATGGGCGGCCCTGCGGTCTGTTTGGCATCGGTCGCGACATCACTGAGCGCAAGCGGGCCGAGGACGCCTTGAGGCGGAGCGAGGAGCACTACCGCCAGCTCTTCCGGGAGGCGCAGGAGATGCAGGAGCGGCTGCGGAGCCTCTCCAACCGCGTGCTGAGCGCCCAGGAGGAGGAGCGTCGGCGCATCAGCCGGGAATTGCACGATCAGGTGGGCCAGTCGTTGATGGCCATCAGCGTGACCCTGGCCAGTTTGAAACAGGCGAGCGCCAAAGATGACGGGACCACCAGCCGAAAACTGGCCGACGCGCAGCGTCTGCTGCAAGAGATGATGGAGAACGTGCATCATTTTGCCTGGGAATTGCGGCCCACCATGCTGGATGAACTGGGGCTGTTGCCGGCGCTGCGCTCGTATCTCAAAACCTTCGCGCGCCGCACCGGGCTTTGCGTTCAGTTTCGGGGCAACGCGATGGCGGAAGCTTTGAACGGCGAACAAAAAACGGTGCTGTACCGCGTCGCGCTGGAGAGCCTTGCCAATGTCGCCAAGCACGCCCACGCCAGCCGGGTGGAGGTAACTCTCCACAAAGTTGGAGACGGAATTTGCATGGAGATCGCGGACAACGGAAGGTCGTTTCAGGAAAACTCGAAGAACTTGCGCAAACGTACGAAGCGGCTTGGCTTGTTGGGAATGCAGGAGCGCGTCAGGCTGGTTAACGGCAGGTTTGCGATCAGGCCGCTCGAGGGCAAAGGCACCACTGTCCACGTGGTGATTCCCCTAAATTCGCGCGGCCTTCTTGAGCCTTCCCGCGCCGCGGCGTGGCGGAAGAAACCAGAAGAAGCTTCGCTCCGTGCCTCAGCAGGAGCGCCGGCCCGAAATCATTGAATCACGCAAATCATTATGGAAAAGATCAAAGTGCTGTTGGTGGACGATCATACCATCGTCCGGCAAGGACTGCGTGTTCTGCTTGAAGTCGAACCCGACATCACCGTGGTAGGTGAAGCCGAAACGGGCCGCCAAGCCCTGCAAATGACCCGGAAACTTTCGCCCGATGTGGTGGTCATGGACATCGCCATGCCCAACCTCAACCGCTTGGAAGCCACGCGCCAGATCATCAAGGAAATGCCTGCCGCCAGAGTGCTTGTGCTCTCGTCCTACAGCGACGATGAGTACGTGCAGCAGTTGACCGAAGCTGGCGCGGCGGGTTACCTGCTCAAACAAACGGCGGTGGCCGATTTGATCAAAGCAGTCCGCGAAGTCAGGAGGGGCAACGCTTTTTTCAGCCCGAGTATCTCCAAACGCCTGCTCGAACAGTATCGGGAAGCCTTTCTCGGCGGCACGCCCGCCCGAAAGCGAACTGACCTCACCACGCGAGAGGCCGAAGTGCTGCAATCGATCGCGGAGGGCAGAACGAACAAATACATCGCCGCTGAGTTGTGCATCAGCATCAAGACCGTGGAGAAACATCGCCAGCAAGTGATGAACAAGCTGAACATCCACGACATCGCGGGCTTGACTCGCTACGCGATTTCCAAGGGGATTATCGAGCGCAGTGCCCCGTTGTAGATTTAAGGCGCCCTTCCGGCCGGCGGGAGCTCTGGAATGAATCTGGCGATGGCTCGTTCGTCAGCCCACGAGACCTTCTTGCACTGCGTAATGCGTCAACTCGGCGTTGTTCTTCATATCCATCTTTTCGAGAATCCTCGCCCGGTAGGTGCTGACGGTGCTGACACTGAGCGAGAGTTCCTTTGCGATCTGACCAACTGATTTCCCGGATGCGATCATGCGCAGGATCAGGAATTCGCGGTTCGAGAGCCGTTCGTGCGGGGCCTTATGCACATCCATGTCCAGATAAGAAGCCATCCGTTCGGCCAATGACTGACTGATGTATCGGCCGCCCGTGACGACTTTATGGATTGCTCCCACCAATTCCGCGCCGGCGCTTTCCTTGGTGAGATAACCGGCGGCACCGGTTTTGAGCATGCGCACGCCGAATTGGTCCTCCGGATGCATGCTCAAGACCAGCACGGGCAGTTTGGGGCGCGAACGTTTGATTTCCTTGAGCACTTCCAATCCATTGCGTCCCGGCATCGTGATGTCCAGAATCACCACATCCCACTTCTCCTGCCAAATGCGGTTCAGCGCCTCCTGGGCGTTATGGGCTTCGCCAAAGACAGGTTTCCGGAAATGGTCAGCGAGGATCAGTTTTAAGCCTTGCCGGACTACGGCGTGGTCGTCTGTGATCAGAATTCTCATCGCGATTTGCTCTCCGCCGCGCTGCGGGCCGCGGGATACGCACACTCACGGTTGTGCCCTTGCCCGGCTCGCCGCGCACGCGCACTTCGCCGCCAAGCTTGTTGGCAATCTTTGTCGATGGCAACGCATGGCTCCCTATCGCGGCCTCGACAAAGAGTTAGCCTACCATCCCTCGCTAATGATCGGAGGCATTCCAAGAATTCCAAAAAGAAACCTTTACAACCAGAAAGGAAGCCGATATCAAACCGGTCCGTATCCAGTCCGTTCAAGTCGGTCCAAGAGCCCGCTCAAGTCAAATCCAAGGACAGGAGTGTATTGTGGTCGTCGGGCATCGGTAGAATCGAAACAGTTGGGGCATACTACTCAGTATGTTTAAATAAAAATAAGCAGTTCCAAGGAGGCCCTTTATGACTTTATCAAGCCTGGCAAGCAGTCTAGTCCGCCGCTCCAGTGCCAGTCCGCAACCCTTCAACCCTGAATCCGCATGTCCATGAAGCCTAATCGCGCTGTAATCCCTCGTTGCGTTCGTTTCCCAATCCTGCTCTGCCAGCTTCTTGCGTTATGCGCGGCCGGCGGGCTGTTGAGCAGTGTGGCGCAGGCGGCCGCCACCGTCACCACGGACAAGCCTGATTACCCACCCGGGAGCACTGTGTCCATCACTGGCAGCGGATTCCTGTCTGGCGAGACTGTGCAATGCCAGATCTTGCACGTCGGCGGCGGCGATGATGCGACCAGCCCGGCGCACCAACCGTGGACGGTCACAGCCGACGCCAACGGCGGTTTCGAGACAACCTGGACCGTACCGACTGACGAGGATGAATTGGGTGCAACGCTCGAATTGACGGCGCGAGGGCAGTCATCCGGCTTCACTGCGACAGCCACGTTCACCGACGACGCACCCGTTCGAAATTACACCGCCAGCATCTCGCCTAACACTGACACCGCCGGGCACGTATCCTCCTACACGGCGACTATCAAAAACGAAACGAGTAGCAACCAGGAGCTGGGTTCCGCGAATATTACCGTCCCCACTGGTTACAGTGCAGTCATAATCGGCACCGTTACGGCTCCCGCGGGCAAGACATGGACGGCCACGCTGGTATCTGGTGTGATTCAACTCCGTAGCAATTCAAGTGCGAACCGGCTTTCGCCAGGCGAGTCAGTCAGTGTCTTACTGACCGCCACTGCACCCTGCACGGCAGGTCCGTACG
The DNA here is from genome assembly GCA_035577805.1 of Verrucomicrobiia bacterium. GTDB lineage: Bacteria > Verrucomicrobiota > Verrucomicrobiia > Limisphaerales > JADJPG01 > DATLUX01. The sequence continues at coordinate 40,765 of DATLUX010000253.1, forward strand.
TGTGGACCACTGACGCGGATCAAAACACAACCACCATAAGCGGGGGCGGCAACTTTGACCTTGTCGGCTCTGAGCCTACCGTGACCATTACGGGCAGTTGCAACCAGGCCCCGAGTTGCAACGCCGGCGGCCCTTACTCCGCCACTTGCCGCACGGCCTCGATCAATGGCGCCACAGCCTCCGACCCCGATAGTGACCTGCTGACGTACACTTGGACGAGCAGCGACCCGAACGTTACGATCTCACCAGCGGGCGGCATTATCGCTGCCGGACCCGGCAATCGCCCGGTCCCTGCCAGCACCGCGACGCTGTCGATTTCTGTCAATCCATGCAATCAGAGCGCTACGCTCACTTTGACCATAAACGACGGCCACGGCCATTCCTCAACCTGCACGACAACCGTCACGTTCAACGACAACGTCAACCCCACCTTCAGCGCCTTCCCGCCGGACAAGACGGTGGAATGCCCGGGTCTAACTGATCCTTCGGCGACCGGCCAGCCGGGCGGCGCGGACACTTGCGGCACCGCGACGGTGAGCCACACCGATTCGGAGAGCGCCAATGATTGCACGCAGCCGGGGCACGTGAAGAAGACCATCGTGCGGCACTGGAAAGT